>NZ_CAWNNO010000007.1:0-16129 GCF_963876085.1 Synechococcus sp. BDU 130192 | reverse complement strand
AACCCCTTCCACATGATGGGTGTTGCAGGGATTCTCGGTGGTGCGCTGCTCTGTGCGATCCACGGGGCAACGGTAGAGAACACCCTGTTTGAAGACAGTGACCAAGCGAATACCTTCCGCGCTTTTGAGCCGACCCAGGCAGAAGAAACCTACTCGATGGTGACCGCAAACCGTTTCTGGTCTCAGATTTTCGGGATTGCGTTTTCCAACAAGCGTTGGTTGCACTTTTTCATGCTGTTTGTGCCGGTGACTGGCTTGTGGATGAGTTCTGTGGGGATTGTGGGTTTAGCATTGAACCTGCGTGCCTATGACTTTGTATCCCAGGAAATCCGCGCGGCGGAAGACCCCGAATTTGAAACGTTCTACACGAAGAATATTCTGTTGAACGAAGGTATGCGTGCATGGATGGCACCGCAAGACCAAATTCACGAACAATTTGTATTCCCTGAAGAAGTTCTACCCCGTGGTAACGCGCTCTAAGAACATTTTTCAAAGATTCAATTGTTTAGCCCTTACCCTCCAAGTTGGAGGGTTTTTTCTTGGGACTTTTACTTAGGAATTTTAAAGAGCGGGCTGCCATTTGCCATGGAAGCTGGGGGGAATAATTTCAGGAAATTTTAGGATACAAAGGGGTTCAGCCTCCAGGCGATCGCCACCGTAGATTCTGAGTTCACTCCGGTTAGCTGGGGCATTAAAGACAACGGTTAAGAGCCAGATTTCATCGGGATTCTGGGGATTTTGGACGGGGATGGGTTCAGAGGGATAGTGGTTGGCGCCCATGTCCGCCATGGTGAAGGTTTTTGTACGGTGGTCAAAGGCGGCGATCGCATTAATGATCTCGTGACCAATATCTGATTCTCGGCGGTGGACACCCATAAAGGTTTTGGGCCAAGGCTGCCCGGTGTGGGATTCGAGGGTGATCGGAAATTCACAGGAGCGATCGCAAATTTCGTAGGCTTCAATGACCTTGGCTGTTTTCGGTGCCAGTCGATAACGCCAGAGGGTGCCCTTTGTATAGGTTTGAATTTTGCCCTGGGGAATTTCGACGAATTGTTGGTTGCTGGCAAAATCTGGAAACCGCACCATTTCCAGCACAATTTCGCCATGATCATCAACATAGCCATTGGTAAAGTGCCACTGGAACCAAGCCTCCTGTTGGCAAAAGCTAATCGGTTGGAGGCTGTGGCGATCAATGATCACAATCGTCGTTCCCAGTTCTGGCCGCCACTGAAGGGCATCGCTAACGGTTTTTAGGCCCAATAGCGTCGGCACCATTTGGAGGCGCACCGGCGGAATACAAAACACGAGGTAATCTCCGGCCAAGACAAAATCATGCACCAGCGGCAATCCCTTTAAGCCTGGTACAGAAAAATGAGTCTGCTGTGAAATTTCGCCCTGGGGGTTACAACGGTAAAGCTGGAATGTCGCCTTGGGGCCGAAGGTCACGCCAAAATTGTAAATTTCCCCAGTTTCAGGGTGAATTTTGTGGTGGGCCGAAAAGGTATCGCTAGAGTGGGCAAAGCCAAGATCCATCTCTCCCAAGGTTTTAAGGGTCTGGGCATTGAGGCCATAGGGTTTCCCCCCTTCCCACAGGGCTAAAAGGCGATCGCCCAGGGGCAACACAGAAGTATTAGCCGAGTTTTTAGCAGGTTTCCCCCACCGCTGCCAAATTTGTCCCGGAGCGAGGGTGCCATAGTTGGGATAGAGTAAGGTTTCTGCTGCTGCTTCCTGCTGAAAGTAGGGGGTTTCTACATAGCGATATTGGGCCTGGGCACCTGCTTCTGTAAAGTACACCCCTAGAATGCCACCATCGCCGTCAAACCAATGGCCCATGGCCTGCCCTCCCCGTGTCAAACGTCCGGGGCCATTGCGAAACAAACTCCCCCGCAATCCTGGTGGAATTGCCCCCTCTAGAACGGGCAGAGGCGTTAAATCAAACGGTTGGGCGGGGTTTGCAAAAAGTCGTGACCAAGCCGGTTGGGTCGATAGTTGTGGAGAATTTGGCGCAGCAACCATAGTCAGTTTTACCCTCAAGCAATGTTAACTATTGTAAATCGCCTTCTCCCCTTTCTTGGGGTTGCATCCTGGGGTTTGTGCATAAAATGAGGGAGATTTTAATCTTTTTTTGAAAAAATCTGAACCATGCAAACATCGAAATTTAATTTGGCGATCGCCCTTTCCCTGGCGGCGATCGCAACCTTCACCGGAGCCTGCCAAGACACCACTGCCCCCACCGATGGCAACGGCGAAACCAGTACAAATACTGGTGCTGAGGGTCTGAAGTTAGGCTCCCTGACACCAACCACTGGCGACCTTTCCTCCATTGGGCAAAATATGCCGATCGCCGTAGAACTGGCCGTAGAAACAATTAACGCTTGCGGGGGCGTCAATGAGCAACCCGTTACCCTCATCCAAGAAGATTCCCAAACAGACCCCACCGCCGGAGGGGCAGCGATGACAAAGCTGGCGGAAGTCGATAGAGTCGCCGGGGTTGTGGGGGCCTTTGCCAGTAGTGTGTCTAGTGCCGCTGTTGATGTTGCGGTGCGGAACCAAGTGATGCTCGTTTCCCCCGGCAGTACCAGTCCTGTGTTTACAGAACGGGCTGCGAATGGTGATTTCGATGGCTATTGGGCTAGAACTGCGCCCCCCGACAGCTACCAAGCCCCTGCTTTGGCTGTTTTAGCGCAAAAACAAGGTTTTGAACGGGTTTCCACCGTGGTGATTAACAATGACTATGGCGTGGGCTTTGAGCAAGAATTTATCAAAGCCTTTGAAAACCTTGGGGGCACCATTGTCAACAAAGATAATCCGGTGCGCTATGACCCGAAAGCCGCCACCCTCGATAGTGAAGCGGCAGCCGCTTTTGCCGGGGAACCCGATGCTGTCCTTGGGGTGCTCTACGCAGAGACTGGTAGTTTATTGCTCAAAGCCGCCTATGAACAGGGCTTGAGCGAAGGGATCACTGTTCTATTAACCGATGGCGTCTACAGTGAAGACTTTACCCAACAGGTAGGTACGACCGCCGCTGGTCAGTCAATTATTGCGGGGGCTCTAGGGACAGTTCCCGGTGCGGATGGCCCAGCTTTAGAAGCTTTTACAGCTCTCTGGCGCGAAAAAACAGGTAAGGAGGTTACGGCCTATGTGCCCCATTCCTGGGATGCGGCGATCGCCATGATGTTGGCCGCCGAAGCAGCGGATGTAAATACTGGCGAAGGCATCAAAAATAACCTCCGAGCAGTCACCAGTGGCGATGGCCAAGAAGTGAGTGATCCCTGTGAGGCGATCGCCCTAGTCCGTGAAGGCCAAGCGATTAACTATCAAGGTGCCAGCGGAAACGTTGACTTTGATGAAAATGGTGACGTGGCTGGAAACTACGACGTTTGGACGGTCAATGAAGATGCCAGCCTCTCGGTCATTGATACCGTCAACCCCCTAGAAGCCCTCTAGGTTTGCCTGGGATCACAAAAAAAAGGGGGAACATTTCCCCCAGTTCATCCCCATAAAAATCGAATGTTCAGGCTTTGATTAACAGCCCAAAGAGTCAGCCGTGGCAATCCCCGTCACCGAATTGACCCCTGTGGCCGCGGCACAGAGCTTTTTCTGTTGTGGCCCGTCTAACACGGCAAAACTAAAATCTGCGCCGTCAATCTTTGCATTCTCAAAGGTAGATCGCAAAAGGATCGCCTCCACAAAAATCGCATCGGTTAAATCCGCCTCCGTAAACTTGGAAAGATAGGCGATGCCATTGCTAAAATCGGCCCCGTGGAGATTTGTCGCTTCCAGAAGTGTACTGTTGAAAACCGCCCCCCGGAGATCGCTGCCACTTAAATCTGCGTTGGTAAGGTTCACCTGGGAAAATTCAACCCCCTGGAGATTTTGCCCCGCAAAATTGCTGCCTGCAAGATCTTCACTATCGATCGCCGACCGGGATGTGGCCGCAGGACTGGCCCCGTAAGCCGGTGTCCCCCAACAAAGCCCGAAAATGACGAAACCTAAAACAACAATGCGCGCTAAAACCTTCATAACCCTCAACTTGCCTGACATTTAACAAAATTTTTCCAAAGGATATTCTAAAAGATTCTCGGAAAGGGAGGGAATCCGATAAAGTTTTTGGAAAACCTCTCTAGCACGTTTGCCTCGAATCTATGACAACTCCAAATTGGTCTGCTCTCCTCCAACAACTCATCAATGGCGAATCCCTAAGCCAAACCCAAGCCTCTCAACTCATGGAAGGTTGGCTACAAGAGGCAATTTCTCCAGCCCTATCTGGAGCTATACTTGCGGCCCTACAAACAAAGGGGGTTTCGGCTGATGAGCTGACGGGGATGGCCCAAGTCCTCAAAGCCCAATCCCGACAGCAACAGCTGTTAAGCCATGGGCAACCGGTGATTGATACCTGCGGCACCGGGGGAGATGGTTCTTCTACTTTTAATATTTCGACGGCGGTGGCCTTCGTGACAGCAGCCGCTGGGGTCAAAGTTGCTAAACATGGTAATCGCTCAGCTTCGAGCAAAGTCGGCTCAGCGGATGTTTTAGAAGCCCTAGGGGTCAACCTTGGCGCTCCTACGGAAAAAGTCCATGGGGCCCTTGATGCGGTGGGCATTACGTTCCTGTTTGCCCCTGGCTGGCATCCGGCGATGAAAAGTGTGGCCCCGATCCGCCGCGAACTCAAGATTCGTACGGTGTTTAATCTGTTGGGGCCGTTGGTCAATCCCCTCCAGCCCACAGGCCAGATTATTGGTGTTTATGATTCGCAGTTTATTGAACGGATGGCCCAAGCGCTCAATCAACTGGGAACCCCTAAGGCGATGGTGCTCCATGGTCGGGAAGGCTTAGATGAAGCGGGCCTTGGGGATAAAACGGATTTGGCCCTTGTGAATGGTGGTGCAGTCACAACTAGCGTTTTAGATCCCGTCACTTTGGGTTTAACGCCTGTTTCCTTGCAAGCGTTGAAGGGCGGCGATGTGCCTGTAAACCAAGAGATTTTAACGAATATTCTCCAGGGGAAAGGAACCCAGGCTCAACGGGATGCGGTGGCTTTGAATGCGGGGTTGGCGCTCCAGGTGGCGGAAGTGGTGCCTTGGGGGGATCATCTCGCGGGCGTCCAAAAAGCCCAGACAGTGATGGCTAGCGGGGCAGCTTGGGACAAACTCCAGACCTTAGTCAATTTCTTAAAATAATCTCCATGGCGATCGCCGCCCTGGAAAATCTAACGCCAATGGTTGTGACTACCACAGCTAAATTTTCACTGGATAAATTTTCACCGGAAAACCATACACCAAGGATGAATCCCCTTTTTTATGACTGCCCAAGCCGACATTTTGACCCGTGCTGTTCTTTTGAATTCGCAGCGGCGACCCACCCCAGAGGCCCTCACGGCACAGTTGCTTGGCCTGGAAAAAACGGCCAAACGGGAGAAGCTGACCTATTCTTTTGTTTCTCTCTTGGGTACCTGGCAGCTCACCTTTATTACGGGCACCAAAAAAGCCCAAAAACAAGCGGGAAAAGTGCTGGGTCAGGGACGCTATTTACCCCAGTGGGTCACGGTGGCGATCGCCTATGACGCTCTGACGGAGCAAGACCCAACAACGAATTGGCAGCGGGGCAGCGTTACTAACAAAGTTCACTTGGGGCCACTGCATTTATCCTTAACTGGCCCGGTGAAATTTCAGACTCAAAAACGGTTACTCGCCTTCGACTTTACGCAAATAACCATAAGCTTGGGTGGGTTGAGGCTTTATCGAGGCCAAATCCGGAGCGGTGAAACGGCCAGGCAAGATTTCTACGCAACAACCATTGGGAAACAGGCCTTTTTCAGTTACTTTTACGTCTCCCCCGATGTGATTGCGGCCCGTGGTCGTGGCGGTGGTTTAGCCCTCTGGGTTAAAGCGGAAACGAGTTAGACAGTTACTTTTACGGCTAATTTAACGGCCCAACTTATTCGGAATTCCCTCGCAGCCCCCAGGAACCGTGGCCCGACTTTTTTCGCCGCACCAAGCACAGCAATAATAACGTAGCTCTTCATTCATACGCTTTACGTTTGTAAAGTCAACATTTTCCACCACGGCCCCCGTATATTCGCCAGTGCGGTAGTTGGGTAACTTTGCTTTAATGCGGGGACTCGCCGTTTCAAAGGGGCCATAAAAGAAAATTGTGCCTTTCACGTCCGCCAGCCGCAGATTTGCATCCACCAAAATGGTGCGAGAAAGATTTGCCCGGACTAGGTCGCAGTTTTGTAAGTTCGCCCGGACTAAATTGGCTTCACTGAGCTCTGTCCAGCGCAGATCCATGTTGGCGAGATTTGCCCCTGCCAGCATTACCCCTAAATCGATCACGCGGACGCCCCATTCTCGGTCTTCGGCATAGCTACCCGTGCCATCGAGGATTGCGCGTCCCAAACGACCATCCCGCTTCAGGGGGGTCAAAAATCGGGATTGGGAAAGAAATCGCAGAATTTTTGCTTTCCCACCAGCATCGACACTGCTCAAAATGGCGGCGGTTCTCCCTTCGGCGATCGCCCTTTCTTGGGGCCAGTCTTCTAAAAGTCCTTCTTCGTTCAGGGCGAGGTCAGAAATCCCTTGGAAATAGGTATCAATGGTTTGCTGCTGGGTAATGCGGTTTTGTTGGATGGTCAAATCACGGGAGATCACGTATTGTTCCCAGGCGACATAAACGGCCAGTACAGCAATCATAATTTGCCCCAAAGCCCCTACCCAGTCCGCCCAGGAGCCAAATTCATCCCAGACAATCTGGTTGAGCCAATGGCTCACCAATCGATAAAAACCGAGAAATCTCAACAAACTGGCGATCGCCACCACAAAAGCCACTACGCCAATGAGGGTGCGACGTTCTTCAGGGGTCAAAAAAGTCCCCAGCCAATTTTTCAGGGAAGGCAAAATAATCCGCAGCGAGAGTAAGAGGGTGACGAGGGTGCCGGACAGTCCAAGCCAAAGCCAATGGCTTAATAACCCCAACATCGTCACGGCGATCGCCGTTGAAATAAGCCAAGGACTACCAGGATCAATTTTGCGCAGATAAAAGTGCCGTGCCGCCAAATCCGAACGGGGTGGTGGAATTTTTACCGGTTGAGATCCCGCCTGCTCCGAGGCCGTTGTTAATTCAGATTCGGGAGACTTTCCCTTAAGCTCAGTCCCCTCAGGCGATGGATTTGGTTTCCCTTGGCTCATAAACCCCCGAAAACAGAATTTTTAAGCAATTGTAGCGGATTCATCCCCTCGCGATTCCCAGAAAAATTCCCCCTTTCGTGACAGAAAGAGGGAACACTATATCTCAAAAATAGAACCGAAATTTAGGCTTTAGAGATTATTCAAGACCACTTTAGCTGCGGCCAAGGTTTTTTCAATATCTTCATCGGTGTGGGCAAGGGAGGTAAAACCAGCCTCAAACTGAGAGGGGGCAAGATAAATTCCCTGTTCCAACATCCCACGGTGATAGCGGCTGAACTTGTGTAAGTCCGATTTCTTCGCATCTTCGTAATTACGGACAGGTTCTCCCGTGAAAAACATGCCGAACATACCACTGATGTTACCACCCGTGACTTCATGACCCGCTTCCCGGGCAATGCTCAACAAGCCATCAATTAACTTTTTCGTGATGGTTTCCAATTGCCCGTACATACCAGGACGTTGGAGTAATTCAAGGGTTTTAATGCCCGCTGTCATCGCTAAGGGGTTCCCTGAGAGGGTGCCTGCCTGGTACATCGGCCCCGCCGGAGCCACCATGGACATAATGTCTTTGCGGCCACCATAGGCTCCTACAGGCAGCCCGCCACCAATCACTTTACCCAGGGTGGTGAGATCTGGGGTCACGCCAAATTTTTCTTGGGCACCACCATAGGAAATTCGGAAGCCTGTCATCACCTCATCAAAAACCAGTAAGGCGTCATGTTCTTTGGTAATTTCCCGCAATCCTTCGAGGAAACCGGCATCGGGAACTACAAACCCAGAATTACCGACCACAGGCTCTAGGATCACTCCGGCAATTTCACCGGGATTTTCTGCGAATAATTTTTTGACCGCTTCAAGGTCGTTATAAGGGGCAGTCAATGTGGCGGCAGTGGTGGTTTTGGGCACACCAGGAGAATCAGGTAAACCGAGGGTTGCCACCCCAGATCCGGCCTGAACCAGGAACATATCAGCATGGCCGTGGTAGCAACCTTCAAATTTGATGATTTTTTCTCGCCCCGTGAAAGCTCGCATCAAACGTAACACCGACATGCAAGCTTCCGTACCGGAATTCACAAAGCGCACCATTTCAATGCTGGGAACTGCATTGATCACCATTTCAGCCAAGATATTTTCTTTGAGGCAAGGGGCACCAAAGCTTGTTCCTTTTTCGAGGGTTTCCCGGAGTGCTGCATTAACTTCATCATTGGCATGGCCGCAGATGGCTGGCCCCCAAGTGCCCACATAGTCAATGTACTCGTTGCCATCGACGTCCCAAACGCGGGAGCCTTTGACGCGATCAAAAACAATGGGCTGTCCGCCAACGGATTTAAAGGCCCGCACCGGGGAGCTAACACCACCAGGCATCAGCTTTTGGGCGGCACTAAAAATCTCTTCGGATTTGGTTGTGTTTAAGGCTGTAGTCACCAAACGTTTCTCCTTGTCGCAAATTTTCTTAAAGCTTATTTTTGTTAAAATGAGTGGCTCTGATGGCTTTGTGGAAAGCATCCCAATGCAGGGAGCCATTATAACGGATTATCATTTTACGCAGTAACGGTCCCTAAAATGTTTTCCGCTGGAATTCTTGTCGCCTGTGGTTAGTGGGGATTTCCTAGTTTAGTTTATTGTCTTCAACTCCTGGAGTTTTACGCTTTTATGTCCGCGATCGCCGTTCGCTTTATGCCCAATGATGTTACCGTCACCGCCACCGCAGGGGAACCGATGATCGAAGTGGCGCGGCGGGCTGGGGTGGCGATCCCCACAGGCTGCTTGATGGGCTCATGCCATGCTTGCGAAGTGGAATTAGACGATGGTACAAATCTCTGCGCTTGCATTAGTGGCATCCCTGGCGATCGCCCTGAAATCACCATTCATCTCTTTAGTGACCCCGTTTGGTAAATTGCAGCAGTCTTAGAACAGACCTTCCAAAAAGCTTGTGTCGTAAGGGTTAGAGCTATTCTAATTCTCCCTTTAATCTGTCTGAAGCGTATCATTTTATACAGAATGTTAGTGGTAAACATTTTAAAAACCAGGGTGCCTTAGAATAACCGCAATCAGTCCTTAAACTTGCGTTGGGATTTGATTTTTTGAAAACATCTTTGCTCTGAATAAATGTCAGCAAGTCCTCAATGGTGAAAACCCCAAATCCCATCACCATGAAAACTTTAAGGCCCTTAGGTGCCAGACCGAGCTTGGTGCAGCTTCAGACCATAGATGATTTTTCGGCAACTTTCGTTGATGGCTTTTCAAAAGGTTACTTCTGCTACCATTAGCGAATTTTGCCTGTGTTATTCCATTGAGTGAATGCCTAAACAACATCTCAAACTAATGCCTAAGTCAACTTTTCAACAACGTGGATGGGCACGGGAAGACATGCGGTCTCCCCACACAACAGATAACAGTGTGGTGCTTCGCTTTGCCCGTCAGCTCTCCCGTCATTTCTCCCCTGCCTGGCTTGCCTGTATTCCCTTAGCGGCGATTATCACCGTCGTTTGGGGGACTGCAGCAATGGCACAATCCGACGCCGTCGATGCCGCAGGTCAAGTCCAAATTATCCTAGACACGATCTTCCTGTTGATTGCGTCCGTCCTTGTTATTTTCATGAATGCAGGGTTCGGAATGCTTGAAGCTGGTTTTTGTCGTCAAAAAAATGCGGTCAATATCCTCTCCAAAAACTTGATCGTCTTCGCCGTTGCCACCATTGCTTATTGGGCGGTTGGTTATGCCTTTATGTATGGCGATGGAAATACTTTTATCGGTCTGAAGGGCTTTTTCTTCAACGGTAGTAGTATTCCCTACAGTGGAGATGGTAGTGAATGGTACATCGAAGAAGTTATTGATGGTGAAACAGTTCAAATTCTTCAGTTCGTACCGGAAAGTGTCTCCTTCCTGTTCCAGGTTGCCTTCGCCGCCACCGCTGCCACCATCGTCTCTGGGGCTGTCGCTGAGAGGATTAAATTCGACGCTTTCTTGATTTTCAGCTTCCTTTTAGTGGCGATTTCCTATCCCATTACAGGTCACTGGCAGTGGGATGGCGAATGGCTGTCTGCACTCCCTTTCCTCGGTGTGGATGAAGAAGGGGCTGCTTTATTTGGTTTCCATGATTTTGCTGGTTCAACCATTGTTCACTCCGTTGGTGGTTGGGCTGCCCTTGTGGGTGCTGCAGTAGTCGGGCCTCGCCTCGGCAAATACCGTGATGGTCAAGTCCACGCCATTCCTGGTCACAACATGAGTATTGCGACCTTAGGCTGTCTAATTCTTTGGATTGGCTGGTTTGGTTTTAACCCCGGTTCTCAATTGGCAGCAGATGCTGCGGTGCCTTACATCGCAATCACTACAAACCTTTCGGCTGCAGCTGGGGGAATCACCGCAACCGCAACCTCTTGGATCAAAGATGGGAAGCCAGACCTGTCTATGATTATTAACGGTATTTTGGCTGGTCTCGTTGGGATTACAGCCGGTTGTGATGGCGTCAGTTTCTTTTCTGCTGTGATCATCGGGGCGATCGCCGGTGTACTCGTCGTCTTCTCTGTGGCCTTCTTCGATGCTATTAAAATCGATGACCCCGTTGGTGCGACCTCTGTACACCTCGTCTGCGGTATCTGGGGAACTCTTGCCGTTGGTCTGTTCAAGATGGATGGAGGTTTATTCACTGGCGGTGGCATCCAACAGCTGATTGCCCAAATCGTCGGTATCCTATCCATTGGTGGCTTTACCGTCGCCTTTAGCTTTATTGTTTGGTATGCCCTATCGGCAGTCCTTGGTGGAATTCGCGTCGAAAAAGACGAGGAACTCCGGGGTCTCGACATTGGTGAACACGGCATGGAAGCTTACAGTGGCTTTGTTAAAGAGTCCGATGTTATCTTCCGAGGGACTGCCACTGGTTCCGAAACCGAAGGATAAATCCTCCCAGGAAATCCTTAAAACAATCTAAAGAAATTTTTCCTAACCTTCCTTACCCAAGGGAGGTTTTTTATGTGAGTTCACATTTTGTTACGTTACCCAATCAATACTTGAGCCGCTCAAAAAGTCTGACCTAGAGCAGAAAGTCCCTGAGTATATCGACTCATTAATCCGGTCTTTCTACTTGGTTTCCTGAGTTGATTTTCTGCGGAATTTTGGAAATTCAGAGATCTAACCTTAGGGGGAGTCCACTTAAAAACGGCTCTGCTCAACCCTGCAAATGCCCTACTCTTCTTCTGTCTAGCCCAAGCACTCCCTGAGAAAATTAGCGGCGATCGCCTATAAACATGAAGTTTTGTGACAGATCTTTTTACAAGATGTAATGTTTAAATGCCGGCAGACGTTGTATAACATTTACCTAAGATTAAGAGTCACTCGCAGTACTCCTTAGAAACCCCATAGGTTCCAAGGAACTAGCATGAACTTTATCTGGCAACTTTGAGAATCTGAAAAATTCAATGAATGTAAAGTTTCTTAAATGCCAAGGTGAAAAACAAGCAAAAATAGTTGACACTCTTAATTGGCTTTGGGGATTAAGTTTCCAACTCGAAAACAAAACCTTTTATCGACTCTAAGATTTTGTTTTCAGCAAGAGAGCCCCTCAGCACTTGCTTCACTCTTGTTAGTAAGCAAACCGCACAAAATAAATCCCACTCATCAAAATATAAGTAGGAGATAAAAACATGTTTGATATTTTTACCCGGGTTGTTTCTCAGGCTGATGCCCGAGGTGAGTTCATTTCTAGCGACAAGCTCGAAGCTCTCAAAAAAGTTGTTGCCGAAGGTACCAAGCGTTCTGATGCCGTAAGCCGCATGACCAACAATGCGTCTTCCATCGTTACCAACGCTGCTCGTCAACTCTTCGCTGACCAGCCCCAACTCATCGCTCCCGGTGGAAATGCTTACACCAACCGTCGCATGGCTGCTTGTCTTCGCGACATGGAAATCATCCTCCGTTATGTAACCTACGCAACCTTCACTGGTGATGCGTCTGTACTCAACGACCGCTGCCTCAATGGCCTCCGTGAAACCTACGTTGCGCTTGGTGTTCCCGGTGCTTCCGTTGCTGCTGGTGTACGTGCAATGGGTAAAGCTGCTGTAGCGATTGTTATGGATCCCGCTGGTGTAACTCCCGGTGACTGCAGCTCTCTCCAACAGGAAATCGAACTCTACTTCGAAACTGCTGCAAAAGCTGTTGAATAATCTTTTTTAATTCAACTCTGACATTTTTCGTTTTAAGTCTTACCGATACTGTAAGGCGCCCTTTTAAAGAAAATTATTGATAATCCATAGGGAGATAATCTGACAATGAAAACCCCTCTTACCGAAGCAGTAGCACTCGCTGATTCTCAAGGCCGTTTCCTCAGCAACACTGAGCTCCAGTACCTCTATGGTCGTCTTCGTCAAGGTGCTTTCGCCCTTGAAGCGGCTCAAACGTTGACTGCAAAAGCTGACACTCTCGTTAATGGTGCTGCTCAAGCGGTTTACAGCAAGTTCCCCTACACCACCAGCACTCCTGGCAACAACTTCGCTGCTGACCAGCGCGGTAAAGACAAGTGTGCTCGTGACATCGGTTACTACCTCCGCATGGTTACCTACTGCCTAGTTGCTGGTGGTACTGGCCCCATGGATGAGTACCTCATCGCTGGTGTTGACGAAATCAACCGTACTTTCGATCTTTCTCCCAGCTGGTATGTTGAAGCTCTCAAGCACATCAAAGCAAACCATGGTTTGACTGGCGATGCTGCTACTGAAACTAACAACTACATCGACTACGCAATTAACGCCCTCAGCTAATTTTGCTTAGTCTAGGCCCGGATGGGTAAGTGGTTTTCAGCTTAAGTGTTGGGTTCTACTTGCTTCTCCGGGTCTTGCTCTATCTAAAAACATTGGTTTAACAAGGAGTATTAGGCAAATGCCAGTTACTGTCGCTGCCTCTCGCTTGGGAACCGCTGCGTTTGACCAATCACCCGTCGAACTGCGCGCTAACTATTCTCGAGATGATGCACAAACCGTCATCCGCGCCGTTTATCGCCAGGTTTTAGGCAATGACTATGTCATGTCTTCTGAGCGTTTAACAGCTGCGGAATCTTTGTTCACGAATGGGTTTATTTCTGTGCGGGATTTTGTCCGTGCTGTGGCCCAGTCTGAGCTATATAAAGAAAAGTTTTTATACAACAATTTCCAAACCCGTGTGATTGAACTGAACTTCAAGCACTTGTTGGGTCGGGCTCCCTACGATGAAGCGGAAGTGATTGAGCACCTCGATCGCTATCAAAATGAAGGGTTTGAAGCTGATATCAATTCTTACATTGATAGCGCTGAATATACGGAAAACTTCGGGGACAACATTGTGCCCTACATCCGTAGTTATGTTGTTCAAACTGGACATCGTACCGTTGGTTTTACCCGGATGTTTAGTCTACAACGGGGTTATGCCAACAGCGATCGCGCTCAAATTGCGGGGAATGCTTCTCGCTTAGCCCAAGAGCTCGCTCGTAACACTACCTCTGCGGTGGTTGGGCCTTCTGGTGTTAACGAAGGTTGGGCTTTCCGGTCTGCGGCTGATGATTATCATCCTGGTCAATCCCTTGGTGGTTCCACTGGCTTGAGTGCGGATGACCAAGTTGTTCGGGTTGAAGTTGCTGCGTTGTCTACGCCCCGTTATCCTCGGATTCGCCGTAGCAGTCGCGTTTTCTTCGTACCGGTCTCTCGTCTGTCTCAGAAGCTGCAAGAAATTCAGCGGATGGGCGGTAGAGTCGCCAGTATTTCACCTGCTGGCCAGTAAAGGTTAGAGGTCTCGTTTTCGCGTGATCTCTAAGTTGTTACCGGAGTGGGTAATTGATGAAAATCAGGGACAAAATTTGAGAGGGGGTCTAAGCTTCTCGATTTTGTGCCTGGTTTTGGCGACTTTACCTTAAGCGTTTATTGTACATAAATCTTTTACGGAGTTCCAAGAAAGAACCATGTTGAGTCAATTTGCGAATGGAACGGAAGCGGCTTCGCGTGTTTTTACCTACGAAGTGCAAGGGCTGCGCCAAACAGAAGAAACAGACAATCAAGAATACGCCTTTCGTCGCAGTGGTAGTGTTTTTATCAATGTGCCCTATGCTCGGATGAATCAAGAGATGCAACGGATTTTGCGTCTAGGCGGCAAGATTGTTTCGATTAAACCTTATACGGGTGCGACTGCTTCTGACGAGGAATAATTTTGTTGTTTCTTTCTGTCGCTGAATAAGCTTAATAACATTGTTGTTTTGAATATTTTTTCTAGACGGGGTAGCAGTGCTTTGGTTTCAGTGCTGTTGCTCCGACTTGCTGTGGGGGCTATTTAAAGGAGAATTTATGTCGGACTGGCAGATGGCTGAGGCCTGGACCCTAGAGGAGGCGATCGCCAACATCCAACAAACGGAAGATACAGGTAAACGCTATTATGCGGCTTGGTGGTTTGGCAAGTTCCGGGTGCAGGATGAGCGGGCCGTAAATGCGTTGCTAGCAGCGTTAAAAGATGAGACGGATCGGTCGCCGGATGGAGGTTATCCCCTACGTCGGAACGCAGCAAAGGCGTTGGGCAAGCTGGGCAATCCGGCAGCGGTGCAACCGTTAATTGAGAGTTTAGAAAGTCCTGATTATTATGTGCGGGAGTCGGCGGCCCAATCGTTGGAGATGTTGGGAGACCGGCAGGCAATTCCCGCGTTACAAGCGCTACTCGCAGGTGGCGTTGCGGCGGCAGTCAAGGCTGAGGGCAAACCCCATTTAGTGCAGCCCTATGAAGCGGTGATTGAGGCGTTAGGGACGATTGGTGCCACGACGGCGATCGCCGATATTGAGCCATTTTTAGATCACGAATTCGCAAAAATTCGCTACGCAGCACTACGGGCCTTATATCAACTGACCCAAGAAGCCCATTACGCTGAACAGTTGATGGAAGCCCTGAACGGAAATCAGTTACAGTTGCGACGGTCTGCGCTGTTAGATTTGGGCGCTATCGGCTATGTTCCGGCGGGTCAGGCGATCGCCAAAGCCTATGCCGAAAATAGCTTAAAGTTAATTTCCCTCAAGGGCATTCTCGAATCCCATTTACAACGGACAGCCGCAACCCTCGATGCGGACGGTTTACAATTGCTCGAATTAATGGATAGTCTGCTCTAGGAACCTTTAAACCAAATCCCTACATTTTTTGCGATCGCTAA
The DNA here is from genome assembly GCF_963876085.1 of Synechococcus sp. BDU 130192. Taxonomy (NCBI): domain Bacteria; kingdom Bacillati; phylum Cyanobacteriota; class Cyanophyceae; order Synechococcales; family Synechococcaceae; genus Synechococcus; species Synechococcus sp. BDU 130192. The sequence continues at coordinate 790 of NZ_CAWNNO010000007.1, read as the reverse complement.
TTCTGAACCCATGACCGTCGACGTTTTAATTCGTGCCGTTAACAACCCCACCTCAGCCCAAGACCTGGTCAAAAATGTGGCGCAACTCGCCGCAACAAAAGATGAGCAAGCTATTCCAACTCTGGTAGAAGTGCTGAAATTTAATAATCCGGGGGCGGCTGTCGCGGCGGTCAATGGTCTGATCAATATTGGCGAGGCCGTTGTGCCCTATCTCCTCGAAAATGTTGATGGCTATAACTACGGGGCGCGGGCATGGATGCTACGGATCTTTGCCGGAATTGGCGATCCCCGTGCCTTGGATCTATTGATTGAGGCGGCGAATAAGGATTTTGCTTTTAGTGTGCGGCGCTCTGCGGCCAAAGGGTTAGGAAATATTCAATGGCATAAAGTGCCAGATTCTGAGCGAGAATTGCAGCAGCAAAAGGTCTGTGACTGTCTATTCCTGGCCCTTGAAGACGGAGAATGGGTGGTTCGCTATGGGGCGATCGCCGGACTAGAGGGTTTGTCGCAAGCCATTCCAGAAGCTAAAAAAATCGTCATCAAAAACAAACTCACTGAATTTCTCACCACAGAACCAGAAGCCGCAATCCGTGCCCGAATCCAAAAAGCAATCCTGAGTCTTCCGTGACATACTCCCGACGCTGAATCAAAGATTACAGCGCGGGCTTCTTAAATCGCTTTAAGAAATTCCTGCTTCAAAGCCTCCCTACTGGGCGTAGCTCCACAGGATTGAACGGTCTGTCCAACCGCTACACTTCGACATGCTTCGACAAGCTCAGCAACATGCTCA
>NZ_CAWNNO010000006.1:0-75596 GCF_963876085.1 Synechococcus sp. BDU 130192 | reverse complement strand
ATTCGCAATCGTGGACTAGCTAGCACTGAGCATGTTGCTGAGCTTGTCGAAGCATGTCGAAGTGTAGCGGTTGGACAGACCGTTCAATCCTGTGGAGCTACGCCCAGTAGGGAGGCTTTGAAGCAGGAATCTCTTAAGGCGACTTAAGAAGCCCGTGCTGTCTCGTAGAGCAGCGCCGGGAGTATGTCACTCTCTGGGTTACTGCTCTAGCCCTTGGTTTTCTGGAAATCAGAAAGGCGATCGCCTTTTTGAAAATATCAGCGAAAAATAATGCTGTACTTTGCCCCTAGGCGACGATGCCTTCACTAAACACCCGGCCAATTACTTCTTCAACGGGAGGATCGTTGACGCTGAGATCCGCTACGGGCAAATTTTCTAAGATTTTGGCGATGCTCTGGGTCAAATTTTCTCGCTTTACCAAAAAACGTACCGCTTGACCATCGATGTGTTCTACTTCTCCAAAAAAGCTCAGGGCCTCGCGGGAATAGGTTTCTGTTAATTCGACCCGCACTTCTCGATAGGGCGCAAAGCGATCCAGTAACTTTTCTAAATTGCCATCGTAGATCAGTTTTCCCTGGTAAATGAGCAACACCCGCTCACAGAGGGCGGTAATATCCGCCATATAGTGGCTGGTTAAAAGAATTGTCGCCCCATAGCGCTGGTTATATTCCCGCAGAAAGTCCCGCACCGCCACCTGGGCATTCACATCTAAACCGAGGGTCGGCTCATCCAAAAAGAGCACCTGGGGATGGTGCAATAGGGCAGCCAGGAGTTCCGCCTTCATCCGTTCTCCTAGGGAGAGTTTACGCATGGGTTGGGTCAGCTTTCCTTCTAGGGAGAGCATCGCGCTGAGTTCTGCCAGGCGTTCTTCAAAAACAGGTTCGGGAATGTCGTAGACAGCAGCATTGATGCGGAGGGAATCGAGGGCAGGCAAATCCCAAAGGAGCTGTTGTTTTTGCCCCATGACCAGGCTGATTTGCTTGAGAAACGCCCGTTGCCGCTGGAAAGGAATCGCCCCTGCCACACGTACTACCCCCGTGGAGGGATAAATTAGCCCCGTGAGCATTTTGAGGGTCGTGGTTTTGCCGGCCCCATTTGGCCCCAAAAAGCCCACAATTTCGCCGGGTTCAATGTTAAAGGTGATCTCCTCAACGGCTTTAATTTGTCGGTATTGCCGCTGGAAAAAGTGTTTGAGGGTTCCCTTAAAACCGGGTTGCTTGAGGGCGACGGGATAGATTTTACTGAGGGAATCGACTTCAATAATTGGCATGGTCAGGGAACGGGCCTAGGCAGCACTCAAGATAGACCTAGATCATATCAGGGGCGATCGCCTCTGGTTCGGGCGATTTTTGTTCCATGATCGTGGCCTTGTAGGGAATGACACCCGTTTCCACGCTATTGAGACAGCGGGCGGCACCAAGGGATAGATCCAGGCTTCGGGGCGGAATATAGGGGCCACGGTCATTGAGGCGGATGATTACACTCCGGTCATTGTTGAGGTTGGTGACCTTGAGGTAGGTATTCAGGGGCATCGAAGGGTGGGCCGCCGTCAAAGCGTATTGGTCGTAGGTTTCCCCATTGGCCGTCAGGCGACCGTGAAAGTAGGGGCCATACCAGGAGGCTAGTCCTTCGAGGGATTGACCTGTTTCTTCGAGCTGGTACATTTGCTGCTGGGCAGTGACCATATCTAGAGCTGGCACACCGAGGGCGAGGCGAAGATTATTCGCCCACTGAATGGCGAGGATCTCATGGTTGAGAACGTCCTCATGGGTAATTGTTTCGTCCACAACTAAAAGAATGTCATCACCAAAGGCGATCGCCGGTTTGTCTTTATGTAACGTCGGAGCGATCGCCGTGGCTTGGAATTCCGCCATCGCCACCAGTTGTTCAAGGCGTTGAGCCAACCGTTCGGCCTCCTGTTGGGAGCGAATGGTGGCAACGGGCTTATTCTGGAGCCAAAGTTGATGGCTTTGGAGGTTGGTGGCGGGGCGGTCTGCGTCGTAGCTAATCAGCTGTGCCCCAGACTCAGCAGCAGCTTGGGGTGTTGCTTCCGGCGTAGGCACCACCGCGACGAGGGGGGCAGTGGCCAGCGGCACTTCTAACTGAAGTAAAGAATCGAGGCCCAGACTTTGGGTAAATCGCTGAAATAAATTAAAGGCCCACCACTTAGAGACCTGGGGCGTGAGTTGTTCCGGGTTTGTATCGGCCACGAGTTGCGCTTCCGGGGCCTTATCCAGGGTACTCGCTAAACGGCACAGGGGATTTTCGGCTAGGGTTTCCCGTTGGGCGTTGAGGCTCACTGTTTTGACTGGGTCGGCACTGGTGGCGATCGCCTTAGTTTGAAAGGGAGCGAGGTTAACGGCTGCCGCGCCGAGGCCCATCACCAGGGAAGCGCCCAAAGTAGATAATAATCCTGTGAATTTCGGTAAATGCATACAGAATAAAAGAAAAGCTAAAAATCACAGACAGCACCCATTGTTTAGCAGAGATAATCTGAAACTGGGTTTTAGGTGCCGCGTCACATTGCAGGTTCATCAGATAAATTGCTCTATGTTTTATAGCCCATGAATTTCCGAAAAAAGTTGGCCTTCAGCGACAATCCGAGGCTGAATTGACAGGAAATCCCCCCCTCCGTCATCCCAAAAATTCTTCCAGGCGCTTACTATGACCACCTTTAGGCACCGCTGGGCAAATCTCTGGTTAACACGACATTATGATTTCTTATTTAATGTTTTTACTAATGCAAAAAATCGCCACTGATAACGAAAGCTAATTTAAAATCCCGCTATTTTGTTCGTTCCGCTACAAAACTTCCAGGCAGTAAGTGAGACCCATGAACCATCTTAGTGTGCATCAACAGCAATTTTTAACGCAACTGGCCGCTGGCCTCCGCCCTGGTCAAGATGCGTTGGCCCAATGGCGGTCTGGAGAAATGGCGATCGCCGCCGTTCCCGGTTCCGGAAAATCCCATGCCCTAGCCGTTGCCGCTGTCCTCACCCTTGCCCGGCAGTCTTTGCACCACGGTCAACAGTTAGTCATTGTGACCTTTACGCGAGCCGCAGCCGAGGGGATTAAGCAAAAAATTCTGACCCACCTCAAGGCCGCCCAGTTACCTGTGGTGGGTTTTTCGGTACAAACGATCCATGGTTTAGCATTGCAAATTGCTAGTCGGCACCCGGAGGTTTCTGGCGTGGATCTAGATAGCCTTTCTCTCCAGGATATTCCCGCAAATCACCCCATCCTCCGCGCCGCCGTTGAGCAGTGGATTCAAGCCCATGGGGAACAATATGAACGTCTTTGTCAGGGGGCACGCTCTGATCAGGAAAAAACGGAGCAACTGCGCCGCCGTTTTGCCCTCAGCACAGAAATTTTGCCAGACCTTGCCCATACGGTGATCCATGAAAGCAAAAGTTCTAATCTCTCGCCCCAGGCCGTAGCCAAACTGGGAGAAACCCTAGACGATCCCTACCAATCCTTGGCGATCGCCGCTGGCATTTATCAGAATTATCAACAACTGCTCCAGGAGAACAATGTCCTTGACTACGACGATCTGGTGTTAGGGGCCATCCGGGTGCTGCAACAGCCGGAGTTACAGCAATATTGGCAGGGACAAATTTACGGGATTTTTGAAGACGAGGCCCAGGATTCTAGTCCCCTCCAAGAGCAATTGATCCGCCTCCTAGCCACAGCCCCCGAATCTGGAGAATGTAACCTCGTGCGGGTGGGCGATCCAAATCAGGCGATCAATTCCACCTTTACCCCCGCTGACCCGTTTTATTTCAATCGCTTTTGTCAGGCCGTAGACTGTGCCGAAATTCACTACGCGGGCCGCTCTAGCCTGCCAATTATCACTGCGGCGAATCAGATGCTCCACTGGGCCAGCCACACCCTTTCACCGCCGGATCGGTTTGCGTTTCGCTGGCAAGAAATTTTCCCGGTGCCCAGCCATGACCCCCAACAAAATGCCAATCCCGATCCCATTGGCGCGGGGGTAGAACGCCATTACCCCCAGGATATTTACGCGACGGTACAACAACTTGGCGATCGCCTCGAAACTTTATTAACCGCAAACCCAGACCACAGTGCAGCAATTCTCGTGCGCAAACAACGCCAGGCTAAATTTGTCATTGAGCAATTAAGGGCGCGATTTCAGCCAACAACGATTCGCCTTTATGATGCCCGCAGCGGTAATGATGCCAACCATCTGGTGCTGGAGCTTTATCAAATTCTGCGGTTTCTGGAACGGCCCCACTCCCCTGACTGCTTGAAGGGTGCCCTTGATGTTTTAGGCGATCGCCAAAAAATTCCCACCCAAGATCTAGCCCGTCTCGCCACCTATCCCGAAAAATTTCTCTATCCAGGCCCCCTCGACCCGGCCCTCTCCTCTGGCCCCGCCCAGGCCGCCCAAACCCTCTGTGTTCAACTGCTTCAGGCGCGCTGGCAACTGCCCCACTACCAACTCTTACCCTTTTTGGCGATGACCCTAGATTATCGCGATGTCGAACTCGCCACGGTGCAAAAACTCGCCGAACGCATCGCCCAGCAAACCCAGGGCAAAAAAAATCTACGCCAGACCCTCGAAGTTTTAGAAATGCTTCTCCGGGATGGTTTTGAAGGCATTGAACTCGACACCGACGCCCGCTACACTCGCCCGCAGCAAATTACGGTGATCACCATGCACAAGGCGAAGGGCTTAGATTGGGACTATGTCTTTATTCCTTTTTTGCACGACTCCGAAATTCCCGGCATGAGTTGGGTGCCTAGTGGGGCGCAATTCCTTGGTGATTACAACCTGGCGCAGGTGGCCCGGGCCCAAATTCGTCATTTTGTCCATGGCCAAGACCAGGGGCGATCGCCAACGACCCCAGCGACGATTGCGACCCTTTGGCAAGAAGCCCAACAGCTTAAAACCGAAGAAGAATACCGACTCCTCTACGTGGCCATGACCCGCGCCAAACGACTCCTGTGGCTTTCTGCGGCTAAACAAGCTCCCTTTTCCTGGAGTACCTTTAAACCCCACCAAAGTTCATTGCAGTCCCAGAAACCCTGTCCAATTTTTGACGTTTTACAAGGAAAAATTTAAGGATAAAACGCCAACTGCGGTAAGCCTGCCGTTTCCTCCCAGCCCAGCATAATATTCATGCACTGGACGGCTTGGCCCGACTGTCCCTTCAGGAGATTATCAATGGCAGACATCACAATGACGCGGCCCGTGCGGTGGTCTACTTCAATCCCTAGATAACAGAGGTTTGTACCACAGGCCCACTTCGTCTGGGGATAAACACCGTTGGGTAGAACTTCCACACAGGGAGCCGCCCGATAAAAGGCGCTGTAAATGGTCAGTAAATCATCGCGCACCAAACCCGGATCCCGGAGGGTTGCGTAGACTGTCGCCAGAATGCCCCTGGGCATCGGGATGAGGTGGGGCGTAAATTGCACGCGAATATCTTGGCTGGCGAGTTTGCTACAAATTTGTTCAATTTCTGGCGTGTGACGGTGGGAGGCTACTCCATAGGCTCCCAGGGAAGCATCGGCTTCAGCTAAGAGTAAATTAATTTTCCCTTGGCGACCCCCGCCGGATGTGCCGGATTTGGCATCAATAATTGCGGTTTCTGGCTGAATCAAGCCCTGTTTGAAAAGGGGTGCCAGGGCCAAAAGGCTGGCAGTAACATAACAACCAGGGCAACCCACCAGTTGGGCGCGGCGAATGTCATCCCGGTAGAGTTCTGGCAGACCATAAACGGCGATCGCATTCGTATCTTGGTCGGTGCGTTCTGTTTTATACCAAGCCTGATAGGTGTCGAGATCCTTGAAGCGATAGTCAGCTGAGAGGTCAAGGACTTTGCAGCCCCGTTCGATCAGTTGGGGGGCAAGGTCACAGGCCAAGCCATTGGGCAAACCGAGAAAAACCACCTGGCAACGGCTGGCAATCACATCGAGATCAATGGGCTCAACGATCATTTTGATGCGGTGGCCGACATGGGGATAAAGTTCTGCGTAGGGTTTTCCGGCACTGCTGTTGCCCCCTAGATAGGTCAGCTCCACTTGGGGATGATCACTCAGCAGACGGACGAGTTGCATACCACCATAGCCCGACGCGCCGACAATCCCGACCGAAACCTTTTCCGAACTGCTCATAAATCCTGCTATTACCTGAACATTGCCTGGGGGCGATCGCCCTTGTTGGCTGCAATTGTACAGGGAAACGCTAAGGACAACCGATTTTATTTTGCGCCATCACCGTGGCCAAGAAAAACCGTTGTCATTCGGAGGGAAACTCGCCGATCAGTCTGGCCCTAAATCAAGCGACACAGTTGATCTTGGTGGAGCACAACTTCCCCTTGGGACGGGAGCCAAGCGACCCAGGATTGTTCTCCGTGGGGACATAACAAAAGCGCATATTCTTCTTCGGTGATCGCCTCAGGGGTTTGGGCTAACTTAACCCAATCACTGTTTGCTTGGGCCGGCGCAAAAGCCGTATCAAAGGGGTGTTCCGTTGTGTTGGGGCAGTAGCGAATACTGGATAAATCAAGGGAAGGGGTGCGTTGCATCAGGATTTTCTCCGAGACGAGTATTTGAGATACAGAGCATAGATGATTAGCCAGCCTAATCATTGCAATGTTTGTATTTAATGATACAGAAAATATTCCAAAAACCAGGGTCTGCCATAGAAGTTTACGGATTGTTGCCCAGGACAACCGCGCCAAAATCTATTGATTTACCCCCATGATTAGGTACAAACGAACGATATTTGTCCTAGGAACAAGGGTGATCATTGTGGGCATAAATGAGTTTCATTAGCCCCTCAAAAGACCTTACCCTGGAAATTCCCCCTTGAATGGAGGGGGGGGTTAGATGTTAGGATGAAATTGGATAGGGATAATTAAATTTTTTGAAACTTTAGTTTTCTACACAGAATAATAACCCCTTAAGCCCAAGCAGAATGCCATTTAGGTGCTGCCTTGGGGAGTCCCCCTTAAGTGGGTCGATCTATTTTAGATCTTAATTGGTTCGGGAAAATACGGCCTAATTTTGGCTTTTATTTTCATTGAATGTGTGTGTAAAAAGCGAAGAATGGGAATATTAAAGCTGTAAAGAAAAGCGAACAATAGTCTCAGGTTGATCCCTTTGGGAAAAATCTGAGGACTTAGCATAATTTCCAGTTGTAATTTCGGATTATGGGGAACAAAAAAACAATTTTACCTGTGGCATAAAGATTAACCACCGGGAAAGTTGGTGCTTCGGAATGCAACTTTTCGCTGCAGTTGATTGTCTCTGTCCAGCACAGAGAGACACCATCTAGTTCAGATATGTGGGGGAAGATCATATGCCAGTGCAAATTTATTTCTTGATCGTTGTTTATCTATTCACGATCCTGTGGGAGAAAATTAAATATCAAGATCCTCATTAGGCAGTTGCAGCGGTAGGGTGAAGGTTAGCCAAGCGCCTTGATATTTGGGGTGATTGCGGGCGGTAATTGAGCCGCCGTGGGCAGTAATAATTTGCTGCACGATCGCTAAGCCTAGCCCACTCCCCTGGCGCAAATCGGTATTATCTCCCGGTCTTGTTCTTGCTTGGTCGCCCCGGTACAAGCGCTCAAACACAAATGGCAAGTCTTCTGGATCAAAGCCAACGCCTTGATCGATCACTTCTACGGTAACGAAGTCTGAATCGACTTCAGGGGGAGATACAGTAACAAAAATGGCCTCCCCAACGGGATTGTATTTAATGCCATTGTCAAAAAGATTGAGAAAAACCTGGGTGAGGCGATCGCCATCGGCGGTCATTTTTAATGTGTCTGGCCCCTGATATTGTCGCGTGACTTGTTTTTGTTGGGCGAGGGGGGTGAGGGTTTCCCAAGCATCGTTAATCAACTGCACCAGATCAAAGGTTTGGTAGCTCAAAACTTGGTGGGGGTGGGACTCTAGTCGACTCAGTTCTAGCCAGTCCTGGACAAGGTAAAACAAACGATTAATTTCCTTAAGAATTTGACCAGCCCATTTCAATTCCAAGCCCGTTAGGCGCTGTTCTAGGGTTTCTGCGAGGAGCCGCATCGCCGTTAGGGGCGTCCGTAATTCGTGGGTCAGATCAGACAGTAATTTTTCTTGGGAACGTTTCAGGATGTGAATCGGCTCTTGGTTTTCTAAAAAAACCGCCACATCGCCACGACTTAAAGGGATAGTGCTTCCCCGCAGGTGTATCGGTTGGTTAGGGCCTTCAGCACGGGTTTGGGCGTCATGGCTCGGAAAAAATTCCCATTCCTGGCTTTGGGCGGTGCGAGCGCTGCGGGTGGTTTCGATGAGCTGGTCTAACTCATAGGAGCGGACTAATTCCAGCAAGAGACGAATTTGCCCTGGCTGCCAACGATTCAAGCACAGGAGCTGTCGGGCCTTTGGGTTGCACAAAATGAGTTGATTATCCATGTCAACCCGCAGATACCCAAAGGGGGCATTTTCGATCACCCGATACCATTGGTCTAGTTCTGCCTGGAGTTCTTGTTTTTCTTCGTAGAGGCTTTTTAGTTCCCGGCGGAGAGAAGAAAGAGGCGCAAAGAGAAGCTCGTCACTGGGATGTTCACCGTAGGAGTAAAGCATTTGTCGGACTTGTTGCTTTTGGCGCTGTTGCCAGGTGAAACAAATAATGCCTGCTGTGCCACAGCCAATGATTATCGGAATCCAAATCATGCTTTGATACGGGTGCTTTTGGCGATCGCCGTTATTTGCTAGGGGTTACTCAGGATGATGGCGTTGAGAATGGGGCAGGACTTTCCCATTGGTGGTATTACTATTTAGAAACCACCGTGCCGTTCTTCGCCTGACAACATGGATCTTACCCTGTTCCTCCAGCAACTTCTCAATGGTCTTTCCATTGGTAGTGTCTACGCGATTTTTGCCCTGGGTTATACCCTCGTTTTTTCGATTCTTGGCATTATTAACTTTGCCCACGGAGCGATTTTTACCCTAGGCGCTTACTTCACTTATCTCTTTGCTGGGGGACAATTTGGCTTCAATGGCTTCTTGGCCCAGGTGAAATTACCCTTTGCCCTGCCCTTTGGTTTGGCGTTGTTAATTGGCTGCGGTTTCGCGGGCTGCGTTTCGATGTTAGTAGAATGGCTCGCGTTTCGTCCTTTACGCCTCCGGGGCGCCGATCCCCTCCTGAGTTTGGTCTCCAGTCTGGGGGCTGCCGTGGTGATTGTGAATGGGATTCAGCTGTTGGTGGGCGCAGAGATTTATACGTTTCCAGCGGATATTTACGGTGGTTTGCCGGAGTCGATTAACTTTGGCTCTCCAGAGCGACCGATTCTGATCCGGACAGTACAGCTCATTATCTTGACGGTGTCCGCACTGGTTGTGACCCTGTTGACCTATGGCATGACCCGAACGAAATTTGGGAAAGCGATCCAAGCGGTGGCAGAGGATAGCACAACCGCCAGTCTCTTGGGGATTAATACGGAACAGGTGGTGCGGGTGACGTTTTTTGTGAGCGGTGCTTTGGCGGGCCTGGCGGGAACATTGGTGGGTTCTAGCGTGAGCATTGCGGGGCCTTATTTTGGCATTAGCTATGGTTTGAAGGGATTAGGCGTAATTGTTCTAGGGGGTTTGGGAAATATTCCGGGAGCGGTGCTGGGCGGTTTAATTATCGGCATGGCAGAAGCGTTCATTCCAGCGGATTTTTCAGGGTATCGGGAGGCGATCGCCTTTGCGTTACTGTTTGGGATGTTGCTGCTCCGGCCCCAGGGGTTATTGGGCCAAAAAACGATTCAAAAGGTGTGAGATGGCGGCATTTTTGAGTACCTACGGCTATTTGATCGTCTCGACTCTTTTGGGGGCACTGTTGGGGATATCGGTTTACCTACCACTGATGGCGGGACAGCTTTCTCTAGCGACACCGGGTTTCTATGCCCTGGGGGGTTACATTGCGGCGATCCTCTCGACCCAGGCGATCGCCTTTACGGGGCCAACCTTTCCACTGCCTTGGCTCCTGGGGGAAATGGCCCTGGCGGGGTTAGCCTCTGGAATAGTTGCTCTGATCATTGGCGTGCCTGTGTTGCGGTTGCGGGGGATTTATTTGGCGATCGCCACCATTGCTTTAGTGGAAATTGTCCGGGTATTGTCGTTAAATTTGCCCATCACCGGGGGCGCTGTGGGGATTTTTGGCATTCCCCAACCCTTTCGCAGTCCCCTCGGTTATCTGTGGTTGGTGGGGCCGTTGCTAATCATCGTGGGTGTTCTAGTGTGGCGTCTAGAAAATACCAAAGTAGGCCGCGCCTTTAACGCCATTCGTGAGGACGAACTCGCCGCCAGTGCCATGGGCATTAACCCAACTCAATATAAGGTCTTGGCGTTTGTACTGGGGGCAATTTTAGCGGGTGTTGTGGGGGCGATCGCCGCCCATTTTCTCAACACCTGGAATGCGCGCCAGGGTACCTTTGATGCCAGCATCACCTACCTAGCCTTTGTGTTGGTCGGGGGCAGTCGTACTTTTTTAGGGCCGATTCTGGGGGGCATTGTCCTCACGGCTCTCCCGGAAGTGCTGCGGGGTCTAGGGGATGCGCGGCTGATCTTTTTCGGTTTGCTTTTGCTGCTGGGGACGATTTTTTATCCCCAGGGTTTGATTACCCCCGAACTGCTACGTCGTTGTTTACCCACTGCCTTGAAGCCTAAAATCTAATTTTTAGCGTTAAATCGCCGCTTTTTCCCTTCGTTTGACGAATTTATCTTGAAATATGGAAACACTCACCCTCACTCGCCCCGATGACTGGCATTTGCACCTCCGTGACGGGGAAGCGCTCAAGGCTGTTTTGCCCGATACGGTGCGTCAATTTGCCCGGGCCATTGTGATGCCCAACCTCAAGCCCCCCGTGCGTACCGTTGCTGAGGCCGCTGCCTATCGCGATCGCATTTTGGCCGTCATTCCCCCAGGGCGAACCTTTGAACCCCTGATGACCCTCTACCTCACGGACAATACCAGTCCTGCTGAAATTCAGGCCGCGAAAGCATCAGGGTTTGTCAAAGCGGTGAAATATTATCCCGCTGGTGCCACAACCAACTCTGACTTTGGCGTCACAGATATCCGCAAATGTGATGCGGTGTTTGAGGCGATGCAAGCGGTTGATCTACCCCTGCTACTCCATGGAGAGGTGACCGATCATCGGGTGGATGTGTTTGACCGGGAAAAAGTTTTTATCGAAACTTATCTCCGTCCCCTGAAGGAACGCTTTCCGCAGTTACGCATTGTTTTAGAGCACATCACCACCAAAGATGCAGTGGAATTTGTCCTGGCGAGCGATGAAAAAGTGGCGGCGACGATTACCCCCCAACATTTGCTGTTCAATCGCAACAGTATTTTCCAGGGCGGCATTCGGCCCCATTTCTACTGTTTACCGATCTTGAAACGAGAGACCCACCGGGAAACCCTGCTAGAAGCGGCAACCTCTGGCAATCCCAAATTTTTCCTCGGCACCGATAGTGCGCCCCATGGCCGCGATCGCAAAGAAAGTGACTGTGGCTGTGCGGGGTGTTATTCAGCACTCCATGCCCTAGAGCTATACGCCACGGTATTTGAAGCAGCAGATGCCCTAGATAAACTTGAAGGTTTTGCCAGTTTCCATGGGCCGGATTTTTACCAACTGCCCCGTAATACGGAAAGAATCACCTTAACGAAAACCCCTTGGCAGATTCCCGACGCGCTGCCTTTTCCGGAATCGAGTCTCGTGCCCCTTTGGGCTGGCCAGGAATTGAGCTGGAAATTTACCCCAGCAGTCGCCTAGGAATTTTCGTACCAACTGGCGCGCCAGGCGGCTTCGGCTTCGGCGATCGCCAAATCCTGTTTTGCCTTTTGGTAATACTTTTGCAAATTACGGAGCTTATCAACCTGTTCCCGGAGACGGCGGCGCTGGGCCGAAACTTCCGGTTCCGTAAACTCAACTTCTGAAACTTTCAGGTGCACAGCGGTTAGGTGAGTACGGTGTTTTTTCTTCTTCTTTTCCTTACCTAGTTCAGCTTCGATGATGACGTTTACTAAATGACTCGGCATCTGACCGCCATGCTGTTGATTATCGGCTTGAATCGCCATATCGAGGACGGTGCTCGGAATATTTTCCGGGAGAATCTTGGCATCCTGGAGCTGGTGATTAACCGTTTGGGAGACTTGGTTAAGGGTGCGACGAATACGTTTTTCAGTGGTTTTGCACCATTCGAGCCAATAGTCTGGGCTATTTTCATCGGTGGAGACCTCTACCGCAGGCCCCTGCATCATTTCGGCTAAACTATCGGCGATGCGCTCTGCCAACTGGGACAATTCCCGCCGCTTTTCTTTATCTTCGAGTTGGGCTGGTAGTTGATCATCTTTATCTATTTTGTCTTCTGGCGGCTCATCGGTGGCGATCGCCTGATCGAGGCTTTCAAACACTTCAAACAATTCTTGATCAAGATCCTCGCTATTTTCCATATCGCCAGTATCAACAAAAAATTCGGCCATCACTTCCGATTCCACTTCACTCGGCTGATCCTCTGGCTCCGTTAGGAGGGTGTGTAGGCGTGTCTGGAGATCGATTCCCTGTTGGCGTAGTTCCTGTTGCAGGGCTTGCCGCTGACTATGGGAAAGTTGCAAAAACTTTTGAGGATAAATCTGGGTGCAGAGTTGGTAACTGGCGAGAACCAATTGACGTTTGAGGCTATCTCCGAGGCAATTGAGGTAATCGCCATAGGCGCTGGTCAGGGCTTCACGCACCCCCACTACCCGCTCACTAATGGTGGCTAAATCTCGACGAACCTGTTCAATTGCTTTGACCATTCACTTCCTAAATCTTATTGGTGTACGGGGGCTTATTTGGACGGGTAACGATGTAACGATTGCAAAAATCAAACCTCAAGATGTTTTATTGTCTGAGATGGTCGACGAAAAGGAAAGGGAGGATGCCGCACTCCCCAAGGGGCGATCGCCCCACCTAAGCCGTCAATTTCTGCTAGGGAAAGTCAAGACGACGAATGTTGCCTAGCTGTCCCCCTTTTTCCTAAGCTTAGACAATCAGCCCCCAAAGCTGACCCTAATCTTTTTAGAAAATCCTTTACCAAACCATTTATCAAATTATCAAAGCAATTTCCTATGTCCCACTCTACCGATGCCCATACCCTTGCCCGCTGGATGGCAGGGGAGTTTTCTAACGAAGCCCAGGCCCTCGCCAATCCGCCCCTCTGGGCTCACATCAAAGTTTGTATGCGCCCCCTGCCCAATCAATTTTTCGATGGCTATGGCCTCTACCTCGAACAGGCCTACAGCTCCGATACCTCTGCTCCTTACCGTCTGCGCCTGTTTCACATCAAACCCGTCGATGACCACATGGAACTGGTGCATTACAAACCCAAGGATGATGCCAAAACCAAATATATGGGTGCTGCCCGCAACCCTGCCATGATGCAGCACTTTGACATGGCCGATCTAGACCCGATGCCCGGTTGCGACATGATTGTCACCTGGAGTGGGGCGAGCTTTAAGGGCACTGTCCAGGCCGGAAAAGGCTGCCGGGTTGTGCGTTATAACAAAGAGAGCTACCTCGATAACAGCTTTGAAATCACCGATAACGCCTTGATCAGTATTGATCGCGGTCGTGATCCGGTCACCGATAAAATCCTCTGGGGCTCCCTGGCGGGAGCGTTTGAGTTTGAAAAGATCAACAATTTCTCTGGGGAAGTTCAACCCCATTAACCTCTAAAATAAAATTCATCACAATTAGGAGAGAAGCAAAAATTATGGCGGCTAAACTAAAGAAAGGAAGCCTTGTGCGGGTGATTAAAGAACAATTCACCAATAGCCTCGAAGCGAAAGCGAGTGATTCCCGTTTACCCGCCTACTTTTTCGGAAGCCAAGGCGAAATCCTCGATCTCGACGATGAATATGCCTTTGTGCGTTTCTATACCCCAACCCCCAGTGTTTGGCTCCGTCTCGATCAACTCGAAGCTGTCTAAATTTGGAATAGTCCCATGTGTGCGATCGCCGTCCCTTCCATTTCCTGTAAAGCGCCCCAAGTGACGGTGATCGGTGCCGGGAAAGTCGGTAGTACCCTAGCCCAACGGGTCATCGAAAAAAACCTCGCGGATGTGGTCTTGCTCGATATTATTGAAGGTCTGCCCCAGGGCATTGCCCTTGATTTATACGAAGCCCAGGGTTTAGAAGGGCACCACAAAACCATTCTCGGCACCAATGATTATGCTGATACAACGGGTTCCGACATTGTGGTGATTACTGCTGGGCTGGCCCGCAAGCCCGGCATGAGCCGAGAAGATCTGCTCCATTACAATGCCAAGATCGTTGTCCATGCCGCAAGGGAAGCCATGGAGCGCAGCCCCCAAGCCATTTTCATCGTGGTGACAAACCCGATGGATGTGATGACCTACCTCACCTGGAAAGTGACGGGTTTGCCAGTGAACCATGTGTTAGGGATGGGGGGCGTCCTAGATTCAGCCCGTTTACGCACTTTCATTGCGATGGAACTAGGGGTCAGTACCGGGGATGTTTCAACCCTCGTCCTTGGGGGCCATGGAGATTTAATGGTGCCGTTGCCCCATTACTGTACGGTAAGTGGTATCCCAATTACTGAGTTGATGGATGCCACTAAAACTCAAGGGTTAATTGAACGCACCCAGAACGGTGGCGCAGAGATTGTGTCCCTCCTTAAAACGGGCAGTGCTTTCTATGCCCCTGCTTCGTCTGTTTGTCACATGATTGAGTCCCTCATTCAGGATCAATCCCGCCTGTTGCCCGCCTCGGTTTATCTTCAAGGTCAGTATGGTTTGACGGATTTGTTCTTGGGAGTGCCCTGTCGGTTGGGGTGCCGGGGCGTAGAAGCAATTGTTGAGATCCCTTTGACCGATGCTGAACTGGCACAATTGCATCGCTCTGCGGCTTCGGTGCGGGATAGCCGCGATCAGGCCCTCTCTAAACTGAGTTTTTGATAGACTGTTCATGGCAGTGTCGGTGGAATATTGGTTAATTTCCCTGGAAAAACTGGGACAGTCGAAAGCGCTGTGGTGGCTCTTGAGCGACGACGAACAACGGCGGGCCAAGGAGTTTAAATTCCCAGACTTGCAACGGCGTTTTATTCTGGCACGGGCTGGTTTACGGCAAATCCTTGGGTTTTATCTCCAGCGAGACCCAAGAGCGATCGCCTTTGATTATGGTGACCACGGGAAACCGCTATTGCCGGACATTGCGTTTAATTTATCCCACACAAAAAAATTAGCCCTTTGTGCCATTAGCTTAGATGTTCCCCAAGGCCACTTAGGGGCGGATTTAGAAGCAAAAAGACGAAAAAGTGACATTCTGGGGCTTGCAAAACGATTTTTTACACCAGCAGAATTTGATTTCCTGCGACAGCTCCCAGAAACAGCGCAACAATCGGCCTTTTTACAACTCTGGACAGCCAAAGAAGCTTATCTAAAGGGCACCGGTTTGGGCCTACAAGGGGGATTAGACGCCGTTGAAGTGCACCTAAGACCCACACCCCAACTCATTACCCCTGACTCGCAATCTTGGTCGTTATTTTTGGGGGAGCCGGATCAAAATCATTGGGGGGCGATCACCATTGATCAACCCGGTGCCCAGTTTACAAACCGGGGGGAATGGATGCTATATGATGGGGCAGTTTGAGGCTTTCCTTCGTCTTTTTAAAACAAGCTTTTTAATCTCCATCCTTATAAAAATCACAAATCACTATGGTCGGCTATCTCGTCTATCTCACCATCTCAGCGGCAACCTACGGCATTTTTTGTCTGGGCCTCAATTTACAATGGGGCTTTACGGGCCTGATTAACTTTGGTCATGTGGCTTTTATGACCGTCGGTGCCTACACCACAGTTTTACTCTCCAGCCAAGGCGTGCCCTTACTGCTTTCTCTCGCCATTGGGGCTGGGGTCGCGGCTTTACTGGGGCTGCTCATTGGCCTCTCAACCCTGCGGCTGCGGGAAGATTATTTGGCAATTGTGACCATTGGGGTGTCTGAATTGGTGCGGTTGGTGGCCCTCAACGAAGAATGGTTAACCAGGGGAGCCTTTGGGGTGCAGGGTTATCCGTTGCCCCTGGGAAGTTTTCGACCGAATCAGGTGGGTAAGATTTCTTTGATCTTTTGGTTGACGATCATTGCAATTTTTGCGGCATGGCAACTATGGCGGGGGTTGCGCTGGCGCTGGAAAAAACTCAAAAAACAGGAAAAATCTGGTTTAGGGGTGATTGTTTGGGGCATCCTTGGGGGTGGGATCATCACCAGTTTGTTTATCAACGGCTGCATTGCCCTCCAAAATTACAACTACAAAGCAGGGCTGATGTTGCTGTCGGTGGTCGCCTTGACTTTGGTTTATGCCGGTCTGGAATATCTGGTGCAATCCCCCTGGGGTCGGGTGCTGAAGGCGATTCGCGAAGATGAGGAAATCCCCCGTGCCCTCGGTAAAAATGTTTTTTGGTATAAGTTGCAGGCCTTTATGCTCGGTGGGGCGATCGCCGGTGGAGCGGGTTCTTTTTATGCGTGGCAGTTGACCAATGTTTATCCGGCTAATTTTGATCCGTTAGTCACCTTCAACGCTTGGACGATTGTGGTGTTGGGCGGCGCTGGCACGAATCCCGGTACTTTAATTGGTGCGCTCATTTTCTTTGCCTACGACTCCCTGACGCGGTTTGTGTTGCCCCAGTTAAATTTGGTGGACGATGCCCGCCTCGGCGCATTACGGATTATGGTGATTGGTCTAATTTTGATGGTGCTGATGGTGTGGCGGCCCCAGGGCATTTTGGGTAATAAAGATGAGCTGACCCTCGGTAAATAATTGGCAAAATTTCCGGCATTACCGTTATTACTGCTGAGATAAACATAACGTCCTGGCATTTCCTACGTTAATCTATGGGAAATGCTTTTTTGTCGCCCATTATCTCCGTTCACTTGCCATGTCTACCGTTAGCTTACTTGCGGCCCAAGCCTACAAACTGCCCGAACTGCGCCAATCCCTTGAAACTTTGCTGGAGCCTTTGGGGGGGATGGCGGCTTTTGTGAAACCAGGCGATCGCGTTTTGCTAAAACCGAATATGCTCACCGGGGCGCGACCGACCAAAGAATGCATTACCCGTAAGGAAGTGGTTTACTGCGTCGCCCAGATGGTTTTAGAAGCAGGCGGCAAACCCTTTATTGGTGACAGTCCGGCGTTTGGGTCGGCCCAGGGAGTCGCGAAAAATAACGGCTATTTACCCTTGCTCGAAGAGTTGGGGATTCCCCTGGTGGAATTTCACGGCAAACGGTACCGCACGGAAGGGGACAACTACCAAAATTTACGCCTCTCGAAGGAAGCAATGGAGGCGGATGTGGTGATTAATCTGCCCAAGGTAAAATCCCACGTGCAACTAACCCTGACTTTGGGCGTGAAAAATTTGTTTGGTTGTGTGCCTGGGAAAATGAAAGCTTGGTGGCACATGGAAGCGGGCAAAGATCCCGAACAGTTTGCAACGATGCTCATCGAAACGGCCCAGGCGATCGCCCCGGATTTGACAATTCTTGATGGGATTATTGGTCACGAAGGCAATGGCCCCAGTGGTGGCGAACCGAAGCAATTGGGCGTATTGGGGGCTTCTACGGACGTTTTTGCCCTAGACCGGGCAATGGTGGATATTTTAGGCGTTGAACCGGAATTGGTGCCGATGGTGGCGAAATCCATGGAACTAGGACTCTGTAGTGATCTTGCTAAAATTCACTTTCCCCTAGCGACGCCGCAACAGTTGGCGATCGCCGATTGGAAACTCCCCGAAGCCCTGATGCCCATCGACTTTGCCCTGCCCCGCATTCTCAAGTCCACCTTTCGGCACTTCTACATCCGCTTTATCAAAGAACCCATGGCTTCCTATAGCGGCAAGTAGGTTGAGTTTGGCCCTGCCTAGTTGCAAAATTCAGTCTGGGCCAGCATAAATTATCTAACCCAGAATTCCTTCTCGGACAATTGCAGCTTTCGGTTTTCTGTAAACTAAGCGGGTGAGGGGAATCGAACCCCTATCATCAGCTTGGAAGGCTGAGGTTTTACCACTAAACTACACCCGCAAGCGGTTTAGACACTCACACAAATCTAGCATCTTTAAGTCACTTTGACCAGAAAAATCATAAATTTTTTCTCTGCTTCCCCAAGGAATTATTATCGGAAAAACTGCGGTTTAGTCGCGGTACGAGATTCTAGGTATTGGGTCATTAATAGGCTGAGGAAAGAAATCCCTGTCAAAATCGCCACAAATATGGCCGCAAGGGTCTGATCGCCCGTTTGCACCGCTTCATAAATGGCCATGGGCATCGTTTGGGTTAACCCAGGGATATTGCCAGCTACCATCAGGGTTGCGCCAAATTCACCGAGGGCCCGGGTAAAACTCAGCAAAATTCCCACTAAAACGCCACGGTTTGCCAACGGCAGCCACACCCGCCAAAAAATTTGCCATTCCGATTGCCCCAGGGTCGCCGCCGCCTCCAAATAAATAGGATTGACGCTTTGTAGGGCTGCTTTGGTGGTTTTGAACATAAGTGGCAGAGCCATGACCGTCGCTGCGATGGTGGCCCCTTGCCAGGAAAAAATTAGGCGAATTTGAAACCATTGATCTAACCAGAATCCCAGTAAACCCTGTTGACTCAAGAGTTGTAGTAAATAGAAGCCAACGACGGTGGGCGGCATCACTAACGGTAAAGTGGCGATCGCCTCTAGCCAAAATTTCCCCCAGAACTGATAGCGCACAACGCCATAGGCCAACCCTCCCCCAAAAAACGTCGATAAAATCGTGGCGAATCCGGCCACCTTGAGGGAAATCCACAGGGCAGGCAACACAACGGCGATCGCCTCAGGCGAGAACATCAAACCCCAGACCTCAAAACGCGCTTAAAGTTCAAAAAACAGCGGAGAATCCCAGAAAAAATCTCGATTTGCCGGAAAATTGTCAATTCAATCACGTTTTTTCCAAGCCAATTTATCGATACTAAAATAGAGTTAACCCCCGAAACAAGTCGGCATTTGTTTGGCGATCGCCCCAAAATCCCCTACACCAAATTTTCCCATCATCGCTCCGCACACCCATCATTTTTATCAAGGGATCATCTCAATGCACTCTTCTCCTAGTAATCGTCATCACCTTCATTATTCTGGCCTTTTTCGCAACCGACGCTTTGATTTATTCCAATCCCTACGATTTTGGCTCAATGCCATCGAATTCACGACCCCCGAAGCCGCCCACCTCGTCTGCCGCTTGATTCCCGCCCAATGTCCCTTTGCCCGCGATGTGAGCCTTTTAGGGCGCGTTTTATTTAGTATTCCGCCCTTGTGCAAACTCAACCCCCTCTATAACGAACTGGTCGCACTCCGCTTCCGAGCCCTCACCTTCCTCGCCGAAACCGGTGAAGACATCAATATGTACTGCCAATGAGAAACACAGCCCTATGGCAGATCCCACAACCTGAGATACACTAGGTCAAGAATCAATTACCCTTTGGTTTTCCTGAATTTGACCCCTGCTGAGTACAAGACCCTATGCCCAGACAAGCAGACGAATACGCTATTTTTTTCCTGATCGAAGGTGGTCACCGCGAGGAAGTTCGCTTTAGCGACATCAAAGAATTTCAAAAATGGTACAGCAGCGTTCTAATTCCCAAGGCTGAGGCCGACGACTTTATCAATGTGCCGATTAAGAATATGCAGGGAGAATTTATGGTTGTTCGCCCTTCTAGTATCAAGGCCATTCGGGTAGAACCTGTATTTCTCGGTAGTATTGAGCGTTTCTAAAATATTTCGTTCTTGGAATTATTTGAACTTCATCGGATCACATTGTCCAGTGATTTCTCCGATACCGTACAGCTCAGAATCGGCCCAGTTTCCTTTGAAAAGCACTGAGGGTCGTGACACAAATATTAATCTGAAAGTACGAATTTGACTTTTGATGATGGGGGTAGAGAGACTTGAACTCTCACGACATTTTACTGTCAACGGATTTTAAGTCCGCAGCGTCTACCATTCCGCCACACCCCCGTTTGGGCACTCTTACAAGTAAATCATAGTTTTTAGGTTTCGACAAGCATTCACCTCTGGCGATCGCCCTGAAAAGGCAATTTATTCACTGTTTCGAGTGGGAGCATGATATGCTTGTTAAATTGTGGAATTTTCTAAAATCCTCGATTGTCTCTATTGAAAAGACAGTCGAACTTTGGAATGTTTACAGCCCGTGGGACGTCAAGTTTCGACCTCCCTCCCGTGGGTAAAAATCTCAAAAAGAGCCGTAGTAAGCGGTTTGAGGTCTTTATTTCTACATCCATTTTTTACTTGTAAGGAGAAAGAAAACCTTATGGCTCGTTATCGTGGAGCACGTCTACGCATCACCCGTAGACTCGGAGAACTACCGGGTTTAACCCGTAAAAGCGCCCGTCGGGAATATCCCCCGGGACAGCATGGCCAGGGTCGCCGCAAGCGTTCTGAATATGCAATTCGTTTGGAAGAGAAGCAAAAGCTACGCTTCAACTATGGTGTATCTGAGAAGCAGCTCATTCGTTATGTGCGTAAAGCGCGGCGGACGACTGGTTCTACGGGACAGACCATTCTGCAATTGTTAGAAATGCGCTTGGATAATACTGTCTTTCGTTTGGGGATGGCTGGTACCATTCCTGGGGCGCGCCAGTTGGTAAACCATGGTCACATCTTGGTGAATGGCCGGGTTGTGGATATTCCGAGTTACCAATGTCGTCCTGGAGATGTGATCACCGTGCGTGACCGCGATCGCTCTCGGAAATTGGTCGAAGCGAACATGGAATTTCCTGGTTTAGCGAATATTCCCAGCCACTTGGAATTTGATAAGCCCACTCTAACCGGTAAGGTTAACGGCATCATCGAACGGGAATGGGTTGCACTCCAAATTAACGAGCTACTCGTGGTGGAATACTACTCTCGGATGGCCTAAATATTATTTGGCAATTTTTGCAAAGTTTATTATTTGGGAGAGGGGCAATTATGCCCCTTTTTTTGTGGGGGAGAGTGGCTAGAATGAGGGAAATGTCAGAGGCGATCGCCTTTTTCTTTGTGTTGCCATGGTTCAGTCTGTTCCGATCCTCAAACAAATTCAGGTCGCCCTTGCCGCAAAGGACTATGGCCGGATGCGCCAATTGCTGCTGCAATGGCAAAAGGTAGAGGCAAAAAATCCTTGGTTCCGTTTGTATGTGGCCCGGTGGTGTGAAGAAACGGAACAATGGCAGAAGGCCGAAAAGGGTTATCGACGGTTACTCAAAGGCGTTTCTGTGCCCAAGGTAGTCACCCAAGCGCGGCAAGGTTTGGCCCGACTCGAAGCAAGGGAATTAGCTCTGACCCAAGCGGCGATCGCCGAAGAAAAGGCTGCCCCCGGCGGAGAAGTTTATGGTCTGATCGTGTTAGAGCCCATTAGCCCCAAACAAAAGAAAACAGCCGCCCAATATTTCGCGACAGTATTACGCACCGATGCCTACTCGGCGGGATTACAACTGCCCCTGAAATCTTGGCGCTTATTCCGCACAGGTGCCTTGGGAGAACTCCGTTTTTTAAAGAAAGCCCTCACCCAGGGCAATATTCCCAGTTTTTGTCTCTCTTTGGCCCAGTTACAAAATATTCCGGTGATCCAAGTCCAGACCATTGAACAACTCGATCCCCATTTGCTGATCCGGGGCCTTGATGAAACCCAACAGGCCGTTGAATATACAGTGCCTTGGTCAGAAATTTCCCAATGGGTAACGGGCATGTTGCCAATTTTTGAAGAGTCCCTAGAAAAAGATGGTCGCGGCAAACCCTATTACAAAACAAAAGTCCTTGATTATGCCCAATTCTGCGATTTACATTGGGGCGATCGCCAAGTGATTTTCCGGCTGAATGACCAGCATTACCAATTCCAGCAGGGATTATCTTTTCTCGAAGCAACCCAAAATCCCATTGAACAGCTCAGTAACCGCCGCAACTGGAATCAGATGCAACACCGTCTTACTGAGCACCTGAGCCATAGTCGAAAATGGTCAGACTTTAAGAGTTTCGCGAATAATGCCCGTGACTTTCCGGAACTGCTGCGCAAAATCCAACCCCAAGTGAATCTATTCCGCCAGGAAACTCACCAAGATACCTATTGGGATCCGGCCTGGCACCTCTACAGCACAATTATTTTCGCCCATGGTGCCGAAACCCATTCTGAGGCGATCGCCCAAAAGAACTAACGATTGATTTTGCTAACTTAAATAACCCTAAAAAGTCGGCACCGTATCAGTCCGCATATTGGGGTTGCTGCCTGAGCCAGAGTTGGGGTTGGTTGCATTAGGATTCGGCAGCGCCTCCACCGTCCCAGCACAATAATCAGACGCGGGCCAAGCGGCAATGCGGGTATTGTTATTGCGGAAATTTACGAGGAAAGACCGGTATCGCTCCAGACTAGACCGATCTTTGGGACTAATGCGCTTCATGGTGTCGAGGACTTGGATCGCCCGGGGCCAGTTTTGCCCGCAGAGAGCTTCTCGCATCTGAACATTGAGAAAGCCATTTTTCATATTGGCCTGGGCGATCGCCTTTGACCCCGGTAGGAGCATTCCCGCCAAGGCACAGGCCCAAACAAAACCCTTTATCTTCATCGGATGTTTCCTCACAGCGATGTTCACGTCCATATTTTACTGGAGAAAACCCGTGGACTTTTGCCAAGGGTTAAGCGATTGTTCAAGTCGGAATCGCCTCCCCCGGTCGGAGTCGCGCCCATTTTCCTTTTTCTTGGGAAAAACTCGCACAACCCACCACATCCCATTCCATTTCGATCACTTCCCCTTCGGAGCGGATATTGACGTTGATCGTCGGTTCAATGGGAGAAAAATTAGGCTGGTCGGTTAGGTGGGGTTGTTGGTGCTGGGTTTCAACGACATGGTAGGTTTCGCAGCGGTCAACATATTCACAGTCCACGCAAATGCACATGGGGCGCACCTCCAGGGGTTACGGAACTTTGTTTTAGTATAGCGAGATCCCCAGAGGCGATCGCCCCCAAAAAGAATCCCCAATGCCACACACACCAGGGATCTATTACTTTTTGGCAATAATTAGATTTAATGATCTTTTAGGGTTGCCAAGACCTGCTCTGAAACCTTATCCGGTACCTCCTGGAGGTGGTCATATTGCCAATCAAAGAAGCCGACCCCAAAAGTGAGCGATCGCAGTTCGATGATTAAATTGTGCATTTCGGCGAGGGGGAAATAACCCGTGATGTGGTCCCAACCGCGCCAATCGGTCAAACTTTCGTAGCCGAGAATTTGACCCCGTTTACTGCTGATGAGCTGCAAGGCGTTGGAGGTAAATTCATTGGGAATATAGATATTGATCAGCAAAATAGGCTCTAGCAACTGAGGATCACAGAGGGGCATCCCTTCCGTCATGGCAATGCGCGCCGCTTGTTTAAAGGCTTGCTCAGAACTGTCTACGGCATGATACGAACCGTTGGTGAGGGTCACATCCACATCCACCACCGGGAAGCCCAAAGGCCCCTGAGTTAAGTATTCCCGCACTCCCATTTCCACCCCAGGAATGTACTGTCTGGGGACAACGCCACCGACGATGGTTTCGTGGAACTGAAAACCCGTGCCCCGATTAAGCGGCTTAATTTCGAGGTACACATCCCCAAAGGCCCCATGGCCCCCGGTTTGGTGTTTGTAACGACCATGGGAGCTACCACCGTGACGGATCGTTTCTTTGTAGGGCACCCGTGGTAAATGGGTCGTCATCGGTAGGTTATATTTGCGGCGGAGACGTTCGAGGGCCACCTGGAGATGGATATCCCCTTGGCCCCAGAGGATGACTTCGTGGGTGTCACCATGTTGTTCCCAGGCCAGGGATGGATCTTCATCGACCAGTTTGTTGAGGGCATTACTTAGCTTGACTTCATCTTTGCGATTTTTTGGGGCGATCGCCAAAGCATAAACCGGTTGCATCACCGTGGCTGTCCGGAGCGGTTTAAGGGGTTTATCACCACTACTGAGGGTTTCGCCGACCTTGATATCCTCCAGGCGAGCCAGGGCAACAATTTCTCCGGTAATCGCCTTTTGGATCGGCTTTTGTTGGTGTCCCATCAGTTGGTAAATTCCCGCTGGTCGGAGGCCATTGAGGAGCATCCCTTCCTGGAGTTCCCCTTGCCAAACCCGCACTAGGGATAGTTTTCCACCCTGGGGCGTATAGAAGTTCTTTAAAACCTGCACAACGGTTTCCTGGGGGGAAGCTTTGAGTTCCCGACGGGCGGTGGTGTCCACAGGGGCCGGGGCCTCCTGCACCAAAATATCGAGGAGTGGTCGGACACCATAATCTTCGCTGGCAATCCCAAACACCACGGGCACAATCTGATCTGCGCTGAGTTCCTTGCGGAGATCCTGGAGAATTTCTTCTGAAGAAGGGGCGACCTCTTCCAGGAGCATTGCTAAAAGTTCATCATCAAAGTCAGCCAGGGTTTCTAGCATTTCTTCCCTGGTGATTTTTTCTTCAATGTGTAGTTCCTCCGGGAAAGGTACTGGATCCGCTGGACAGTCGGGATGGTAATGGTAGGCCTGTTCTGAAACTAGGTCGATGTAGCCCAGGAGGGTTTGCTGATCCTTGCGGATGGGGTACTGTTGGGGCACCAAGGGACGGTTCGAGGCTTCCTGGAGGGCAGCGAGAACATCGAGGAAGTTATTCTTAGCCCGGTCCATTTTGTTGATAAAAACGATGTGGGGAATATTCCAATCGTCGAGGAATTTAAACAGGGGCGACAGGGTGAGAATTCTTTCGGTTTCTGGCTCACAAACAATCACAGCGGTGCCGACGCCTACAAGGGCATTGTAAGTTTCCTGGAGAAATTCAATGGAGCCGGGACAATCGAGAAAGGTCAGTTCAATATCTTGATATTTTGTGCTGGCGATGGACAGTTCGACGCTCATGGTATGGTCACGGGCTTCGGGGCTACTGTCGCCAACGGTATTTTTGTCTTCGATGCGGCCTTTGCGAGTAGTGGCTTGGGTGAGAAAAAGTAGGCTTTCGAGGAGGGTGGTTTTACCCGCAGAATAGGGGCCAATGATCGCGATGTTACGGATATTTTCGGTCGTTCTGGTCATGATTTTCTCGTCTCGTGATTGAAGCAGGGGGCGCAATGGGGCAATATTTGCGGGGAAGTAGGAGATGATCCGCTGAAAAACGCTGGAACTTATGGGAAAAGCTAATCTTCTTGGGTAAGAGGGACAAGATACGCCCTAGTGGTAAGCCTAACGCCGTTTGGCAGCCTGCCGCGTAAAACTGATATGTCTCGTAAGGTATTTTGCGTTTAAGTTTAAGTTGGATAAATATCTGTAAATCTGTGCTGAATTTGTTTACGCTTCGCAATGTTTTTCTCGCGCTGCTCTTGTTGGGTTGGCCGAGGGGAGGGGCGATCGCCCAAGACATTCCCCAGACTTCAGTGCCGCAAACATGGCCGAGCATTACCCCAACAACTCCGGCAGCCAAAGCCAAGCTCAGTGAGGGATTAGCCCTCATCCAACGAGGAAATTTAGACGGGGCGATCGCACAATTTCAACAGGCGATCGCCCTTGATCCGCTCCTGTGGCAGGCCCATTACAATCTGGGTTTAGCCCTGGGGCAACGGGGTGATTTACCAGGCGCAGCTCAGGCTTTTAGCGAGACCATTGCTCTTCAGCCTAATTTTGCGGTGGCCTATGGCAATCTAGGGGGAGTGCTCATTGATAGTCAAAATTGGCCCCAGGCAGAAATCTATCTGCGGCGGGCTTTATCTTTAGATCCTAATTTGGCGATCGCCCATTACAATCTCGGCTTAATTCAGCGTCACCAGGGCAACCGGGATGCCGCGATCCAAGCGTGGCAAAGGGCCCGTGAACTGGCCCCCAATTTTCCTGACGCTACCATCCAACTGGCGGAGCTGTACCTCGCCGGCGATTGCCCCGAAGCAGCCCAACCCTTGATCCAAGATCTCTTGCAAAATCAGCCGAACCTCGCCGCTGTGCATTATCTCCAGGGACGTTTGCTCACCCAGCGGGGGGATTTTTCGGAAGCCCTCGCCGCTTTTCGGGCCAGTAGTGAGCGGGATCCAACCTACGCCAATGCCTACTTTGCAGCGGCCCAACTTCTGATCAGAAATAATCAACGTGCCGCCGCGATGCCCCTGTTGGACTATGCCCATTCCCTCTACGGCCAGCAGCAACAGGCTCCCTGGCTAGAAGCAGTTCAAGCTCTCCGGCAACAACTACAGAATCCAAAGTAGGGTCAAAAATAGGTGATCGCCTTTTCCCAAAAAATCCATTAGTGAATGGCTTTTGTTTGTAGGGTCATAATGGTTTGAATCCCTTTTTCTGCAATATCGAGAATTTGATTCAGTTGGGCGCGGTTATAACTGCCTGCCTCGGCGGTGCCCTGCACTTCGATGAGATTTAACGCCTGGCCGCCGATCATCACCACATTGAAATCCACATCCGCCGCCACATCTTCGAGGTAATTCAAATCGAGGTAAGCTTGCCCGGCGATGAGACCCACGGAAATGGCCGCCACTGGGGCAATAATCGGCGATTTCCCTAGGATGCCTGCCTTGACTAAACGCTCACAGGCGATCGCCAAGCCCACATAACCCCCTGTGATTGCCGTGGTCCGTGTTCCCCCATCGGCCTGGAGCACATCCGCATCGATGGTAATTGTCCGCTCGCCCAAAGCCTTGAGATCGATTGCCGCCCGTAAACTGCGGCCGATCAGCCGTTGAATTTCCTGGGTGCGCCCCGATAATTTCATAAACTCGCGCCGTTGCCGTTCTGGGGTTGCGCCGGGCATCATCCGATATTCTGCGGTGAGCCAGCCTTGGCCACTATCCCGTAAAAATGGCGGCACTCCTTCCGCCACAGAAACCGTGCACAAAACCTTGGTATCGCCACAGCTTGTTAAAACAGAAGCCTGGGCAAATTTTGTGAAATCTAGCTCAAACTTAAAGGGACGCAGTTGATCGAAGAACCGATTATCCGGACGCTGCCAAACCATAGCTTACTCAAAACACAAACACAGCCCATCATACCGGAACCTTTCCCAAAGGCCATGTAGAGCAAAAAATGAGAAAGTCCCACAAACATCATGTTTGCAGGACTTCCTAAAAAATGGGTCGTCAGAGATTCGAACTCTGGGCCAATCGGTTAAAAGCCGAGTGCTCTACCGCTGAGCTAACGACCCGTTGTGCTTTTCAACACAGTTATACAATGTAGCACCGAATTTTTGAAAGCGCAAGGTTTTGCGTTAACTTTTTTCTGAAAAGTGTCGCCAACCGAGTCAATGGGCCACCCACATCTTGTCAAGCAGGGGGGTTCTCTCTAGAATAAGGGGCATTATCGGCGCAACTTTTGCCCCCAGAGGAAGTGATTCTGGTTACTAAACCAAATGCTTCTGTCATAAATTTTTTTACACATTTGTTTTAACGTTCTTCGTCTATCCCAAAGGATTGATTCGGTTACCATGGCCCCTGCTCCCGGCATTCTCAAAGAAAGCGATCGCCAAACAGTCCGTAAGCCTTACCCAAACTTTAAGGTGATTGTCCTCAACGATGATTTCAATACCTTTGAGCATGTTGCCCATTGTTTAATGACCTACATCCCGAATATGACGGCGGATCAAGCTTGGAATTTAACCAATCAAGTGCATTTCGACGGTCAGGCCATTGTCTGGGTCGGCCCCCAGGAGCCAGCGGAACTTTATCACCAACAATTGCGACGGGAAGGTTTAACCATGGCTCCCCTTGAGGCGGCATAGATGGCATCAGAAGAAAAGGGAAGACTCGTTTGGAATCATTCGACCCACATTGAGGGGCTGATCCCAGTGCTCGAAAAATTAGTCAACTGTGAGGGGATTCGCACGATCACACCCGGCGCCCTCAGTCGAACCAGAGGCAATATTCCCCGGTTGAAACTGCGGGTGTCTGTGCCATTGCAAGGGGGCTTTAAGGTCATTGCCCGCAAGGGAAAATCGGTCCAGGAGGTTTTTATCATTACTGACCTCGCCCAGGAACAACTCCAAGCGGCGATCGCCACGGTACTCTAGGAAGTCTAGGGCGAACTTTTCATATCCCCCTGTAGAACGCGATGAAAAAAGTGCATCTCATTTTTAATCCGGTATCCGGTGCGGGCCATGCCCCCCAGGAACTGGAACAAATTCGAGCCAAGCTCCTCGATCAGGTTGAGCTTGAGGTTCAATTTACCTCCCCCGAAGAAAGTGCGACGGCCTTGGCAGAAACGGCGATCGCCCAGGGGGCTGATCTGATTATTGCTTCTGGGGGCGATGGGACTGTTTCAGCGGTGGCGACAGTTTTGATGCACAGTAATATTCCCCTAGCCGTTATTCCCCGGGGGACAGCCAATGCCTTCGCGGCGGCTTTGGATATTCCCACAGCTATCGACCAAGCCTGTGATGTGATTTTGCAGGGGCAGCCCCAACAGATCGACTGCGCCACCTGCAATGGTCAACCGATGATTCTTTTGGCTGGGATTGGCCTAGAGGCGGCGACCATTGGCGAAACTGACCGGGATAGTAAACAACGGTTTGGTTTCTTTGCCTATTTGTCCACGGCGGTACAACAACTGCAAAAGCTGCAACCCTTCCAGGCGACCCTCGATTTTGGCGATCGCCAACAGACCTTTGATGACGTGCTCGCGATCACCGTAGCGAACTTGGCCCCCAGCACTTCAATTTTGGCCCAGGGAACGGGCGGGGCCTCGGGTCAAGATGCCCTACTCGATGTCACCGTTCTCACCATGGCTGACGAGGGAGAGC
This sequence comes from Synechococcus sp. BDU 130192, assembly GCF_963876085.1. Classification (NCBI taxonomy): domain Bacteria; kingdom Bacillati; phylum Cyanobacteriota; class Cyanophyceae; order Synechococcales; family Synechococcaceae; genus Synechococcus; species Synechococcus sp. BDU 130192. The sequence goes on along the minus strand of NZ_CAWNNO010000006.1, from coordinate 46,788 downwards.
TTTTTGGTTTGCTCAGTGCGTCCTACGAATTGTTCCAGGCAGCTCTCCAAGACAACCCCGCTGATCATCCCCATATCCAATCTTGGCGCACCGCCGAGTTAACAGTAACCACCACGTCGCCCCAGGCTCTACTCTTAGACGGAGAATTGCTAGAGGAAATAACCATGGCCCAGTTTGCAGCGGTGCCCCGGAGCCTCTGGGTGCAACTTCCCCCTAAAGCGGCAACCCCCCCTGAAGAATCACCGTAATCCCTGCAATTAATAAACTCAAACCAATGAGTCCTAAGCTCCCCAAAATAATCACAATACGGGCGCGGGGTTGGTGGCTAATCACCCAAGGGATGAGGATTTTATGCTGGCGATCGCGCCGGATCAGCTTGCCATAGATATGAACCGGATCCCCCGCCACCCAAATGTATTCCCGCAAAACCAGCCCCCGATGATTTCCTAGGGGGCCTCTGGGGTTAATGTGATTCGCTTCTAAAAAGGCGATCGCCTGGGGATCTTTGAGGGGCATGAAAATGTTTTGCTGCACTTGGTAATGGCATTTGCCGAGGCCCACGTAGTTATCCAGTTCCTGCTGGGGAGACGACAGCACAACCCGACTTTTTCCGATGGCGATCGCCGTACCAGACTGTTGCTGACGGGGGAGCACTTCTAGGATTTGTTGTTGATCGGCGACAAAAAAAGTGCTTTGAGAAGTTTGATCGATGAGGCGTCTCGACTGTTTCCCTTGGGTTTCTATCACCATTAATTGCCATCTTAGACAGGGCGTTTTCGTTAAAGGAGAAAGAATACTTTTGCCGACGCTATATTGTCCCTGAAAATAAATTTTCTCACCAGGGCGAATTTGGCCCAGGGGGGGCTTACGGTAGCTCAATAAAGGGCGCAGTTGCTGACCAATAGTTGCTTTAAGGAGCATTCCCCCAAAGAGAATGAACCAAAAACCGATAAACCAGGCAAAAAAGTAAGACATTATTAAAAGAGGCTTCTTTTGCTTTTCAAATCGCCCCAAAAGCTACCATTAGTTAAATTGGATAAGTATTGAAAAATGCCATAAAAAATTTTGAAAATGCTTATAAATTCATTTGGGAGACAAAAAAATTAGTTCTTTAAATTAGAATTATTTAGTTTTTTACGCTACTCAAGAATATGTTTTTTGATGAAATCAAGCACCGCCTCTAAGCCAGTTTGGGTCTTGAGATTGGTGAAAATAAAGGGCTTATCCCCCCGCATTTTTTTTGCATCGCGATCCATTACATCTAGGTCAGCACCCACCGCTGGGGCTAAATCGATTTTGTTAATGACCAACAGATCCGATTTGGTGATTCCAGGGCCACCTTTACGGGGAATTTTGTCGCCTGCGGCCACGTCAATCACATAGATCGTCACATCCACGAGTTCCGGGCTAAAGGTCGCCGCCAGATTATCGCCCCCACTTTCAACGAACATCAGGGTCAAGGGCTGAAATTTTTCTTCGAGTTCGGCGATCGCCGCCAAATTGAGGGACGCATCTTCGCGGATCGCCGTGTGGGGACAGCCTCCTGTTTCAACTCCCATAATGCGTTCTGGGGGGAGTGCGCCGGAGCGGGTTAAAAACTGGGCGTCTTCTTTGGTGTAAATGTCATTGGTGACGACGGCGATCGCATATTGGTCGCGCAGGGCCTTACATAGGGCATCCAAAAGGGCTGTTTTCCCTGACCCCACTGGCCCCGCAATGCCCACTCGCAATGCACTCATTTTTGATTCACTCCAAAATCACCACAAAATCATCATAGTGAGACCGATTCGCTTTTGTCGTAAATGTTGTTGAATTTCACAAAGTCCAGGGGGATTTGGGGCAGAAACAGTAGAATGGGGGACGGAATTTTCATGGAAGGGGAATATTTCGGTGGTAAGCGCGGCAATGGATAACGTTGTTTTACGGCAGGTGCGGGTTCTGGATCCCGTGGCCAACTTGGATCATCGCCAAGATGTCTGGCTTAAGGATGGTCAGCTACAGGCGATCGCCCCCCAATTGTCAGATCTCCCCGCCGCAGTAGAATCCATCGAAGCCACAGATCTAATCCTGGCGCCCGGTTTAGTGGATCTTTATAGCCACAGTAGCGAACCTGGGTACGAATCCCGCGAAACATTAAAGCAACTCGCCCAAGGTGCCCTCGCGGGGGGGTTTACCCAAGTGGGCATTTTGCCGAATACCCAGCCTCCCCTCGATAATCTTGGCCAACTGCAAAGCTTTCAACAACTCCTCCAGCAATTACCCGGCCCCAAACCAAATTTTTTACCCTGGGCTGCCCTGACGAAAAAATGCCAAGGGGAAAGCCTCACGGAATTAGGAGAACTCGCAGCCGCAAACATTGCCGGATTTAGCGACGGCCAAGCGTTAAACAATTGGCTTCTGCTACGGCGTACCCTCGAATATTTACGCCCCCATCACCGACCCATCGCCCTCTACCCGCAAAATTTAGCCCTCCATAACGGCGGAACGGCCCGCTACGGCAAAGCGAGTTTAGCTTATGGTCTGGTGGAAGAATTAGTCTCAGTAGAAACCACGGCGATCGCCTCGATCTGTGAACTGGTGGCCGAACTGAAAACCCCTGTCCATCTCATGCGCATCTCCACCGCCCGGGGGGTCGCCTTAATTGCGGAAGCCAAACAACGGGGATTGCCAATTACTGCCAGTGTTTCTTGGATGCACCTCCTCTGGAATACGAAGGCCCTCAGCACCTATGACCCGAATCTCCGCCTAGATCCGCCCCTTGGTAATCCCGAAGATCAACAGGCTTTAATCGAGGGGGTGAAAACTGGTGTCATTGAGGCGATCGCCATTGACCACCAACCCTATCTCTACGAAGAAAAAACTGTCAGTTTTGCCGAAGCCCCTCCCGGTGTGATTGGCTTAGAAATTGCCCTGCCAATCCTTTGGCAAAATTTTGTTGTCTCCCAAGAATGGCAACCTATTCAACTCTGGCAAGCTCTCAGTACCAATCCCCAGAAATACTTAGGTCAGGAAATAAAGGCGATTACTCCCGAAAATTGCCAACCCCTAATCCTTTTTGACCCCAGCAAAACCTGGCAGGTTAACCACGAAAATCTCCACTGTCCCCAGACCAATACCCCTTGGTGGCAAAAAACGCTCACGGGCAAAGTGATCAATACATTTTTAGGTTAAAACCCGCCCTCAAAAAGGGGTTGATCTGGGTCAACCCCTGTCATATTTATTCAAGTTAAAAAGAAATCAAGCTTTAGTACTTGTAGCTTTCCGTTTTGAAAGGCCCTGCCACAGGTACATGGATGTAGTCCGCTTGGGTTTGGGTGAGTTGGGTGATCACGCCGCCAAAACCTTGCACCATGTAGCGAGCCACTTCCTCATCAAGATGCTTCGGTAACACCTCAACCGTAATCTTGCGTTCACTGGGATCTTGGTTGGCAAACTGACGCTCGAAGAGGAACATTTGCGCCAGCACTTGGTTAGCAAACGAACCATCCATAATCCGGGAGGGGTGCCCCGTTGCATTACCGAGGTTTACCAAACGACCTTCTGCCAAAAGAATCAAAAAGTCCTGGGGGTCATCACTGCGATAAACCTTATGGACTTGGGGCTTGATTTCTTCCCACTGCCAGTTTTTCCGCATGTAAGCAGTGTCAATCTCATTGTCGAAGTGGCCAATGTTACAAACCACTGCACTCTGCTTTAGGGCGGCGAGCATGTTGGCATCGCAAACATTAAAGTTACCGGTGGCCGTCACCAAGAGATCCGTATTCGCCAAGAGATCTTTATTGATGCTTTCTGGCCCATTGTTGATGCCGTTAACGAAGGGTGAAACCACTTCAAATCCATCCATACAAGCCTGCATCGCGCAGATGGGGTCGACTTCAGTGACCTTGACGATCATGCCTTCCTGACGGAGGGACGCGGCGGAACCTTTGCCCACATCGCCATACCCAATCACCAGGGCTTTTTTCCCGGCGAGGAGGTGGTCAGTGGCGCGTTTAATCGCATCGTTTAAACTGTGGCGACAACCGTATTTGTTGTCGTTTTTCGCCTTGGTAACGGAGTCATTAACGTTAATGGCGGGGATTTTTAGTTCGCCCTTTTCGAGCATTTCGTAGAGACGGTGGACGCCAGTGGTGGTCTCTTCGGTGACGCCATGGATGCGGGAGAGCATTTCGGGATAGGTAGTGTGGATGTAGCCTGTTAGATCACCACCATCGTCGAGGATCATATTGGCATCCCAAAGTTCGCCGTCAGGGGTGCGGCAGGTCTGCTCAATGCACCACATGTATTCTTCTTCGGTTTCCCCTTTCCACGCAAAGACGGGTACGCCGGCTTCGGCGATCGCCGCTGCGGCATGGTCTTGGGTAGAGAAAATATTACAGGATGACCAACGCACTTCGGCCCCCAGTTCGACCAGGGTTTCAATCAGCACCGCCGTCTGAATGGTCATGTGGATACAGCCAATAATCTTTGCCCCAGCTAAGGGCTTGCTTGCACTGTATTTTTTCCGGATGGTCATGAGGGCGGGCATTTCGCCTTCGGCGATCGCAATTTCCTTGCGGCCCCAGCTTGCCAAATTAATATCGGCGACCTTGTAGTCACGGGTGAGGGTTGAAGTGCTCATAGTTTTGCTGTTGAGTTTAATGTCCAGAGAAAGGTGATTAAAAATATATTGTGGCTGATCTAGAAATATATCGATCCGGTCATCATGCCACTCGCTCGCATGGCTCAGATAGAATTTTCCCTTAGGATCAGCAGTGTTTAAAGTATTCTAAAGTTTAACCTTAAGTCCATTGACTTTGTCAGTTCCATGTTGAGTGTGAATGGGCATAATTGGCGGCAGAGCAATAATTAAGGGTATGGGAGAACGTCAAAAATGTTTGATTGCCTGAAGTCGCTATTTGGAAAAAAAGCAACGGGGATTCATGCCAAGGTTGAAATTTATACTTGGCGGACTTGTCCCTACTGCATTGCAGCGAAAATGTTGCTCTTTTTTAAAGGAGTACATTTCACGGAATACAAAATTGATGGGGATGAGATTGCCCGTAAAAAAATGGCAGAGCGGGCCAATGGCAAGCGTACTGTTCCCCAGATTTTCATCAATAACGCCCACATCGGCGGTTGTACAGATTTATTTGCCCTTGAACAAAAAGGTGAGCTCAACGTATTACTACGCCAGTGATTACCCAAGCAGAATATCAACGCCATTATCACTGGATGCAAAAGGCGATCGCCCTCGCAAAAGTTGCCGGACAATCCGGAGAAATCCCCGTCGGTGCTGTGATTGTTGATGGCAAAAATCAATGCCTTGCCCAGAGTGGTAATCGCAAAGAAAAAACCCAAGATCCCACCGCCCACGCCGAAATGCTGGTGATCCGTGCCGCCAGCCAGATGCGCCAAGATTGGCATCTCCAGGACTGCACCCTCTATGTCACCCTCGAACCCTGTCCCATGTGTGCCGGAGCGATGATTCACAGCCGTCTTAAGCAAGTCGTTTATGGTGCTGATGATCCGAAAACAGGCGCTCTACGCAGTATGGCTAATTTTCCCGATGCTCCCTTTTCTAATCATTCTTTCCCAGTTCTTGGCGGGATCGCAGCAATGGAATGTCGGCAACTTCTCCAGAATTGGTTTCAACACAATTGCCGTCCCTGACGCATAATGGGAGGCAAGTATTCATGTTGTTATCTACGGTTTTTGAGTGCCCATGATCTTGACGGGACAATCCAGCAGCTCTACCACCACGGCCCCAACTCAACCATGCCCCACTGATTCTCGACCCTGGGGTACTTTTACGATTCTCGATGAAGGGCCAGGCTACAAAATCAAACGCATCGAAGTGAAACCCGGTCATCGCCTCAGTCTCCAGATGCACCACCATCGTAGTGAACATTGGATCGTTGTGTCTGGAACGGCCCACGTTGAATGTGGCGACAAAACTGAACTCCTGACCCCAAACCAATCCACCTACGTCCCGGCCTGTACCAAGCATCGCCTCCAAAATCCTGGCGTTGTGCCCTTGATCTTGATCGAAGTGCAGAATGGTGAGTACCTGGGCGAAGATGATATTATTCGCTTCCAGGATGACTATGCTCGCCAGTAGAGCTTGGTTACCATTGGCTTTTCTTTTTTTGAAATGATTCAAATCACTCCGAGCGCCGCTCAAGAAATTAAACGTATCCAGCGTAGTCGCCAAGCGACTGATAGTTATCTCCGGATCACTGTGCAGTCCGGCGGCTGTTTAGACTACATCTACCAATTTTCTCTAGATGCTGAACCCCAGAGCGGTGATCGCCAAGAAACGATCCGCAACATCAACATCTTGATTAATCACGATGATGCCGAGCAGCTCAAAGACCTCAGCATTGACTACTCCGAAGATTTAATGGGGGGAAGCTTTCGGTTTAAAAATCCCCACACAATCAAAACCTGCAACTGTGGTCAGTCCTTTCAGAAAGAACCTTGACAGTAGCCGATCTTTGTCACTAAGATTGTAATTTGTCAATGTTAATGACCTACGTTAAACCATCCGCGTAGGGCAATTGTCCATGCCAACTATCCAACAGCTTATTCGTTCAGAGCGCTACAAGCTCAAGAAAAAGACTAAGTCCCCCGCTCTTAAGCAATGCCCCCAGCGTCGTGGCGTTTGCACCCGTGTGTACACCACCACCCCCAAGAAGCCGAACTCTGCGCTTCGGAAGGTGGCTCGTGTGCGTTTGACCTCTGGTTTTGAAGTGACCGCTTACATTCCTGGCATCGGCCACAACCTCCAAGAACACTCCGTCGTCCTCATCCGGGGCGGTCGTGTGAAGGATTTACCTGGTGTCCGTTATCACATTGTCCGTGGTACCCTCGACGCGACTGGCGTTAAGGATCGGAAGCAAGGCCGCTCCAAATATGGTGCTAAGCGTCCTAAAGAGTAATCTATCCGGTTGAATGATTGGCAAGAGTTGCGAGCGCCAATTTTCCCTAGATTTAGATTCTCCATTGAATTTATTTAAGCTTGTTGCGAACCTCCCAAAGCTCACGACTACCGGTGGAGTGTTCCCTTTATATAAAATTGCTGCCCCTATTTTAAAAATTGCGCCTGGGCCACCTAGCGCAACCACCCTAAGAAAACCCTCTATCTGTAAAAGCATAGAAAAATATGTCTCGTCGCTCAGTTACTAAAAAGCGTGTTGTGCCGCCTGATGCCGTGTACAACAACCGTCTTCTCAGCATGACTATCCGCCGTGTGATGAAAAGCGGCAAAAAATCCTTGGCAGCACGGATTGTTTACGATGCCCTCGACATCATCAAAGAAAGAACTGGCAGCGATCCCATCGAAGTCTTTGAAACAGCAATCCGTAACCTGACTCCCCTCGTGGAAGTTAAGGCCCGTCGTGTTGGTGGCGCAACCTACCAGGTGCCCATGGAAGTCCGCCAAGGCCGGGGTACTGCTTTGGCCCTCCGTTGGTTAATCGGTTATGCTCGGCAACGCTCCGGTAAAAGCATGGCGATCAAGCTTGCCAACGAATTGATGGATGCAGCCAACGAAACGGGCGGCGCCATCAAGAAGCGGGAAGATACCCACCGGATGGCAGAAGCGAACAAGGCTTTCGCTCACTACCGCTACTAAAAACAATCTATGCCGGGGAAGATTTCAGTTTGTTTTTCACAACAAAAAATCCCCCGGTGCTAGACGAAACGAAACAGCAAGACTATAATAATGAGTCGCCATTGCTAAGAAGTATTAAGCAACTGTTTTCATCATCATTTTTCGGCGCGCACACTTTAAAGAGATTTTTTTTGATTGTGCGATCGCCTTTAGAAAATCAGTTTGCAGGAGGTCATCGTGCCACGTAGCATCGCCCTAGAACAAGTCCGTAACATTGGCATTGCCGCGCATATTGATGCGGGTAAAACCACGACAACTGAAAGAATTTTGTTCTACTCCGGAATTGTCCACAAGATCGGAGAGGTTCACGATGGCAACGCAGTGACCGACTGGATGGAACAAGAACGGGAGCGGGGTATTACAATTACCGCTGCCGCGATCAGCACGAGCTGGCGCAACCACAAAGTTAATATTATTGACACCCCTGGACACGTTGATTTCACGATTGAAGTGGAGCGCTCGATGCGGGTGCTCGATGGTGTAATCGCAGTTTTTTGTTCCGTTGGTGGTGTGCAACCCCAATCAGAAACCGTTTGGCGTCAGGCTGACCGGTACCGCGTGCCCCGAATTGCCTTCGTCAATAAGATGGACCGCACCGGTGCAAATTTCTTTAAAGTTTACGAGCAAATCCGCGATCGCTTAAAAGCCAATGCCATCGCGATTCAGATTCCCATTGGTAGCGAAAGCGAATTTCAAGGCATCATTGACCTGGTGAAAATGCGGGCCCATATCTACAAAGATGATATTGGTCAGGACATTGAAATCACAGAAATTCCCGCAGCATTACAAGATAAAGCCGCTGAATATCGCACGATTATGATCGAGGCGATCGCCGAGAGTGACGAAAGCCTCCTGGAAAAATATCTAGAAGGAGAAGCCTTTACCGAAGCAGAAATCATGGCCGCACTCCGGCAAGGAACCATTGTTGGGACGATTGTCCCCCTGCTGTGTGGCTCTGCCTTTAAAAACAAAGGCGTACAACTCCTCCTTGATGCCGTTGTCGATTACCTGCCCTCCCCCCTAGATGTGCCCCCCATCCAAGGGGAACTCCCCGATGGCACCCTAGGCGATCGCCCAGCCGATGACGAAGCCCCCTTTGCCGCTTTGGCCTTTAAGATCGCCTCTGATCCCTACGGTAGACTCAGTTTTATCCGTGTCTACTCCGGCGTTATCGAAAAAGGCAGCTATGTCTACAACTCCACAAAAGACCAAAAAGAACGAATTTCTCGTCTAATTGTCCTCAAATCCAATGAACGGATTGAAGTTGACGAACTTCGTGCCGGCGATCTCGGTGCCGTCATCGGCATGCGTGACACAATGACTGGTGACACCCTCTGCGAGGCAAATGACCCGATCATCCTCGAATCCCTCTACATTCCAGAACCTGTCATTTCCGTCGCCGTCGAGCCGAAGACCAAACAAGATATGGAGAAGCTCTCTAAAGCGCTCCAAGCCCTATCCGATGAAGACCCGACCTTTCGTGTCAGTGTCGATCCGGAGACCAACCAAACAGTAATCGCAGGGATGGGAGAACTTCACCTCGAAATCCTTGTGGACCGCATGCTGCGAGAATTCAAAGTTGAGGCAGATGTCGGTCAACCCCAAGTCGCCTACCGGGAGACAATTCGCCAGAAAGCAGATGCCGAAGGTAAATTTATCCGTCAGAGTGGCGGCAAAGGCCAATACGGCCATGTTGTCATCCAGATTGAACCTGGAGATGAAGGCAGTGGCTTTGCGTTTGAATCAAAGATTGTTGGTGGTGCCATTCCGCGTGAATACATCCCGTCTGTAGAACAGGGGATGAAAGAAGCATGCGAATCTGGTATCATCGCAGGCTACCCGATGATTGATCTCAAAGCCACCCTGCTTGATGGCTCTTTCCACGACGTAGATTCCTCAGAGATGGCGTTTAAGATTGCCGGTTCTATCGCAATCCGTAATGCCGTTGACCAGGCCTCTCCCGTGGTGCTAGAACCCGTCATGCAGGTTGAGGTCGAAGTCCCTGAGGAATTCCTTGGTGACATCATGGGTGACCTCAATGCCCGTCGGGGCAACATCCAAGGTATGAATTCCGAAGAAGGCCTGGCTAAGGTTTCTGCAAAGGTTCCACTGGCAGAAATGTTTGGTTACGCTACCGATATCCGTTCAAAAACCCAAGGACGTGGTATCTTTTCGATGGAATTCAGCAACTACGATGAGGTGCCTCGCCATGTGGCTGAAGCCATCATCGCAAAAAACAAAGGGAACGCAAACTTTTAACGATTAAGGAATAACGAAACTCATGGCACGCGCTAAGTTTGAAAGAAACAAAGACCACGCCAATATTGGTACTGTTGGCCACGTTGACCACGGTAAAACAACGCTAACCGCAGCGATCACTATGGCCTTAGCGGCTCAAGGTGGCGGTAAAGCGAAGAGCTATGAAGATATCGACGCGGCTCCTGAAGAAAAAGCGCGTGGTATCACCATCAACACTGCCCACGTAGAGTACGAGACAGAAAATCGTCACTATGCTCACGTTGACTGCCCTGGTCACGCTGACTATGTGAAAAACATGATCACTGGTGCAGCACAAATGGATGGCGGTATCCTTGTGGTTTCTGCAGCCGATGGCCCGATGCCCCAGACCCGTGAACACATCCTCTTGGCCAAGCAGGTTGGTGTACCTAGCCTTGTTGTTTTCTTGAACAAAGAAGACCAAGTTGATGACGAAGAACTCCTTGAGTTGGTTGAACTTGAAGTTCGTGAATTGCTCAGTGAATATGACTTCCCTGGCGATGATATTCCGATCACCACTGGTTCTGCGCTCAAGGCTGTAGAAGCCCTCGTTGCTAACCCCAATATCAAGCGTGGCGAAGACAAGTGGGTTGACAAAATTTTGACCCTGATGGACAGCGTTGACGAATACATGCCCCTTCCTGAGCGGGATGTTGACAAGCCTTTCTTGATGGCTGTGGAAGACGTCTTCTCCATTACTGGTCGTGGTACCGTTGCCACCGGTCGGATCGAGCGTGGTCGCGTTAAAGTTGGCGAAACCATCGAAATCGTTGGGATTAGAGACACCCGCAGCACCACCGTTACTGGTGTTGAAATGTTCCAGAAGACCCTCGATGAAGGGATGGCTGGGGACAACGTTGGTGTACTCCTCCGTGGTGTACAAAAAGATGATATCGAGCGCGGCATGGTCCTTGCTAAGCCCGGTTCTATCACCCCCCACACCAACTTCGAAGCTGAGGTTTACGTTTTGACTAAAGAAGAAGGTGGTCGTCACACGCCTTTCTTCCCCAACTACCGTCCTCAGTTCTACGTCCGGACAACCGACGTAACTGGTACCATCTCTGCCTTCACCGCCGATGATGGCTCTAGCGCTGAAATGGTTATGCCTGGCGATCGCATCAAGATGACCGTAGAACTCATCAACCCCATTGCCATTGAGCAAGGGATGCGTTTTGCGATCCGTGAAGGTGGCCGCACTATCGGTGCTGGTACCGTTTCTAAGATCCTGAAGTAAGCCTAACGGCTGAATTCACTGGTGGGGAGCGGGTTTAAAGCATACGCCTACTCCCCATTCAGGCTCAAAACCTAGCTTGGTAAAATTACACAGTCGCTTTTTCGACGTGTGATTTGTAATCTATCCTGCACCTTGACAAATAAAAACAATGGCAACTCTGCAACAGCAAAAAATCCGGATTCGTTTGAAAGCATTTGACCGTCGCTTACTCGACACATCTTGCGAAAAAATTGTTGATACCGCTAACCGTACCAACGCAACGGCAATCGGCCCAATTCCTCTTCCCACGAAACGTAAAATTTATTGTGTGCTCCGCTCTCCCCACGTCGATAAAGATTCCCGGGAGCACTTCGAGACCCGGACTCACCGTCGCATTATTGACATTTACCAGCCCTCTTCTAAAACCATCGATGCTTTGATGAAGCTTGATCTACCGGCTGGGGTAGATATTGAAGTGAAACTCTAGGCTAAGGCCAGTATTTTTCAACCTTTAAAAAGTCATCTTTGAATGATATTCAATCTGGGTCTTTTCTGAATTTATTTCGGGGAAGACCCTTTCCGTTTTCCTTAGGTTTTGTATATCCGCTACAGTATAAACAGATCGTATTTGTCACCGCCCATGACCTCTTTTTCCGTTGCTGTCCGAGAACTACCGCTTTTCCCGTTACCGGAATTGGTGCTGTTTCCATCGCGGCCTTTACCGCTCCATGTGTTTGAGTTTCGGTACCGCATCATGATGAACACGATTTTGGAGCATGATCGACGTTTTGGGGTATTAATGGTCAATCCTGTGGATGGCACGATCGCCAATGTGGGTTGTTGCGCAGAAATTGTCCACTGTGAAAAATTACCCGATGGCCGAATGAAAATGTTGACGATTGGCCAACAGCGATTTCGGGTTTTAGATTATGTCCGTGAAAAGCCCTACCGGGTCGGTTTGGTGGAATGGATCGAAGATGATCCCACGACAGGCAATTTATCTTCTTTGGCGGTGGATGCGAAACAGGTGTTAATGGATGTGGTGGGTTTATCCGCTAAGCTCGCCGGTCAAGATCTCGAGCTACCAGAGGAATTGCCGGATCTGCCACGGGAATTGTCTTTTTGGATTGCGGGTAGTTTGTATGGCGTTGCGGAAGAGCAACAGGCCCTGTTGGAATTACAAGACACCCAGGAAAGATTGCGGCGAGAGATGGAAATTTTGACTTCTACGAGAAATCATTTGGCGGCCAGAACAGCGTTGAAAGATGTGTTTGAATAACTGAGATTGTCCCTAGATAGTCATGGAAAAGTTGTATTAAAGCGATGGTGGACTGGTCACAGACGGATTTGGAAGGGGCGATCGCCAACTTTTCAGAGATTCAAACGGAAATCAATTACCAACACGCCCAGGATGTACTCCGCCAGGCATTGCAACATCTGGATCTCACCCAGACAGAACAACAGGGCCTAGAGGGGGAAATTGCCCAGCTTTCACAGATGCTGGATAAATTAGAACAAACCCGTCTGCAAATCGCGGCCTTTGGTTTGGTGGGACGAGGCAAATCCTCGGTCTTAAATGCACTGTTAGGGAAAGAGGTTTTTCAGACCGGGGCCCTCCATGGTGTCACGACGGATATTCAGCAGGTGCCTTGGACATTGCAGACGGAGGCGATCGCTAATAGCAAAATTCAACGGGCGACTTTTTTTCGGGAAGGTCAAGGACGTTTAGAGTTGATCGATACCCCAGGCATTGACGAGGTGAACGGCGAAACCCGCGAACAGCTCGCTAAACTGATTGCCAAGCAAATGGATTTATTGCTGTTTGTCATCGCTGGGGATATGTCACGGGTCGAGTTTGAAGCGTTGTCCCAGCTCCGGGATGTGGGTAAGCCGATGATCTTGGTTTTTAACAAGGTAGATCAATACCCCAGCACTGACCGAGATTTGATTTACCAAACCATCTGCGATCGCCGGGTAAAAGAATTGCTCTCCCCCGCAGAAATTGTCATGGTTTCAGCGGCTCCTCTCATCACCAAAATCACTACCGATGCCACAGGACAACGCCACATCCTTCGGGAACGGGGCACCGCGAATGTAATTGATCTCAAGTTGAAAATTCTTGAAATCCTCGACCGGGAGGGAAAAGCCCTTTTAGCGCTCAATTCCATGCTCTTTGTGGATCGGCTCCATGGCCAACTGACCCAACGCAAACTTCTATTGCGCGCCCAGGCAGCGGATCGCCTCATTGAACGGGCGATGCTCACCAAAGCGGTTGCTGTGGCTTTAAATCCCGTGACAGTTGTGGATGTATTTAGTGGGGCGGTGGTAGATGTGGCCCTGATTATTCGTTTGGCCCAGTGGTATGGTTTGCCCTTAAACCAACGGGAGGCGATCGCCCTGCTCCAGAAAATTGTCTTGAGTATGGGGGGGATTAGCCTTGGGGAAGTGCTGGCAAATCTCGGCCTCAGCTCCCTGAAAACCGCCCTGGGGGTTAGTGCGCCACTTACGGGAGGATTATCGGTCATGCCTTATCTTTCTGTGGCAGTGACCCAAGGGGCGATCGCCGGACTCACGACCCAAATTATCGGCAAAAGCACCCAAACCTATTTAGCCAATGGCGGTTCCTGGGGGGACGCTGATCCGAAAGTCGTCGTTAAAAACATCATTGAATCTTTGGATCGAGACTCTATTTTGCACCGACTACGCCAGGAACTCACGGCCAAATTACAGCCCCAATAGAGCATCCCAGAAAATCACCGCTACCATGATTGTATCGATACATAATTCTTTAGTAAAAAATGACGAGCCAACCTCTTCCCCACTATTACGCCGTCCAGGCTAGGGCAAGCAACACTAGCAACGTCACCCTCGAAAGTACTGGCCTGAACGCCATGGAGTCTGCTCCTCCTGTAGAATTTGGCGGGCCAGCAGGATATTGGTCGCCAGAAACTTTATTGGTAGCGGCGATCGCCGATTGTTTTATCCTCAGTTTTCGGGGGACAGCCCGGGCTTCTAATTTTGCTTGGGAATCTTTGCATTGTTCCGTGGCGGGCACCCTAGAAAAAGCGGAGCGTTTGACTCAGTTCACCCATTACCAAATTACCGCAACCCTCGTGATCCCCCCGGAGAGTGACCCCGCCAAGGGCGATCGCCTCCTCCATAAAGCAGAAGCCAATTGTTTGATTACCAATTCCCTTTTGGGCACGGTCTCCCTTGAGACAACCATTCAAGTGCATTAAATATTGGCGATCGCCCCCAGGATTTCCTGGGAAATAAAAGGGAGAATGGCGCGATTTTTCGCATTGGCTTCCCCTTCTGTGAACACAACCAATAAATAAGGTTGCTGCCCCGGCACTTCGATGTAGGCCGCATCATGGCGGGCGCGGCTCGTCCAACCCGCCTTCGACCACAGTTGACTACCGTCTGGGAGCACTTCCCCCAAAAAGCCAGTTACTTGATTTTCCTCGTCAAATTCCTGCAGATCTGCCGGATCAAGGGAGCGGTTTAATAAGCGAATCATACTTTGGCACCGTTCACGGGAGACAGCAACGCCGCCCATAATGCTGTGAAATAACCGGGCGATCGCATTGGTGGTGAGCATATTTCGATTTTCATAGTTTGCCCCCAAAAACTGCCGCTCTCGACCGTAGGGGCCATTACTCCAAGGTTTTTGATTGACATTGATCGACGCGAGTTCCGCCCAACCGAGGGACTGATAATAGCGATTGATAATGTTGCGCTGGTGGCTCCAGGTTTGCAATGGTTCTGGGGGGAGTTCTGGGCCGCTGGTTGTCCCTGTCAGGCTATCGACAATGTAGCTGGTGGCATCATTACTCGACTCAACGATCATGTCCTGGATCGCCCGCTCTAGCTCGGTGCTGTCCTGGAGCATTCGTCCCTCCAGCCACTCATGGATCGCCACTAAATAAAAAAGTTTCACCACACTCGCCGGATAAAGGCGCACATCACCCCGGTATTGAAAACCCCGCACCGGATGTTCCCAAAAGGCTTCCGGGGAAAGGGCACCATCGGTATTGACCACCACCGGATTGTCATAGACCAACCACGTTAGGGCGATTTGTTCGGGACTCAGGCTGGGAAATTTGCGCCAGGTCGTCTGTAAAATTTGCTGTCCTAGTTCCGTGAGGCGATCGCAACTTTGATAGAACGGCACACCCTCTCTCCTTGCTTACATTAATGGTAAGATTCTGGCATATTTTCAGTGGGAGGCACGGTTATCGATGGCGGAACCCTGGCAAACGGTCTTAAATTTTTGGTTTGGCCGACCTGATGCGCCGGATTATGGTCAACCCCGCAAAGAATGGTTCCGCAAAAACCAAGCATTTGACAATGCCGTTGCTGAAACCCTAGGGCCCTTATACCAACGGGCGATCGCCGCAGAATTTAGTACCTGGCGTGATGCCCCCGAATCTTGCTTGGCTTTAATTTTGCTTTTTGATCAAGTGCCCCGCAATCTCTTTCGTGGTGATCCCCAAGCCTTTGCCACAGATCCCCAAGCATTAACCCTAGCGAAACAGGCGATCGCCCAGAAATTTGATCAAGATCTTTGGCCAATTCAACGGGTATTTCTCTACCTTCCTTTTGAGCACAGCGAAAATCTTGATGATCAATACCAATCTCTCGCCTTGTTTCGTCAACTGGAAAAAAATACTGCAATGGGCAGCGATTTTTTAGAATATGCCCAGCGCCACTTTGACGTTATTCAGCAATTTGGGCGTTTCCCCCACCGCAATCAAATTTTGGGCCGCACCAGCACCGAGGCCGAATTGGACTTCCTTGCCCAACCAGGTTCCTCCTTTTAACGGGTGCTAAAACGACTGCGCCATTTTTTTATTACAAACTTAGACCGAAACCATGGATCAATTTGCACTTTTTGACCAAGACCTCAGCCCCGAAATTTTAGAACGCTACCTCAAATCTGGGGCGATCGCCGTTGATACCGAAACCATGGGCCTCAATCCCCACCGCGATCGCCTTTGTCTGGTGCAACTTTGTGATGATGCTGGCTATGTCAGTGCGATTCGCATTGCCCAGGGTCAGACCGCCGCTCCCAACTTAAAAGCCCTAATGGAGGCCCCTGAAATCACAAAAGTTTTTCACTTTGCGCGGTTCGATCTTGCCCAACTGCGCCATGTCTTTGGCATCGAAACTCGGCCTTTTTTTTGCACTAAGATCGCCAGCAAATTGGGCCGCACCTACACTTCTAGCCACGGTCTCAAAGCATTGGTCAAAGAATTAATGGGCGTCGAACTAGACAAATCAGCCCAAAGCTCTGACTGGGGAAATGTGGCGGCCCTCAGCACGGAACAGCTTAAATACGCCTCAAACGATGTGCGCTATCTCATTCCGATGATGCACAAGTTGACGGCCATGCTCCAGCGCGAAAACCGTTGGCCCCTGATGGAAGAATGTCTCCGTTGTCTCCCCACCTTTATTAGTTTAGATCTTGCCTTTTACGACAATGTTTTCGAGCACTAAAAGCGTTCGTTAATTACTGGCTTCAGCGGTTACTTCTGCAGTTTTTTCGGGTTCAATGATCCGACGGATTTCTGAATAAAAAGCAGTCTGTAAAACGCCTGTTTTACCCGTGACGATGTTGGTTCTGAGGCGGAGATTTTCATTGCCAAACCATTGCCGTTCGATAATTTTCACTTCTCCCGCTTCCAGGGTAACGATCAAAATTTGATCTTCCCCAAGGCGATACCGACCCTGGGCAAGGGTACGCTCATCCAGGCTGAAGGCTTGCCCTTGGGTCGGCTGGTCGGGATTAATCACAAAGGCAAATAAAGAACTGCCAATCGCTTTCGGTTTGCCCCAATCTACGGAGGTGTCCCAACTGCTCTGGAAGACACGCCAATGTTCATTGGGAGCCTGGGCGATCGCCGCCGCAAAACGGCTAACCTCTGGGTGATCGAGGGGCAGTAGCTCAAAGGCTAAGTTGGCTTTGCCATTATCAGGCTCCGGGTGATGGGCTTGATAAAATGTGCGCTGGGCGAACCAATTGCCCGCACTCTGATGGATAAAGGCGTTGATATCCATAAAAACAGTTACAACAGGATAAAAGTCAGAATTCGATCCATCATACCGGACTGCCCCAGGGCTGACAAAAGTCAGTTATTCCCAGTAAGTTACTCCCAGTAAAAATCGTCATTGCGCACGGTTTGGGGGGTGCGATAGTTGTAAGGCTCGATGCTCAGGGCACTGCTGAGGATTAAATCTAGGTCACGGTCAGCATCAAAGGCGATTACTTCACCGCTGCTATTACCGCCGAGCAACCAACCCCCCAGGGCACCGAGGCCGCCACCCAGGAGAATTTCCCCAAAATCAATGCTGCGATCGCCTGTGACCAAAGCAATAATCGCTGCCGCACCAGCCCCGATCGCTGCCCCTTCTAGGAGATCACCGCCATCGGCACCTTGGTTAATATTTTCAACTCGATCATTGATTCGGGATTCAGCATAAATGCGCTGGGTGTCGTTATTATCAAAAATCAAGCGTTCAGCAATAAATTGGGAACCACCCCGCACGGGTCGAATTTGTCCCTCAATTTCTGTGCCATAGGGAATTAAAATCTGGCCATTGCGATCCCGCAGGTTGGCGGCTACTTCCACGGTCAAATCAAGGGTTTCTTCAGAAGACACGAGAATGCGCTCGGCGTCAGGGTACATCACCGGAATACTCGTGCCCCGCGCAATGGTGATCGTTTGGCCGTAATATTGGCCCTGGCGTTGAATGGTAGTGTTGCGGTTCGACTGGCGTGGAAAAAGTTGGGCCTGGGCTGGATTTAGTGCAGCAAAGGGGGCGATCGCCGTACTCAAGAGCAAGGCACTCAAACAACTAATGGTGCCGGTTTTCCCAGGAGAGATTGAAGTAGTAGACATGGCAAATATCCCTTTACTGAATAATTAAACTGAAAAACTGATTTACATAGGTCAGTCTTTAAAGACGTGCGCTTGGGGTCGTTTGTTTCCAATGACCAGAGCATCCCTCGTTATAATCATAGGCATTCCCTTGAGAAGGCCCAGAATTTTTGCATGTTTGGACAGTTTCAGCAGAGTAACATTCGCCTCGAAATCAACGCTTCTAGCCAGACCATCCGTGAGAGCCTAACCCAGCCCCAGCAACTCAAACAATGGCTCTGGTTGCAGCGCTGGCCGGAGCTGCCCGCCCAATTGACGACGGGGACGACCTTTACGACCCAGATTGGGGTTGTGCCGATTCACCACACCGTTGAGACGCTCCATGACCACGGCATTCGCTTTCTATTGCGCCAGGGGATTGACGGTTTCCATGGGTGGTCTTGGGATGATGGCTGGCTCCAGTCCCATTTAGAAGGCGTTTCTCTGTTACCGTTAAATTTGGGTCAGACAGTAACGCTGCTCAGTTTACGTCGTTTCATCGAAACCAAAGCAGCAAAATCGTAAACAAAATTTCTGTGTGAATCATTTATGGAAAGGGGATTATTGTGGCTGCCGCTCTTGGCACTGTTCATTGGCTTAGCCTGGGCCGGTTGGGCCGAATACCAAAAAATTGAGGCCTATCAACGGTGGGCCGAAGGTTTTGATCAAGCGAAATATGATCTGTATTCGATTCTAGGTTACCGCAATGGTCAGATTACCTACGGTAAAGCGACCCGGCGAGGAATGGTGGATCTGCAAACGGTGGCGATCGCCTCGATCCAAAAAATTGCCCTACGCGTTGATCAACAAGTGATTGATCGCTTAGACGAACCAGAAAAATTACCCCGCCAGGGAAAAGCCTTTTTATTACTCGAAACCCAGGATCAAGAAACGATCGAAATTCCCTTTACCCAAATTGAATTAGCCGCCCAATGGGGCCTGTATCTCCGCAAATTTCTGAGGTTAGGGATCTAGAGATTGACCTTTCTGGGTCCGTAACCGCACGGAATCCCCATGGGAGGGTAGACCTTCGGCTTCGGCCAGGGTTTGTACGGCACTGGCAACGTTTTGGAGTGCCTTGGCAGAATATTGAATAATGCTGGAGTGCTTCATAAAAGTTTCTACCCCCAGGGCCGAGGCATAACGGGCTGCCCCAGCCGTCGGCAGAGTGTGGTTTGGCCCGGCGAGATAATCCCCCACCGCTTCCGGGGTTGAGTGGCCCAGGAAAATCGCGCCAGCATGGCGAATTAAGGGTAATAGTTCCCAGGGTTCTGCCACTTCCAGTTCGAGGTGTTCTGGGGCAAACAAGTTTGATAGTTCCGCTGCTTTCTCCAGGGAATCCACCACCACCACGAGGCCATAGTGGGCGATCGCCTTTTCGGTTAACTCTTGACGGGAGTGATTTTCTAACTGTTGGGCTACCGCTGCTTGTACCTGTTCGGCGAATTCTTGGTCAGGGGTAAGGAGGATCGCCGCTGCTAGGGGGTCGTGTTCTGCCTGGGCGAGCAAATCTGCTGCTACATGGGTCGGATTTGCACTATTGTCTGCAATCACCAGCACTTCCGAAGGCCCTGCCAAGGAATCGATCCCCACGCGACCGTAGACCATCTTTTTGGCAAGGGTGACGAAAATATTCCCCGGCCCAGTAATCACATCCACTGCCGGAATTGTTTCGGTACCGTAGGCGAGGGCGGCGATCGCCTGGGCTCCCCCAACGCGATAAATTTCCTCAATGCCTGCTTCCTGGGCCGCCACCAAAACCGCCGGATTGATTTTGAGATCTGGCCCTGGGGGCGTCACCATCACAATTTTTGGCACACCAGCCACCTTTGCTGGAATCGCATTCATGAGCACTGTACTCGGATAGGCCGCGCGGCCCCCTGGCACATATAGACCAGCTCGATCCACAGCCGTGTAACGTTTCCCTAAAACCACATCATTTTGGCTAAATTGCACCCAGGATTTGGGTACCCGTTGGCGGTGAAAGGCTTCGATTTGGCGACTGGCCAGTTGGATCGCCTCGAGCAGGGGACGGTCAATTTGTTGGTAGGCCGCATCTAGCTCGGCGGCAGAAACCCTTAATTTTTCGGGGGTGAGGGTTTGGCGATCAAATTTTGCCGTGAAATCAACCAACGCGCGATCGCCACTATTTTTCACCGCTGTGACAATCTCTTTCACCGCCGCCTCTTGGGTTAGAGCTACATCATGGGAGGTGCGGTTCGCAATACGTTGTAACTCAGAAGGGGCATCAGTCTGCTGATAGAGAATGCGCAGCATAGAAAATATCAATCACTCATTGCTTAAAATCTTGTCTCATTCTACTGAATTTTCCTAACCAATGGCAGCCATTCCGCGCTTATCCTCGGTTTTCGTGGTAGAATTTCACCTCTGAAATTAGAGACTTCCAACTCCTAACCTAAATTCTACGGTGATTGATCTCAGTGGGGCAACTTTTGCTACAATGAGATTTTTGATCATCTATATTTATCTGTCCACCTAAATTAACCTAGACCACTGTGGCTAATATTAAATCTGCGATTAAGCGTATCCAAACTGCTGAACGTAATCGTCTCCGCAACAAATCCTATAAGTCTGCGGTCAAGACCCTCACCAAAAAGTGCCTCCAAGCGATTGAACAATATGCAGCGGCTCCCTCTGCAGATGCCCAGGCAGAAGCACAAAAATATCTCTCTGCAACCTACAGCAAAATTGATAAAGCTGTAAAACGGGGAGTTTACCATCACAATACGGCTGCCCGGAAAAAGGCACGGCTCGCAAAGGAATTTAAACAAGCAACTGGACAAGTGGCCGCCTAGGACGAGAGAGCGGTCGCGTTCTCTGGGGTTTGCCCTATTTGCTAATCATTTGAAGGAGCCGCTGTCACTTTTACCATGCAACTTGTTGACACCCATGTGCACATCAACTTCGATGTTTTCCAAGAAGATATCGAGGCGATCGCCAATCGTTGGCGTGCCGCTGGTGTTGCCCACTTGGTCCATTCCTGCGTCGAACCCCAAGAGTTCACTGAAATTCAAGCCCTGGTTGATCGGTTTCCGGAGCTAAAATTTTCTGTCGGCCTGCATCCCCTCGATGTAGATAAGTGGACAGAGACCATGGCTGCAGAAATCAAGGCCTTGGCCCAGAGTGATTCGCGGATCGTTGCCCTTGGAGAAATGGGCCTAGACTTTTTTAAGGCGGAAAATCACCGTCACCAAAAAAAAGTACTCAGGGCACAACTTGAGCTGGCGGCGGAACTAGACTTGCCGGTGATCATTCACTGTCGTGATGCAGCGGCAGAATTGTTAGCAATCCTCAAAGAGTTTCAGGCGAATGATCAACCAGTGCGCGGTGTAATGCATTGTTGGAGTGGCACCCCCGAAGAAACTCAATGGTTTCTTGACCTTGGTTTTTTCGTTAGCTTTAGTGGTGTGGTGACTTTTAAAAATGCTGAACAGGTCAGGGATTCCGCTCGTCTAGTGCCCGATGATCGCCTTTTGATCGAAACAGATTGTCCTTTTCTTGCCCCTGTACCCAAACGGGGAAAGCGAAATGAACCAGCCTTTGTCCGCCATGTGGCAGAATACCTTGCTCAATTACGGGAAACTTCTTTGGAAACCCTTGCCCAACAAACGACAGCTAATGCCCGCCAGCTGTTTCGGCTGCATTTCTAAATATCTTTTTTATTTTGTCGGCATTCTCGTCACCTTAGGATTCAACCTAGGGATCAGAGAAGGTCGCATTCTGCTGTAGGAGCCTTTGTCCCGGACTATCATTGAAGGGCCTTTTGGCTTCTACACAAACTCTCTACCTAACCCAAGGCGATCGCCTGCCATCTGCTGCACCATTGCCTCCCAGTTATCCCGACCCAAGATAATACCTATGACTCATATCACCCAAAGCCTGCTTCCTGATCTAATTGATATTCAACGGTCAAGCTTTCGTTGGTTCCTTGAAAAAGGGTTAATTGAGGAGCTCAACAGTTTCTCGCCCATCACCGACTACACCGGCAAATTAGAGCTGCACTTCATTGGGGAAAAATACCGTCTCAAAGAACCCAAGTACAGCATGAGTGAGGCCAAGAGTCGGGATAGCACCTATGGTGTCCAGATGTATGTGCCCACCCGCCTCATCAACAAAGAAACTGGCGAAATCAAAGAACAGGAAGTCTTCATTGGGGATCTGCCTCTGATGACAGACCGTGGTACCTTCATCATCAATGGTGCAGAACGGGTAATCGTCAACCAAATTGTGCGATCGCCTGGGGTTTATTACAAATCCGAAGTTGATAAACATGGTCGTCGCACCTATTCCGCATCCCTCATTCCTAACCGTGGGGCATGGTTGAAATTTGAAACAGACAAAAACAACATTGTCTGGGTGCGGATTGATAAAACCCGTAAGCTTTCAGCCCAGGTACTCCTCAAGGCCATGGGTCTATCCGACAGCGAAATCCTTGACGCCTTGCGCCATGCTGACTTCTATCAAAAAACCCTCGAAAAAGAAGGCAATCCCAGCGAAGAAGAAGCACTCCTCGAACTCTATCGCAAGCTCCGCCCCGGGGAACCTCCCACGGTCAGCGGTGGTCAGCAGCTATTAGAATCACGTTTCTTCGACAACAAGCGCTACGACTTGGGTAAAGTCGGTCGTTACAAAATCAATAAAAAGTTACGGCTCAACATCCCCGATACCGTACGGGTACTCACCCCCACCGATATCCTCTCGGCGATTGATTATCTCATTAACCTAGAGTTCGATACCGGAAACATTGACGACATCGATCACCTGGGCAATCGTCGTGTTCGGTCCGTGGGTGAACTCCTACAAAACCAAGTACGTGTTGGTCTAAACCGTCTTGAACGCATCATTCGTGAACGCATGACCGTCAGTGAAGCCGACACCCTAACACCAGCCTCCTTGGTTAACCCAAAACCCCTTGTTGCGGCGATTAAGGAATTTTTCGGCTCCTCCCAGCTTTCTCAGTTTATGGATCAAACCAATCCACTCGCTGAGTTGACCCACAAACGGCGTCTATCCGCCCTCGGCCCTGGTGGTTTAACCCGTGAACGGGCCGGCTTTGCTGTGCGAGACATTCACCCCACCCAGTATGGTCGGATTTGTCCCGTAGAAACCCCAGAAGGTCCCAACGCTGGTCTCATCGGTTCCCTAGCAACCTATGCCCGCGTTAATGAATATGGCTTTATCGAAACGCCCTATTACAAAGTCGAAAACGGCAAAATCCTCTTTGACCAAGGCTCTGTTTACCTCACGGCAGGCGAAGAAGACGATCTGCGGGTTGCCCCCGGCGATGTACCACGGGATGAAGACGGTAACATTCTCGGTGAAACAGTTCCCGTGCGTTATCGTCGGGAATTCTCGACTACCACTCCCGAACAAGTAGACTATGTGGCAGTTTCGCCCCTACAAATCGTCTCTGTTGCAACCTCACTGATTCCGTTCCTAGAGCACGATGACGCAAACCGTGCCCTGATGGGTTCTAACATGCAACGGCAGGCTGTTCCCCTCCTCAGACCAGAGCGTCCCCTTGTTGGCACCGGTCTGGAGGCACAAGCAGCCCGTGACTCTGGGATGGTCATTGTGTCCCGGTGTGATGGTGTTGTTACCTTCGTTGACGCTACCGTAATCCGCGTGCAACCAACCGGTGAAGGAACCGAGGACGCCGCTGAAATTGTTTATCCTCTGCAAAAATATCAGCGTTCTAACCAAGATACTTGTCTTAATCAGCGTCCCCTTGTAGACATTGGTGAAGATGTTGTCGCTGGTCAGGTTCTCGCAGATGGCTCCGCAACTGAAGGTGGTGAAATTGCCCTCGGTCAAAATGTGACCATCGCCTATATGCCCTGGGAAGGCTACAACTACGAAGACGCAATCCTAATCAGTGAGCGCCTTGTATATGACGATGTGTATACCAGTATCCACATTGAAAAATTCGAAATTGAAGCCCGTCAAACAAAGTTGGGGCCTGAAGAGATTACCCGTGAAATTCCCAACGTTGGGGAAGATGCTCTGCGTCACCTCGATGAACAAGGGATTATTCGCATTGGTGCTTGGGTAGAATCTGGTGACATTTTGGTCGGTAAAGTCACTCCGAAAGGTGAGTCCGATCAGCCACCGGAAGAGAAACTCCTACGGGCAATTTTCGGGGAGAAGGCACGGGATGTACGGGATAACTCCCTCCGGGTTCCCAACGGTGAAAAGGGACGTGTGGTTGATGTCCGTGTCTTTACCCGTGAGCAGGGCGATGAATTACCCCCGGGTGCCAATATGGTGGTTCGGGTCTACGTGGCTCAAAAACGAAAAATCCAAGTTGGGGATAAAATGGCAGGCCGCCACGGGAATAAGGGGATTATTTCCCGGATTCTCCCGATTGAGGATATGCCTTACTTACCCGATGGTTCCCCTGTCGACATTGTGCTCAATCCCCTAGGGGTTCCCTCCCGGATGAACGTAGGCCAAGTTTTTGAGTGTCTCCTAGGCTGGGCCGGCGAACATCTCAATGCTCGCTTTAAGATGATGCCTTTCGACGAAATGCACGGAGCTGAAGCATCACGGGAAACCGTACATGGCAAAATTCGCGAAGCAGCGAAAAAGCCAAACAAAGACTGGGTCTTTAATGAAGATGAACCTGGCAAAATCCAAGTCTACGATGGTCGGACTGGGGAATCCTTTGATCGAGCCGTGACTGTCGGTAAAGCGTACATGCTTAAGCTTGTTCACCTGGTTGACGATAAGATCCACGCGCGTTCTACGGGGCCGTACTCTCTGGTGACGCAGCAGCCCCTTGGTGGTAAAGCCCAGCAGGGTGGTCAGCGCTTCGGGGAAATGGAAGTTTGGGCTCTCGAAGCCTATGGAGCCGCTTATACTCTCCAAGAGTTACTCACGGTGAAATCCGATGATATGCAAGGACGTAACGAAGCCTTAAATGCGATCGTCAAAGGGAAGCCGATTCCTCGCCCAGGTACTCCCGAATCGTTCAAAGTTCTAATGCGAGAATTGCAATCCCTGGGTCTCGACATTGCTGTTCATAAAGTGGAAGCAGCCGATGATGGTACCAGTCGTGATGTGGAAGTAGATTTGATGATGGACAATCAACGTCGCGCCCCTAACCGGCCCACCTATGAGTCAGTCACCAATGAAGATCAAGAGGATTTAGTAGAAGAGGTAGCAGAGTAAGCATCCTTAAAAGTAGTGGGGCCAGCATTTTGCCAAATGTGCCCCATGCTTTTTGAAGCTTGTATAGGCCAAATTTTATTCGTCGAGTCGTTTTTAAAGAGCAGTTACGGGCATGAAAAGTCAACAAGAGCAACATTTCGATTACGTCAAAATTGGTATTGCTTCTCCTGAACGGGTACGCCAGTGGGGAGAGCGGACTTTACCAAATGGTCAAACCGTCGGCGAGGTTACAAAACCAGAAACTATTAACTACCGGACGTTAAAACCGGAAATGGATGGTTTATTTTGTGAGCGGATTTTTGGCCCGGCCAAGGACTGGGAATGCCACTGTGGTAAATACAAGCGGGTTAGACACCGGGGAATTGTCTGTGAGCGTTGTGGCGTAGAGGTCACTGAATCTCGGGTGCGTCGTCATCGCATGGGGTACATCAAGCTCGCTGCGGCAGTTACCCACGTTTGGTATCTCAAGGGGATCCCCAGCTACCTCAGCATTTTGCTGGATATGGCACTACGGGATGTGGAGCAAATTGTTTATTTCAATGCCTATGTTGTTCTCGATCCGGGTAATGCGACTAACCTCAGCTATAAGCAGCTATTGACGGAAGATCAGTGGTTAGAAATTGAAGAGCAACTCTACAGCGAAGATTCTCAGTTAGAGGATGTGGAAGTTGGCATTGGGGCCGAGGCGATTGAGCGTTTGCTGCAAGAACTTGAGTTAGAGGCGGTTGCTGAGGAACTACGGGAAGGCATTGCTAATTCTAAAGGTCAAAAACGGGCGAAGTTAATTAAACGTTTGCGCGTTATTGATAACTTTATTGCGACTGGGGCACGCCCTGAATGGATGGTTCTGAACAGTATCCCTGTCATTCCACCGGATCTGCGCCCGATGGTGCAGCTCGATGGGGGCCGCTTTGCCACCTCCGATTTGAATGATCTTTATCGTCGCGTTATCAATCGAAACAACCGTCTCGCTCGATTACAAGAAATTCTGGCGCCGGAAATTATCGTCCGCAACGAAAAACGGATGTTGCAAGAGGCGGTGGATGCATTAATTGACAATGGTCGTCGTGGTCGGACAGTTGTCGGTGCAAATAACCGCCCCCTCAAGTCTTTATCGGACATTATTGAAGGGAAGCAAGGTCGTTTCCGGCAAAACCTCCTTGGGAAACGGGTTGACTATTCTGGTCGTTCTGTCATCGTGGTTGGGCCAAAGCTAAAAATTTATCAGTGTGGTCTGCCCCGTGAGATGGCCATTGAACTGTTCCAGCCTTTTGTAATTCAACGGCTGATTAAGAGCACTATTGTCAGCAACATTAAGGCGGCGAAGAAGCTGATTCAACGGGGGGATGAAAGTGTTTGGGATGTGCTCGCTGAAGTAATTACGGGTCACCCTGTGCTACTCAACCGGGCACCAACGCTACACCGACTAGGGATTCAGGCTTTTGAACCGATCCTCGTGGAGGGTCGCGCGATTCAGTTGCACCCGTTGGTTTGTCCTGCGTTTAACGCTGACTTTGATGGCGACCAAATGGCGGTGCACGTGCCTTTGTCTTTGGAGGCCCAAGCTGAGGCTCGTCTGTTGATGCTGGCTTGCCATAATATTCTTTCGCCCGCTACGGGTAAACCCATTGTGGCTCCTTCCCAGGATATGGTTTTAGGTTGTTATTATTTGACGGCGGAAAATCCAGGGGCACAGCGGGGTGCGGGACGCTACTTTAGCAGTATGGATGATGCGTTGCGGGCCTATGAGCAAGGAGATGTGGATTTACATGCCTATGTATGGTTGCGCTACCTCGGCGATGTTGAGACCAATGAGGCGGATGATCGGGTGTTGGAATCTGAAACGTTAGAGGATGGTTCTATTTTGAAAATTTACCGTGAACGGAAGGTTCGGGAAACGGCAGAGGGTGAAATGATTAGCCAGTTTATCCGCACAACGCCGGGACGAATCATCTACAACAAGACGATCCAAGATGCCCTTGATTTAACCGAGCGGACGCTCCCAGAAGGACTACCTGTATAAGGTGACTGTAAGCGGAAAGAAAAGGGCGATCGCCTTTTGCTTTCTTTAAGTTTTTCTTCTTAAGTTATTAACACCAGAGATCACAAAAAACCATGACCAAGGAAAAACCCGCCGTTTTTTACAACCGCATCATCGATAAAGGACGTCTGAAAAAGCTGATGTCCTGGGCCTACACGAGTTTTGGTTCTGCCCACTGTGCCACCATGGCCGACGAACTGAAAACCCTTGGTTTTCGTTACGCAACCCAGGCTGGTGTCTCGATTAGTGTCGATGACCTCCAGGTACCGCCCATCAAGCGGCAGATGCTAGACAGCGCCGAACAGGAAATTAAGACCACAGAAGCTCGTTACTCCCGTGGTGAAATTACTGAGGTTGAGCGTTTCCAAAAGGTTATTGACACCTGGAACAGCACCTCTGAATCCCTTAAAGATGAAGTGGTCAAAAACTTCCGGGAAACCAACCCCCTCAACTCCGTTTACATGATGGCCTTTAGTGGTGCCCGGGGTAATCTCTCCCAGGTGCGTCAGTTGGTCGGGATGCGCGGCTTGATGGCGGATCCCCAAGGGGAAATTATTGACTTGCCGATTAAAACCAACTTCCGGGAAGGTCTGACGGTAACTGAGTATATTATTTCCTCTTACGGTGCCCGCAAAGGTCTGGTAGATACGGCACTGCGGACTGCTGACTCCGGTTACCTAACCCGTCGTCTGGTGGATGTTTCCCAGGATGTGATTGTTCGCGAAGAAGACTGCGGCACCGCCCGGGGTCTCAAACTCCGTGCCATGACCGATGGTGAACGCGAACAGATTTCCCTCGAAGATCGTCTCTTTGGTCGGGTACTCAATGCTGATGTGGTTGATCCCAAAACTGGGGAAGTCATTGCCCAACGAAATCAAGATATTGATGCTGATCTGGCGAAGAAAATTGCGACTACGGTAGCTGAAGTGGAAGTGCGATCGCCGCTGACCTGTGAAGCGGCCCGTTCCGTCTGTCGCAAGTGCTATGGTTGGAGCCTTGCCCACGGTCACATGGTCGATATGGGAGAGGCCGTCGGGATTATTGCGGCCCAATCCATTGGGGAGCCTGGCACCCAGTTAACCATGCGGACTTTCCACACCGGGGGGGTATTTACCAAGGAAGCCGCCCGGACGATCAAAGCCTCCAAAGCTGGCACGATTCAATTTAAAGATGGCCTCAGCACGCGGCGGATGCGGACGCCCCACGGGGATGAAGTAGAGCAGGTAGAAGTAGCCGGTACTCTGGTGTTGAAGCCCAGCGACAATGGCAAAATGGTAAGCCATGCGCTCTCACCGGGTTCCTTTGTCTTGGTGGCAGAAGGAGCTTCCGTCAAGAAAGGCGATCTGCTCGTTGAAGTTGGTGCGGGTCAGAAAACCCAAAAATCCACCGAGAGAGCGACCAAAGACGTTTCCTCCGATCTGGCTGGGGAAGTTCTCTTTGATAACCTCATTGCCGAAGAAAAAACGGATCGTCAAGGCAACACAACCCGCTCCGCCCAAAGAAGTGGTTTGATGTGGGTTTTAGCTGGGGATGTTTATAATCTGCCGGCTGGGGCTGAACCCGTCGTTGAAAACGGCACCCATGTCAATGTGGGTGATATCCTCGCTGAAACAAAATTAGTTTCCCTCTCCGGTGGTGTTGTACGACTCATTCCCAACAGCCGAGAGATTGAAATTGTCACCGCTTCGGTACTCCTAGATGAGGCGAAGGTACTCCACGAAACTGGGGGCGGCTCAGAACAATACATCATTGAAACCTCTAAAGGGGATCAGTTCCTCCTGAAAACAGCCCCCGGCACGAAGGTGCAAAACAACGCCAACATCGCTGAACTTATTGATGACCGCTACCGGACAACCACCGGAGGCATCATCAAATACTCTGGTGTAGAAGTGGCCAAGGGCACGAAAAAACAGGGCTACGAAGTGCTGAAAGGGGGCACACTCCTTTGGATCCCAGAGGAAACCCACGAGGTAAACAAGGATAGCTCTCTGCGTATCGTCGAAGATGGCCAGTACGTCGAAGCGGGCACAGAAGTCGTTAAGGATATTTTCTCTCAGTCGGCTGGGGTCGCAGAGGTCATCGAAAAGAATGACATTCTCCGGGAAGTGATTATTAAGCCGGGTGAATTGCACCTGACAGAAGAGGCGATCGCCGATAAATATCACGAACAACTGATCCAGCCCGGTGAAGAGGTGATCCCTGGGGTGACCATCGACAAACTGAGCTACGGCGAAAAAGTGATCAGCACCGAAGGGGTCGCGCTCCTTGTCCGTCCCGTCGAGGAATTCCAAGTCGAGGATACCCCCGTTGAACCGTCCCAAGGTTCCATTAACGAACAGGGCGCAGGCCGGAATATCGAACTCCATGCTGTCCAGCGCTTATTCTTTAAAGATGGCGAACGGGTGAAATCCGTTGATGGTGTTTCTCTCCTGAGCACCCAATTGATTATCGAAATTGGTGCCATTGAAGGGGAAGATGAAGATGTCCTCGCGAACCTCTATGCGGACATTGAACTTCAAGATGATCCCACCGATGACGAAGTAAAACGTCTCCAGTTAGTGATTCTTGAGTCCTTGATTCTCCGCCGTGATTCCGATAGTGATCCCTTTGGCGGCCAAGTTCAGACCCGACTCATGGTCGAAGATGGCCAGGAAATTGCCCCTGGCGCAGTGGTGGCCCGCACGGAAATTCAATGTAAAGAACCCGGTGAGGTTCGAGGGATCCGTTCCGGTCAAGAAGCGATCCGCCGTTTGTTGATTGTGCGTGATAGCGATCGCCAAACCCTCGCCATCGACGGCAAAGCCAAGGTGAAAGAAAATACCCTGGTGGTTGCTGGCACCGAAATTGCCGAAGGCGTTGTGATCGAAGATTCCGCCCAAGTCCTCAAAGTCAGCGACAAAGAAATTGTCCTCCGTCACGCTCGGCCTTACCGTGTGTCTGGTGGTGCAGTCCTGCACATCGACGAAGGTGATCTAGTCCAACGGGGTGATAATCTCGTGCTGCTCGTCTTTGAGCGGGCAAAAACTGGGGACATCATCCAGGGTCTCCCCCGGATCGAAGAACTTCTTGAAGCCCGGAAACCCAAGGAAGCAGCAGTGCTCGCCCGTCGCCCTGGCACCTGCCAAGTCGAATATCTCGACGACGAAACCGTGGATGTCAAAGTCATCGAAGATGACGGTGTCATTAGCGAGTATCCGGTTAGCCTCAACCAAAGTGTGATGGTGGTCGATGGTCAACGGGTTGGCCCAGCAGAACCCCTCACTGACGGCTTGAATAATCCCCACGAAATCCTAGAAATTTTCTTTGATTACTACGCTGAGAGTAAGGGGATATACGAAGCGGCTTTGATTGGTCTCCGGGAATCTCAACGGTTCTTGGTAGAAGAAGTGCAGCGGGTTTACCAGTCCCAGGGCATTGACATTTCTGACAAACACATCGAGGTGATCGTGCGTCAGATGACGGCAAAGGTTCGCATCGATGACGGTGGCGATACCACAATGTTGCCAGGGGAGTTAATTGAACTACGTCAAGTAGAACAAGTTAACGAAGCCATGTCCATTACTGGTGGTGCACCGGCCCGTTATACTCCAGTGCTCCTAGGGATTACCAAAGCGTCCTTGAACACCGATAGCTTTATTTCTGCGGCTTCCTTCCAAGAGACCACACGGGTACTCACCGAAGCAGCCATTGAAGGAAAATCTGACTGGTTACGGGGCCTCAAGGAAAACGTGATTATCGGTCGCTTGATTCCAGCCGGAACGGGGTTTGCGAGTCAAAATGATTTCGTAGACGAAGGAACTTCACGGTCTCCCAATGGATACAGCAATGTCGTGACCAATGACAATGGTGCTGGGTTGTCGAGTCGTTCCTATGATGATCTTGATGGCAGCGAAATTCTCGATGATCAAACAGCACGGGCCTTTACGGAAGGAAAATCAAACCGTAAGGATATTATCTCTGGCGATGAATTAATTTCTGATGATACGCCGATCCCGTCGGATGTCCAGGGAAAAGCACCTGTGATTGATGATGATGCGATGATTGATGATAATTGGATGAAGGATCAATAATGGCAATCTAAAACCTGAAAATCATTGAACAATGTGGGGTAGTCTTCGGGCTAGCCCATTTTTTTATGTGGCTAAAAACTCATTTTTAAATCGCCTTTTTAATTGTCTTCATCTGTTATTTTCTGTTTTAAGAAAGCTTGAAAATTACGCATTGCCTCCATCTCATCCTCTACTGCCTCAGCGAGAAAACGATATAAATCTTCTTTCTGCACAATCGAGAATAATGGACTGGTTTCACATTCTTCATATTCGCCATTGTTTAGCGTGAATATGCGTAGAGTTTCGCCATTGTATCGCCAAAATTCAGGAACGCCCATGGCTGCATAAAGTTGATTTTTATTAATATTTGTGTTGGTGATATCCACTTCTATGATGAGATCGGGCGGCGGATCTTTGTCAAAATCAACATTACGTCCTGCAACCTGGGGCTGATTTTGAATGTAATAGGCACAGTCGGGCTCTGCTCCTTTCTTTACATCCTTACGATTTATGGTTGTTGAACCCATTGTCTTCATTTTTAATCCCATTTCAAGGACAAGGAGTCGAATAAAGAGTTCAATGAGTCGTAGGGCAAATTCGTGATCTTCTAAAGGCGCGGTGATTTCTAACGTTCCATTACAAAAGGAGAGGCGGAAATGGCGGTCTTGGGGTAATGCTTGAAAAATTTTGAGATAGTCATCCCAACTGAGGTTATGAAATGCGACCCGCTGTTCTCCCACTGGTTTAGGAATATCTGTTCTAATTGGTGTTGCGACCATGGTATTTCCTCTTCACAACAAAACCTAAATCTATCTTACTGAAGTGCATTGGTTTAGAGTGGCGATCGCCTTCCCTTTTGCCTGAGGCGATCGCCTTTTTTATTCCCGATTAATTGCTGGGTAATTGACTCATTTTTTCGAGGTCGAGAACTTGGGCCAGGGTCGCCTCATCCATTAAGCCCCGTTCGAGGACAATTTGCCGGAGGGTTTTGCCCGTTTGCAAGGATTCCTTGGCGACATCGGCAGCGTTGAGATAACCGATATGGGTATTGAGGGCTGTCACAAGGGACAGACTGCTTTCAGCATAATTGTGACAGCGTTGTTCGTTGGCGGTGATGCCTGCAATACATTTGTCGCTGAGGGCCTTGATGGTGTTGCCGAGAATTTCGATGCTGTGGATTAAATCATAGGCAATCAGAGGCATCATCACGTTAAGTTCCAATTGACCTGCTTGGGCGGCAAAGGCGATCGCCGTATCGTAGCCCATCACCTGAAAGCAAACCATAGAAGTCATTTCCGCCATGACGGGATTGTACTTACCGGGCATAATCGAGGAACCGGGTTGCACAGGGGGCAGTTGGATTTCCTTAAAGCCAGTGTTAGGGCCAGAATCCATCAGACGCAGATCGTGGGAAATTTTCACGAGATCCTGAGCAAGGTTACGCAACGCACCGGAAACATTGACGAAGGGCGACATACTTTGCATCGCTGCCATTAGGTGGGGGGCGGAGGTCAAAGGTTGCCCGATCAGTTCACTTAAAATTTCTGCCACGCGGAAACGATATTGGGGATGGGTGTTTAAACCTGTTCCGGAAGCACTACCGCCTAAACCTAAAACCGTTAAATCTTTGGCGGCGGTTTCGATGCGCCCCATGTGGGCGGTTAAAATTTCTGCCCAAGCGCGGAATCCTTCCCCAAGCCGGACGGGAACGGCATCCTGCATGTGGGTGCGGCCAGATTTGACGATGTGGGCAAATTCTTCTGCTTTATTATCCAAAGTGGCGATCGCCCCAGAGAGAGCTGGATATAAACAATGTTCGAGGGCTAATAACCCACCGATACGAATTGCCGTGGGAATCACATCATTGGTGGATTGCCCGTAGTTCACATGATCGTTGGGGCTAACGGTTTGGTAATCGCCCTTTTCGCCGCCGAGAAGTTCGAGGGCACGGTTCGCCAAGACTTCATTGACATTCATGTGGTGGGAGGTGCCAGCCCCGGCTTGGTACACATCGACGACGAATTGCTCTCGTAATGCCCCCTGCAACACTTCATCACAGGCTTTTACAATTGCCTCGGACATCTGGGCTTCAATACAACCGAGTTCCGCATTGGCGATCGCCGTCGCTTTTTTGATCAGAACGCAAGCATCGATATAGGTAGGGAGGGGTTTAATGCCGCTGATCGGAAAATTTTCCGTCGCCCTCAGGGTTTGGATGCCATAGTAGGCGTCGTGGGGGATTTGGCGATCGCCCATGGAATCTTTTTCAATGCGAAAATCTGCGCTCATATATTTTGACTGAATCGAGTTTGTATCCCCCTAGTTTAAAAGGATGGCACGAAATTCAGATCTTACAATAGAGCTAATCAATGCTCTGGAGGATAACCGATGGTTGCTTCGATGAAGAATGCCCGCCAGAAAGAGGCGATCGCCCCTTGGGTTCCGTCCCAGTGGGAAGCGTACCAACAACAGCGGAATTTGCCCACCGATGATCTTAATAAACAAAAGCTGTATTTTTATCAAAATTCATTATTAGTTGAAATAGGCGCAGAAGGAATTAATCACGCTTCAGTAAATAATCTATTTACTTTACTCATTGGTTTTTGGTTTGCGTTCAATTCAGAAAATACAGGACATTTAATGGGCGGCTGTCAACTGGAAAAAAGCTCAAAAAAAATTGCCGCTGCGCCTGACTTGGTTTTGTATCTTGGAAAAAATCATCCTGTGTGGAAACAAGGTGATCGCCGTTATTTAAACTTAGATGAATGGCGCGTGCCAGATTTAGTAGGTGAAATTTCTGACACGACAATTTTCCATGATTTAGACCGTAAAAAAGAAATTTACGCTGCGTTAGGTATCCCTGAATATTGGGTGATTGATATCCAGGCTCAACGGTTTTTTCTCTTAGTTTTAAATGGGGCTGGACGCTATGAATCCGTTGAAACATCTCAGGTTTTAAAGGACTTACCGAAAGCGTTATTGGAAGAAGCCCTAGAACGTGTTGCCTCAGACGGCAATGCCCAGGTGGCCCAGTGGTTTATGGGACAATTGCAAGTCGAACAGCCCCAATGATGTGGTTTTAGTTTTGGGAAATTGAAGGATTATTCGCTTTAATGGGGAATAATTGTTGTCAATCCAAAACTTTCTATGGCTAGCGTAACGTTCGAGCAAGTGACGAAGCGATTTGATGATTTTGTCGCCGTCAACAACCTCAACCTTGCCATCGAAGATGGTGAATTCTTAGTATTTGTGGGGCCGTCCGGCTGTGGGAAAACCACTTCTCTCCGGTTACTGGCGGGTCTGGAATCGATTACCGATGGGCAAATTTGCATTGGCGATCGCCGGGTCAATCACCTCTCCCCTAAAGATCGCGACATTGCGATGGTGTTCCAATCCTACGCCCTCTATCCCCACATGAGCGTCTATGAAAATATGGCGTTCAGTCTGCAATTGCAGGGAGTTAATCAAACCGAAATTAACAAGCGTGTCCAGAGTGCCGCCGCCCAATTAGGCATCGAAAGACTATTACAACGCAAACCCAAAGAACTTTCTGGGGGACAGCGGCAACGGGTCGCCGTGGGGCGGGCAATCGTCCGTAAACCCGCCGTCTTTCTGATGGATGAACCCCTTTCTAACCTTGATGCAAAATTGCGTGTCCAGGCCCGTAAAGAAATTAGTAAACTCCACCAAGACCTCAACACCACCTTTATCTACGTCACTCACGACCAAGTGGAAGCCATGACCATGGGCGATCGCATTGCCGTGATGAAGGATGGGATTTTGCAGCAGGTCGATAGTCCCGGCAATCTCTATAACAATCCCAATAATTTGTTTGTCGCTGGATTTATTGGCAGTCCCGCGATGAACTTTTTTGACGTCGAACAAACCACCAATGAAGGGGAACCCTGTCTCAAACTGGGGGAAAACTTAATTTCAATTCAAAAATATTTACCGCAATTTATAGTCGATGGTGGCGTGACGTTCAAGGATCGGCCCCTTACCCTAGGGATTCGTCCTGAAGATATTTATCATCCCCAATATTTACCCCCTGATATTCCCACTGTCGCTGTGCAAGCGACGATCAATATGATTGAAATGATGGGCAATGAACTCATTGTTTATCTCACAACGGCTGAACAAGGAGAATTCGTCGCGCGCTTTGACCCCCGTGCTACGGTTAAACAGGGAGAAACCCTTGATGTGTTATGGAATGTCCAACGCTTGTATCTTTTTGATCGCGAAATGGAAACCGTTATTGCATAAAATCATCTGCTATTTTTGGGGCGCTTAAACCCCATTCAAAATAAAACTTCTCTTTTAATTTATTTGCTGAATTCAACTTTTATGAATGTTTTTTTTACAAAAAAAATTTCCACTTAAGCTTACTTCCCTTGCACTTAGTTCCGCACTGGTTTTAACGAGCTGTGTTGGCGAACAAACAACCTCTGAAGACGATGCAGCAAGCGATACCAAACAAGTCACCGTTTTCGGAGTAATGATCGGGGAGCAACAGGAAAAAATTGAGGCGGCACTGGCTCCCTTTACCGAAGAAACAGGCATTGAAGTGGTTTACGAAGGCACAGATACCTTTGCGACGACCCTACCGATTCGGGTTGATTCTGGCAATCCGCCTGATCTAGCGATGTTTCCCCAACCGGGGCTGATGGCGGATTTCGCGCGGGAAGGTCGGTTGGTTCCCCTCACAGAATTTATGAGCCTTGAGGATTTGCAGGCGGCCTATGATGAGTCTTGGATTCAGCTCGGTAGTGTGGAAAATGTGCCCTATGGGGTGTGGTATCGGGCTTCGGTCAAAAGTTTAGTTTGGTACAACCCGCAGCAATTTGCGGCGAATGGCTACGAAATTCCCACCACTTGGGATGAAATGCTAGCTCTGAGCGAT
The DNA here is from genome assembly GCF_963876085.1 of Synechococcus sp. BDU 130192. Lineage (NCBI taxonomy): Bacteria > Bacillati > Cyanobacteriota > Cyanophyceae > Synechococcales > Synechococcaceae > Synechococcus > Synechococcus sp. BDU 130192. Next base: position 10,543 of record NZ_CAWNNO010000006.1, on the reverse strand, counting down.
CGCCTTGTGTCTGAAGGCAAAACCCCCTGGTGTATTGGCATGGAAAGTGGCGATTCGACGGGTTGGGTCGGTACCGATTGGGTCGAAGAAATTATGCTACGCACCGCAGGCCCCAATGTCTATGACCAGTGGATCAACCACGAAATTCCCTTTAACGATCCGGCGGTGGAAAATGCGGTCAATATTTTCGGTGACATTGTTCGCAACGAAGATTATGTCTATGGTGGCGTAGTGAGTGCCTTAAGTACGCCTTTCGGAGATTCGATTCAAGGACTGTTTGGCGACGATCCCAACTGCTACCTACACAAGCAAGGGAACTTTATTGAAGCGTTTTTACCAACGGACATTAATCTCAGTGAGGATGTGGATGTGTTCCCACTGCCGCAGATTAATCCGGAGCAAGGTTTGCCGATCCTCGTTGCGGGGGATGTGTTCGCAATGTTTAATGACACCCCCGAAGCGCGCCAGTTGATGGAATATCTCGCCAGTAAAACGCCCCACGAGGTCGCCGCAGGACTAGGGGGTTATCTTTCGCCCCGGCAGGGCATTGATTTGGCCCTATATCCCACAGATTTGAGCCGCAAACAAGCAGAGATTTTGGGGAATGCGGAAGTGATCCGCTTTGATGCGTCGGATATGATGCCGGGTGCGGTGGGCACGGGCACGTTCTGGTCGGGCATGGTGGACTATGTCGGCGGCGCAGATGCCGAAACGGTTTTAACCAATATTGAAAATAGTTGGCCTGAGTAACATCCCTCTAAATCCCCCTTTGAAGGGGGACTTCGATTCCCCTGAATCCTTCTTTAACCGAGACTGTAAGTATTTCATGGAGGTCATGATGGAATTCTGGACGCGTCTACTGAACGTGGTCTTGGCGATCGCCATTGGTTGTGGCGGTGTGATTGGACTGTTTTATTTAGCGAATATTGCGATTAATGCCCTGCCGAAACCGTGGAATCGGCGACTATTGCCGTGGGTTTATATTTCTCCGGCATTATTATTGCTTTCTGCCTATTTGATTTTACCGACGGTGCAAACTTTTTATTTGAGTTTTCTAGATGGGCGATCGCAAAATTTTGTGGGGCTAAAAAACTATATTTTTGCCTTCACTGACCGGGCAATGTTAATTGCGTTTAAAAACAATTTGCTTTGGCTTGTTTTGGTTACAGGTGTCAGCGTCAGTTTGGGGTTAATTATTGCCGTACTGGTTGACAAAGTGCGCTATGAACCAATTATTAAATCCTTAATTTTCTTGCCGATGGCAATCTCCTTTGTGGGAGCGAGTGTCATCTGGAAATTTATGTACGCCTACAAACCCGCTGGGGATGATCAAATTGGTGTTTTAAATGCTCTGTTGGTGAATTTTGGCTTTGAACCCGTGGGCTGGATTGTCGAACAATCGGTAAATAATTTTGCTTTGATTGCAATTATGATCTGGCTTTACACGGGCTTTGCGATGGTGATTTTATCTTCAGCGGTTAAGGGTATTCCCGAAGAAGTGATCGAAGCGGCGCGGATTGATGGGGCGAATAGTTGGCAAATTTTTTGGCGAATTACAATTCCAATGATCCGTTCCACGATTCTCGTTGTCAGTACCACGATTATTATTTTGGTCTTGAAAGTATTTGATATTGTTTTTGTGATGACGGGGGGCAATTATGGCACAGAAGTGATTGCCAGTCGCATGATTAAAGAGATGTTTAATTATCGAAATTTTGGGCGTGGTAGTGCGATCGCCATCGTGCTTTTAATCTTAATTATTCCGGTAATGATCAGTAATATTCGACGGTTTAGAACACAGGAGAAATTACGCTAATGGCACAGCAAAAGCAAACTCAATTTTGGCAAAAAACACCGATTCATATTTCGTTATTGGCGATCGCTTTTATCTGGACATTGCCGTCGGTGGGGTTACTCATTAGCTCCTTTCGGCGACGGGATGCAATGCTGGAAACGGGCTGGTGGACAATTTTTCAACATCCCTTTGAACTAACCCAATATCACATTGGAAATTATGTGGATGTGTTGCAAGCGGAGGGCATGGGACAGGCATTTTTTAATAGCTTGACGATCGCCATTCCCGCGACGGTGATCCCGATTGCGATCGCCTGTTTTGCCGCCTATGCCTTTGCCTGGATGAAATTTCCGGGGCGGCAATTTTTATTTATCGTGGTGGTTTGTTTACTGGTTGTCCCGCTACAAACGACCCTGATTCCGATTCTGCGGGCCTATCGAGATTTCGGCTTGTCCAACAGTTTTCTGGGAGTGTGGCTCGCCCATGCGGGCTATGGCTTACCCTTGGGGATTTATCTTCTGCGGAATTATATCGGCGAACTACCAAAAGATTTAATCGAAGCGGCGGCGGTGGATGGCGCGTCCCACCTGAAGATTTTTACGAAATTAATCGTCCCCCTCTCGATGCCGGCGATCGCCTCCTTTGCGGTCTTCCAATTTCTTTGGGTTTGGAATGATTTGCTCATCGCCCTAGTTTATTTGGGCACCACCAATGACGTTGCCCCCGTCACAATCCAACTGAGTAATTTAGTCGGGTCACGGGGTCAAGACTGGCACCTACTCACTGCCGGAGCCTTTATCTCGATGATCGTTCCCCTCGGCGTTTTCTTCAGCCTACAACGCTATTTCGTACGGGGAATTTTAGCGGGTTCAGTGAAATCCTAGTCCTTTGTCCACACGGGATGTTGGAACAGCGCGAGGATTGTTTTTGCGCCCCGTAACTGGTTGGAGGTGGGCAGATGTCCCCTGGGTGCATCCAGATTCCAAATAAATGCTTTGGGATAACGCGCCCAGGTTCGCCCATCTCGCCAGGCAATTTTTTCCCAGAGGGCATTAAAGTCCTTACCGAGGGAATTCCATAATTTACGCTGCACCGAAAAGCCAAATTTCCCGCCAGAATAAACCTGCCACAGCTGATCGAGGGTGAGCAGATCCTCGTCGGGAAACCGCTCTACCTCCGTAAAGTAGAGCCATTTTCGTTTCATAGCAGATTCCCCTGCCAGTTCACACATTTTCTGGAGGGTTAAGATATCTGCTTCCAGAAACTCCTCTTCGATCAATTTGTCTTGAATAATCTGGTAATCAATCCCTCGCGCTGACTTGAGTTCAACGACCCCCTCCGGAAATTCTTGCTGCATAAACAATAAATTGTCAGCAGTTTGATTCTGGGTAAGCACTTGGCAAATTCTTCCCATGACAGGGGTTGCCGCCTGGCCCTCTTGCGCCATCAAAAATTCTCTCAAGCAAGCAAAACCAGCATCCCCTTGGTCAATCAGTTGGGGGATTTGTTCTAGCTGCTTTTTCGCCGATAATGCCGAAAATTCTTGCAGTAAATCGCTGGTTGCCTCCATGTAAACTGTGTCTCCCCAATGTGTTGCGTCAAAAAATTGTGATGGATGTAGTGCGTGGGCGATCCCGTCAAAATCTACTATTGAGTCAAGCAGAGCGATAAAGCTTTACCCAGTGGGACGGAAATCACCATCAAACCAGACTATCACAGGACACAGTAGGAAATATTGACTCTTGTTGAAGAATCTTTTGGATAATGCCACTGGTGGAGGTCGGAATTTCAATCTGGATCAGCTCAATTTTGCCGCCGTAGGCCTTGACGGTAGGCGCTTCTGGGAGTGTTTCTGGCGTGTAATCACCCCCCTTAACATAAATATCCGGTTGTAGGGCAGCGATGGTTTGGGTGGCGGTGGGTTCATCAAATAACACGACGGCATCCACAACAGCGAGAGCGGTCAAAAGTTCAGCGCGTTGGGCTTCGGGGATGATGGGACGATCGGGTAAATGGTCGGGTTGGGGTTTAATCTTTGTGACCGAGCGATCGCCATTTAAGCCAATCACCAAAGTTTTGCCCAGTTGTTTCGCAGCGGTTAGATAACGGACATGGCCCACGTGGAGCAGATCAAAACAGCCATTGGTAAACACAAGGGGACGCCAGCGGTCTGGATCAGTGGCGATCGCCCGCTGCAACACCGCCAACTCATAAACCTGTCCCATTAGTTGTCCTCAGAATGATTTGCTGGTTTTTCATAGCCATTTTCATAGGCAAACCGCACCAATTGAGACCGATTTTCAAGGTTTAATTTATTCAAAATACTACTGAGGTGCGTCTGGACAGTGCGCGGACTGACATAAAGATGCTCACTGATTTGCTTATTAGTCCAACCTTGAACCGCCTCCCAAAAAACACGCATCTCGGCGGGGGTTAACGGGAGTGGTTCTGGGGCTTGCTTCATCTGCTCAACGTTAGCCTGGGCAGCGAGCCGTTGCATTTCTGCGCGAATATTCTCTATTCTGGCTAGCTGGCGCTCAACCTTTGCGAGTAATTCCTTCATTTCAAAGGGTTTGGCGATATAGTCGTCGGCCCCTGAAAAATGACCCTCAACGCGCGCCTCCACATCAGTCTGACTCGACAAAAATAGAAAAGGAATCAACTGTCCTGTCGGTTGAGAACGAATATACCGGCAGAATTCAAAACCATCCATTTCTGGCATACGCACATCAGAAACGATTAGATCCGGTTGAAATTCCAGCCAAATATCGAGTCCCTGCTTTCCAGACAGAACGACCGCGACGAGATATCCAGCTTGCGTGAGTAAATTTTCCAGGATCTTTTGCAAGATAGGATCATCATCGATCACAAGAATTCGTTTCATGTCATTGCACCAACTGAAAATAAAGATTTACGGGTTAATCTACAGACTACAGACATTTCGGAAAGCTCTTCTCCACCCAAAAAACGTGGTTAGATCAAGGGTATTACAGATAAGAGCGATACGAGTGGTTATTTTGTAACCAATCTACAGATTTATTTACAATTTTTTGTAAACTATGGGGAGTGTCAATCGCTTCTCAGTTCAATTTTGCGCCCCAGGGACGCCAGGAGGTCAGCGCCAGTTATGAAAATTAGGCTCAAGCCAGAAGAATATTTATTGTGGGGTCATGGGTTGGCCATGGCCTTTGGTTTAGCGGGCTTACTGCTTGTTTTACCAAATGCCGACTTCATTGCCAGCTTGCCCGATTTTGGCCAGGTTGCTTTTCGTCTCTCGATGGCCAATGGTGGTGTGATGTACATGCTCCTGGGGATGGCTGCGGTCACTGTCTATGCCTATCGCCTGCTGGGGAAAAAATATTTATTGTCTTTTCTCATTCCCGCGCTAGCAGTGTCGGTATCAGCGGAACTAATGGGCACCAGTACGGGGTTTCCGTTTGGGGCTTATCACTACACCAGCGGTTTGGGCTATAAGATTGCGGGGTTAGTCCCGTTTACCATTCCCCTATCCTGGTTCTATCTGGGCTTTAGTAGTTTTCTGATCGCGCGGGTGGGTCTGCAGAAATATAACTTACCCCGGTGGATTTATTCTTTAGCGGCGATCGCCCTTGGCGCTTTGCTGCTCACCTCTTGGGATTTTGTTCTAGATCCGGGGATGAGCCAGACCGCTGTACCTTTCTGGGAATGGGAAGTGGTTGGGCCATTTTTCGGGATGCCCTACGAAAATTTCTCCGGTTGGTTTGGAACCGGTTGTGTGTTTATGGGCATTGCCAGTCTGTTTTGGGGCAAAGAACCCCTTGATCTGTCCCGGGAACAGTTGATGTTGCCCTTCGCCATGTATCTTTTGAATTTTGGCTTTGCGACGATGATGAGCATTGGTGGCGGCATTTATCCACCGATTTTGTTGGGAATCCTGCTGGGCTTGGCACCAGTTACTGTGTTGTACTTCAGTATCCCCAAAGCAAGCCAAGCAACGACGACGCTGCCGATGGTGGATGCCACGACTGAGAAAATGCCCGTGGGCGCCGGTCGTTAACTATTTTTTTCGTATTGCCCCCATCCTCTAAAATTGGGGGTTTTTTGTGTTTATTTTTAGCTGGAAATTACTTGAGTTATGGATTTTTCCCCGGTATGGATCGGTGGTCTTTGTTTGTTTGGCTTGCTCATTCAGGGTAGTGGGGCTTTAGTTGTCTTATCGCGGTTAATGAAGGGGGCCGTGCGGCGATCACCTTTGACTCCCCAAGCTTCAAATTCTGATAATTTAGCCGCTGTCACAGTGGTGGTGCCGAGCCTCAACGAAGTAGAACGGATTCAACCCTGCCTGGATGGGCTAAGTCAGCAAAGCTATGAAGTGCGAGAAATCCTCGTCGTTGATAGTAATTCCACCGATGGCACCAGGGAAAAAGTTTTAGCCAAAGCTGCAACGGACCCCCGGTTTCGCTTACTAACGGATGATCCACTACCCCAAGGTTGGGTGGGCCGTCCCTGGGCGTTAAATTGGGGCTTTGAGCATAGTTCCCCAGACAGTGAGTGGATTTTGGGAGTCGATGCCGATACCCAACCGCAGCGAGGCATGATCGCCAGTGTTCTCCAGGCTGCTGAAGAGGAGGGGTTTGATTTGGTTTCCTTGTCGCCCCAGTTTATTTTGCGATCGCTGGGGGAGTGGTGGTTACAGCCAGCACTATTGATGACCTTGCTGTTTCGCTTTGATGTGGCGGGGATTCGCCAACCAGATCAAGACAGTGTGATGGCCAATGGGCAATGTTTTCTCTGTCGGCGCGAGGTTTTAGAAAAAGTAGGGGGCTACCGCTCGGCGGCGGGATCTTTTTGTGATGATGTGACCCTAGCGCGCAATATTGCCAAGGCTGGGTATAAGGTGGGCTTCTTGGATGGGGCGAAAATTATTAAAGTCAGAATGTACGAAGGGATGCGGGAAACCTGGGATGAGTGGGGGCGATCGCTCGATCTAAAAGATGCCACCTCCCGGACAGAACTCTGGGGGCAACTGTGGCTGCTGACCATGGTGCAAGGCCTACCGATTCCCTTAACGATGCTGCTGTTTGGGGGCATCGAAGAAGGTTTAAGCAACCCCTTTTTGTCTGGTTGGTTGGGCTTAAATGTCTTTTTGCTCCTGGTGCGCTTTGGGATGCTGTTGGCCATTTCCGGCTCCTATGATCGCCAATTTAGCGTCGGTAAAAGTGCATGGTTATTTTGGTTATCTCCCTTTGCCGATCCCTTTGCGGTGGCACGGATTTTCCTCTCAGCCCGACAAAAACCCAAGGCCTGGCGGGGGCGCGTGTACAGCTAAAAACGGTATGATATCCCTGTTTTGTTCTTGGCAATAGGTGAAAAAATGGCGATCGCATTACCGAAAAAAATCATGTTGTTGGGCTCTGGGGAACTGGGTAAAGAAGTGGCGATCGCCGCCCAACGTTTAGGCAATACCGTGATCGCTGTGGATCGCTATGACAACGCCCCGGCAATGCAGGTGGCCGACCAACGGGAAGTCATCTCGATGCTTGATGGGGTAGCCCTCGAAGCGGCGATCAAAAAACATCAACCGGATCTGATCGTGCCGGAAGTAGAAGCCATCCGCACCGAAAAACTCATCGAATTAGAACAGCAAGGCTACACTGTCATTCCCACCGCCGCCGCCACTAACTTCACCATGAACCGCGATCGCATCCGGGATCTTGCCAGCGAAAAATTAGGCCTGCGCACTGCCAAATATGCCTATGCCACCAACCTCGCAGAACTCAAAACCGTCGCCCAGGACATCGGCTTTCCCAACGTGATCAAGCCCGTAATGTCCTCCTCTGGTAAAGGGCAATCCGTGGTACAAACTGCCGACGAATTAGAAACGGCCTGGAATTACGCCATTGAGGGGGCCAGGGGTGACACCGCCAAAATTATCATCGAAGAATTCATCGATTTCGAGGTAGAAATCACCCTCCTCACCATCCGCCAATGGGCAGGAGAAACGCTCTTTTGTCCGGCGATCGCCCACCGCCAAGAGCGGGGTGACTACCAAGAATCCTGGCAGCCCGTTGGTTTAACCGCAGCCCAAGTAAAAGATGCCCAGGACATTGCCCGGAAAGTTACCGATAAACTCGGTGGCGCTGGCATTTTTGGGGTCGAGTTTTTTATCACCAAAGACGAAGTGATTTTTTCGGAATTATCTCCCCGGCCCCACGATACGGGCATGGTGACGCTCATTTCCCAAAACCTGAATGAATTTGAACTCCATCTCCGGGCAATCTTGGGTCTACCTATTCCCACCATTGAATTACTGAGTCCAGCGGCCAGTGCGGTGATTTTAGCTGAGAAAAATAGCGATCAAATTATTTTTACTGGCGTTGCGGCAGCCTTGGCCATCCCAGACACAGACCTCCGTTTATTTGGTAAGCCTGATTCTCGTCCCTACCGTCGCATGGGGGTTGCCCTCGCCAAGGGGAAAGATGCTACCGAAGCCCGCCAAAAGGCAACGACGGCAGCAGCCACAATTAAGATCGTTGAATCGCTTTAATTAACTGTGGTTTGACCGGGGAGATTATTTGCGAGGGTGAGCCAGTCGCGGCCCAGTTGAATCGTAATGTCGGAATTTAATACTCCGGTACTTTCCACCCGAACTTCCCCAAATCCTAGGTTTGCGCGAATTTCGGAAGCCGCTAGATCATCTCCTTTTTGGGCGACGATGCGCGTGTTTTCCAACGGTTCTGACCAGTCCTGGGCGATACTAACCCGACTGTAACCCGCTTCGTTTAAACGCTGGAGGAGCGATCGCACAGCTTGGGAATTCCCGGTACTGTCTTGGATTGCAATGCGCACATCCTCAGGGGAGAGAAAATCTAAATTGCTGGCGTAATCGGTCTGGATGTCAAAATGCTGGGCCATCACCCGACTAATGCGGCTGCGGTGGGGTAACCAATAGCTTGTGCTGCCGTTTCTGCCGTCGCCGCTAAATTCCCCTGGGAGCATCACCATCTGAATATTACTGCGCTCGATCTGAGAACCAAAGCCAGCGAGGGCAATCAGTTCTTGCACGCTCATGTTCGTATCAATATGGGATTGAATAATCGACATGACCTGGGGAAATTTCACCAAGTTACTGGGAGTTAAACCTTGCTCTAGAACGGCACGGATTAGGGTCTGTTGGCGCTGAACACGGCCAATATCGCCATATTCGTCATAGCGGAACCGCAAAAATTGGAGGGCTTCGTCGCCATTAAGGTGCTGTTCTCCTTCCTTGAGGTTGATGTAGAGACGCTGGCTATCGTCCTGGTATTTCATGTCCTTCGGGACGTAGACTGTGACCCCACCGAGGGCATCAATGAGTTTGCCAATGCCCTGGACATTGACGCGGATGTAGCGGTCAATTTCGACGCCACCCAGAAGATCCCCAACGGTTTTGGCGGAAAGGACTGCACCACCGTAGGCATTGGCATGGTTAATTTTCGAGAGACCATAGCCTTCGATGTTGGCCTGGGTGTCCCGGGGAATGGAGAGGATAGAGATTTGTTTGTCGGCGGGGTCAAAGCGCAATAGCAACATCGTATCGGCCAGCCCTTCAAAGGAATTCACGAGGGCGTGGTAACCGAGGTCTTCATTGGTGCCATCATCCACTTCGGAGGTGAGCACTTTTGTCCCCAACAGCAGAATATTTACGGGGCGCGTCAGTTCTGGTAAACGGAGGGATTGTTTGGCGATCGCCTCATCCTGGGAGAAGACGCTGAGTTCTTCCGGGGCGAGGGGCGTTTGGCGCAGGGGGGTTGAGGAGAGGGACACCGCCAGTAAAGCACCCGCCGTAGCAGACACAATCGAAACGCCCGTCAATCCACACCAAATCATTAACCAGTGCCAGGTCGAAAGAGGCCGCCGTTTTTTCGACGACGACTTCTGAAAAGGGTTAGCTTTAGCGTTTTTTTGTTTTTGGGTTGCTTTGGCCGATAGACGTTGATTTGCTAGGGACGATTTTGTTGCAGGCACAGGTTTCCTCACACCGGAAAGACCACACTAAAAATTGCGGGACGAAATACTTTGATAGCTATGCTAAACCAGAGGTTCCACTTTTGGTGAGTTTTACTTCAGAAAATATTCCTCGAAATTGTCGGCCATCTGATCAGTGCTTGTTGGGGGTGTTTTAGCGGATTTTTGCCAAACACGTACCATCAAAACAAAGCAACCGAGAAAATATCCAGACGTCAGCAGGGCATTGAGATACATCATCCGAAACCCGCCAATTCCCGCCAGATGGTCACTCCCCCAGCCTAACCCCAGGTAGAGGCTTAGCCAGCTCAGCATTAGCATAATCGCCTGGCGACTAATCTGTTGTTCACGGCGATCGCCTTTGGATCCATAGAGCTGCCATAATGCCGGAAAAAAACCCAGAATCGGCACCAAATAGAGGTAAAGACGTAATTGTCGTAGACGATTCTCACCAAGGCGATCGCCAGATTCAGCCATAGATCTCGACTCCGCAGGGACTACATTTATCCTAGCTTAAGTTCTTAATGCTCCAGCTTTCCTCAGCGGGACAGCACCGGATTTAACAACGCCGTTGGCCATCGGGCATGATCGCCCCCTGCAAATTGACCCGTCCCAAAGCAACCCCTTCTAGGTCAGCATTTTCTAAGTTGCAACCCTGGAGATTTGCCCCCTGGAGCAGACAACCCCGCAGATTTGCCCCCACCAAAGACGCCCCGGTCAGATCACTATGGCTGAGATCTGCCCCCCGGAGATTGACCCCTT
>NZ_CAWNNO010000005.1:0-76466 GCF_963876085.1 Synechococcus sp. BDU 130192 | reverse complement strand
ATAATTTTCTCGAAGCCGGCGATCGCACAGGTTTTTACCGCCCCGACAATGCCCCCCGCTGGCCCGGAGAGAATGCTGTCTTTCCCTTGAAATTGCGTTGCCTCCGCCAGCCCCCCATTGGACTGCATAAACATCAGCTTTGGCCCCTGGCTTTCCGTTTGGAGATAACCCGCCACCTGATCCACATAGCGGCGCAAAATTGGCGACAGGTAACCATCTACCATCGTCGTATCGCCCCGACTGACGAGCTTCATTAACGGACTGACCTGGTGGGAAAGGGAAATTTGCGTAAACCCGATTGCTTTGGCGATCGCCCCAATTTGTCGTTCGTAGTCAGGGTAACGATAGCCATGCATCAACACCACGCCACAACTGCGAATGCCTGCATCAAAAGCGTTTTGTAAATCCTGCCGTACTTGATCGAGATCCAATGGCTGCAAAATATTGCCTTGGGCATCGACTCGTTCCGCCGCTTCGATCACCTGTTCATAGAGCATCTCCGGCAGCTTAATCTCTAGGGCAAAAATATCCGGGCGATGTTGATACCCAATACGCAACGCATCCCGAAAGCCCTGGGTGATCACGAGAACTAGGCGATCGCCTTTGCGTTCTAGGAGGGCATTGGTCGCCACCGTCGTCCCCATTTTGATCACTTCAATATTTTCAGTGGGGATCGATTGATCCGGACTGAGACCCAATAAATTCCGGATACCCTGCACCGGCGCATCGGGGTAACATTCTGGATTTTCTGACAGCAACTTATGGGTAACCAGCCCACCATCGGGGCGTTTTGCGACGATATCCGTAAAGGTGCCACCTCGATCAATCCAAAATTGCCAGCGAGAAGAAGTTGTCACTATAATCCTCTGGGTTCCAAGGTTTGCGTGGTCTTGAATGTTTTATTAGAGTCTATTTGTTTTGCGTTCTGTGGTGTCACCAGCGAGAAATTTGGTGTTCAATGGAGCAGGCTCTTTATTTTCTTCTATGCCATGACAACTGATACCACAACTCTTTTGTGCCAATATTGTGCGGGTCAAGGTTTTATTATCGAGCGCGATTGTGGTGGCCAAGCCCAATACGAAATGACCTGTCCCCTGTGTGGCGGCACTGGAGAACTTACCCCAGAGGCAGACATTGACCCTACAGACCAAAGTGAATCTAAAAACTTAAGGACACTAGGTCAGTCCTAATGTCCCATCGAGAGCACCCTCAAAAAAATAATTCGTTGGGTTAATTTATAGCTGGGCCGGCGATCGCCCCTGACTGAATTTTAGATGACTTCGATTTCCTCTTCCCGGAGGTGGGCCGCATATTTCGGGTCGAACCGGACTTTGATTGGTAACGTTGCGGTGATCGGGCGGCCGATAATCGTTTCGATGGTCCCTTCCATACCTTTTAGATCAAAGGCTTTTTTCCGGTTTTGGGGGTGGTTGTACACAATGACAGATGCCGTAACACGGATGCGATCGCCAACGTTCATAAACCTTTCTTGTCCTCTCTCGTACAAATATCTCTAAAGCTCTCTGGAGAGCAAACAGTTTTTCCATTGTACATAGCCATGGGCTCCCTACCGCACTGTTTTTTTGGAACTGGCGATCGCAAAAAGCCCATTCATCGGACAGATGTAAATATTGTTGCGTGAATCGCTTGATTCCCAGGGGACACGGGCAAAATAAAAACAGAATGCCCGTTACCAAAGGATGCGTGCCCCATGAAGTTTTGGTTTACCCTGCTCCAATCTCTGCCTGAACTGAGCACCATGGATGTAGAGTTACTCGATTCCAAAATCGACGCCCAGGCACTGCGGCTTGATCCGCATCCCACCTCCCCGGCCTCGGCCACCCTGACCCCCGCCCAACTCCCCGTTAGTGGCACGTTGATCTTTCCAGGCATTATCGTCACCCTGATTGTGCTCTTTTTGATGAGCATTTGGGCCTACACCAGGGTCTATGTCATTACCCCCAACAACGAAGCCTTTGTCCGTACCGGGGGCGTGATTCGCAAAAAGAAAACGGTCATTCTCAACGGAGGTTGCATTGTTTTACCGGGATTCCACGAGTTAACTCGCGTACCGCTGCGGGAAATTTCCATCGATGTCGAACGTACCGGCAACCTCGCTGTCCGGACTCAAGATTACCTGCGGGCAAATATGCGAGTCACATTTTACGTTTGTATCAACGCCAATGAAGAAGATGTTTTAGTCGCCGCCGCCCGGTTATCCAAGCAGGGACGCATTTCCGAAGCAGATATCAAAGAAGCCCTGGAGAAACGAGCCGATGACGCGATTCGGGCCGCCGCTAAGCGCAAAAGCATTGCCGAAATTGATTCTGACAAACTGGGATTTGCTGACGAGGTTTTGAATCTGATTCAGCAGGATCTCAAGAAAGTAGGTTTGACCCTCAACAATATTGCCATTTCTGAAATCGAAGAAAGCGACACCTACGATGAAAATAATTTCTTCGATGCCCAAGGCGTCCGCCTCCGCACGGAAACAATCCAAAAATCCATTAAACAAAAGCTCGATGTTGAGTTAACGGTGCTGAAGGAAAAGCGGGAGCTAGAACTCAACACCAAGGTAGAAATCGAAGAACAGGAGCTCGCCGCCGAACAAAAATCCCTAAAGTTGGCTAAGGCGAAGGAAGAAGCCAAGCTCAATCAAGCGAAGGAAATTGAATTCCTCAAGGCACAACAGGCCCAGGAAATTCAGGCATCCCAGGATCAAGAATTAGCCAAGATTGAACGCAATCGTATTCTTCAGGAAAAGGCCGTCGAAGAGGAGAAAATTCAACAGAAACTTTCGATTCAGCAAAATCAAATTGCCGCCGATATTTCCCTCGAGCAGCAAAATAAAGCCCTCAAAATTGCCATGGCGGAGGCGGAAGAGGAAGCCAAAATCGCCCAACAGCAGGCGGCGATCGCCATTGCCAATAAAGAAAAAGAACGCCTCGCCGCCGAGGCCGAACGCACCCGGGCCGAAGAAGCTGTGGCCACCTCCAAGGCCGTCGAACAGGCCAACCGGGAACAACGCCTGGCAATTATTGATGCCGAAAAAGAAGCCGATCAAAAACGCATCGCCGACCAAAACGTGGTGGAAATTGATGTGTTCCGGCGGCGACGTCAAGCAGAAATTGCCCGTCAAGCGGCGGAACTAGAGGCCGAATCGATCCGCACCCTGGCCGATGCCAACTGCTACCAAGCCCTCGCCGAGGCCCAGGGGAAACAGGCTCTAATCGAAGCAGAAAATGCCCTGAGCAATGCCAACCGCACTGCGGAATTGATGAAGCTCTTTTTACCGACCCTCGCCGATCAACTGCCAGACATTATGAAGTCCCTCGCTCCCCAACCTGGCGTCCTGGGCGATGCAAAAGTATTTGCCTTTCCGGGCACCAATGGCGACGGGGCTGGCCTGGGGGAGATTAATAAATTATTGCTCTCGACGAGTGGTTTGTCGTTGGTCAATGGTCTTTTAGAAGACGGTAAATTGGGGACGCTGTTGGCTCAGGTGAAAGGCCTGTTACAGGATAACGATGCAGACACCAGCAATAACGAGGTGTTGCAAAATGTGGAAACTCTCCTGGCTGAATTAAAAGAGAAAAAGACAACGACAACATCCTCTGAAACCTCGCCGCTACCCACTACTTTTGTCCCGCTGCCCAAGGAGGCAAAAGATTCTGAAGGGGCGTAATTTTTTCAGGGATTTTAAAACTCGATTTTCCAAAAAGGCGATCGCCAACCGAGCGAGAGAATACGCTACGATCACAAACGATGTGAATTTAGCGGCAAACCAGGCGTGCAGTACAGTTGGCAGAAATTTGGACTTTTGGGTGGGTTATTGGTGCTCTTGGGGGGCTGTGCCCAGTTGGGCAATTTAGAAGAGAGTCTAGCCCCCGATCCGCGCCTCGTAGAACAACAGGAACAGGCCGCTGAAACCGACCCCCCAGCAGATTCGTCCTTACCGACTGATTTTCCGGCAGAAATTCCCCTCTATCCCGAAGCAACCCTCATTCAAGCAGAAGACAAGACCACCGTTTGGGCGATCGCCGATAATGTCCAGAGCCTCGAAGCCTTTTACCGTAAAGCCTTTGGCGAAGCTCCCTGGGAAATTGTCGCGTCCCCCACTGCCGCGACGGATAACCTTTTAGAAATTGTCGCCCGCACCAGCGATCTAGAAGTAACCCTGTCTTTGTCGGAAGCTGCTTCTCCCACTACCAATGACTCCGACCAGGCCGTCGTGGGCACCACCTTTGTCCTCAGTTACCGAACTTTAAGCACCACCGGGACTAACGATCCAGTACCGACCGATAACGCAAATGCGGAACTTCCTACCCAGGTACAAGATCTCATTGCCCTCCAGGTTTTTACCGCTGCGGATTTTCAGGCCGATACGGTGATCACCAGACGCCAATTTGCCCGCTGGCTCTTCAAGGCCCACAACGCAATCTATGGCGATCGCCAAAACCAACAAATTCGCCGCGCCAATGCCAGCAGTAAACCCATCTTCACCGATGTACCGGCCAGCGACCCCGACTTTCCGTTCATTCAAGGCTTGGCCGAAGCCGGAATTATTCCCTCAAGCCTCACCAACGACACCATTACAACCTTTCGCCCCGATGCCCCCCTCACCCGGGAAAGCCTGATCGCCTGGAAAGTGCCCCTCGACCGTCGCCAAGCCCTCCCCCAAACCAGCCTTGATAATATTGCTGAAACCTGGGGCTTTCAGGATGCCGCCCAAATTGACACCAGAGCCCTCCAAGCCCTCTACGTGGACTTTCAAAACGGTGACCAAGCCAATGTGCGGCGGGTATTTGGCTATACCACCCTCTTCCAACCCCAAAAAACAGTCACCCAACAGGAAGCGGCGATCGCCCTGTGGTATTTCGGCTACCAAGGCGAGGGTCTATCCGCTGCTGCTGCCCGTGGCGATCGCCAAACCTCGAACCAAAACCAAAGTAACCAAACCACTGATACAGAGACCAATCCTCCCGCTTCCCAAAACCCATAGCTAAAAAAAATTCCCCAATCACAACCGCAACTGAGGAATTCATTGTTTGAGGTTTAGACGAAACTTGTTAGTTGCTCGCCGGGGATAGATCAGCGTCGGTGCTGCCCTTGGTGCGGCGACGGGTCAAGGTATTGAAAAGCATTACACCAATGGCCTTAACGAGGTTTCCTTCTAGCTCCTTGAACATATTCATATTCATGCCAAAGGCATCATTGGCTTCTTGGACAATTTGCTCTGCCGTTTCTTCCGGCACATCCAAGCTGTTCATTGCCGCCCGGTACTTGTCTTTAAAGGCCTTTTCATCAGAGATATTCTCAAACTCATAGAAGGCCGTCCCTTCGCCGTCGAGGTTCATCGCGTTTTGGGCAATTTTCTTGAGGATTTGTCCCCCGGAGAGATCGCCCAGGTAGCGGGTGTAGGAATGGCTGACTAAGAGTTCCGGTGCGGTCTGGGCCACTTCATGGATGCGATCCACATAAGCCTGACCAGCGGGAGTAATTTTTGCTTCGGCCTGCCAATTGGGGCCAAAATAATAGCGTAGATCCGTTTCGAGACTTTGTTTACGGTTTAACTCAGGGAAATAAATTTGGGAGACGACGGGATGATCCTTGAGGCGCTCCATCTCCTCTTCCATCGCTGAGTAAACATAGTAAAGGTCTGCCACAAGCTTCCGGTAGGATTTTTTCTCTACGACTCCCTTCAGGAAGCATTTCACGAAGCCAACGTTTTCCGCCATCGTGTGGGAAGTTTTCGTTCCCTCTCTCAACATTGTTGCTAGGTTAGCGACCATAGAAATAAGTCCCTTGTTCTTACTGAAAATGAATAGATATTAAAAGGTTTGTTAAAGAAAGTTAACAAAATTAAAAGACTGCTCAGTTTCGTAGGTTAACTGGTTTTACGGGTTTATGCTATTAAGTTTTTTTACGGGAAAATCGACGTATTTTTTGTCAGACTTGCGCGGGCTTGGCGTTGGGATAAGGCGGGCCTTTGGGCGCCTCAGCCCTGGAGATTGGGGGCAATTTTCGCCGGGGATAGCTAATGTTTGTGACCCTGAATAATCTGCTGAGGAACTGATTCGGTTTTGGTTTCCTTTCGGTGGCGATCGCCATCAAATCTTCGCCTCATTACGGTTATGGGAAAAAGTCAATCTTCTGAAAAATAACAGAAATGAACGGGCCTTGATGGAGCCTCTTGCAAAAAAAATCTTCCCCCAAAGGTCTTGAAGGAAGATTACAGCTATGTACATCAATAAGAGGAAAAACAAATGGTGCAGGGGGCCGGATCTATTTCCAACCAGCGCGATCCATCAACATGACGGCTTCGGCGTTTTGCTCACCAAAACTTTCGAGGGGTAGATCCGAAGCTGTCCAGTCGCCAAACTGAGCCACCACATCATTGGGGGCAACGGTATCCACCACGGGATATTCATTATTATTGTTGGCGAAAATTTCCTGGGCTTCTGGGGTCACCATAAACTCTAGAAATTCTTGGGCTGCTTCGACGTTCGGTGCATTGGCGATAATGCCAGCCCCACTGATGTTGATGTGGGTGCCACCTTCGCCTTCGTTTTGGTTCGGGAAAAATGCTCCAATATTTGCCACGATTTCTTGATCTTGGGGATCTTCAGAGGCACGCAGACGGGCGACATAGTAGCTATTGACCAGGGCGACATCACAAACCCCAGAAGCGACGGCTTGAATTTGGGCGGTATCGTTCCCTTCCGGCTCGCGGGCGAAGTTCGCCACTAAACCTTGTACCCATTCTTCGGTAGCTTCAGCGCCTTTTTCGACAATTTTCGCAGCTACGAGGGACTGGTTATAGGTGTTGCTGGAGCTGCGGACACAAACCCGGCCTTCCCATTTCGGATCAGCAAGGTCTTCGTAGGTGGACAGTTCAGCCGGATCAACGGTTTCGGTGTTGTACACGATAATCCGTGCCCGTTTTGTCAGACCAAACCAGGTATTGTCGCTACTGCGCAGATTTTCGGGAATGGCACTGGTCAGCACTTCGGACTCTGTGGGTTGCAGTAAACCATCCTGTTGGGCACGCCAGAGTCTGGCCACGTCTACTGTGATCAGGACATCAGCGGGACTATTTTCGCCTTCAGTTCTGATCCGTTCTAGGAGTTCGTCGTCACTGCCTTCGATGAGATTCACCTCAATGCCGGTAGCTTCAGAAAATGCTTCGTATAATTCTGCGTCGCTGTCGTAGTGCCGCGAAGAGTAAAGATTAATTTCGCCAGTTGCTTCGCTGGAGGGAGCACCAGGATCAGTAGTTGTATCGGTGGCACCATTGTTATTGGTAGCTGGGGTACAACCGGTGGCGATCGCCAAGCCAAGAAAAAGTCCGCAGAGGGACAGGGAACGGGATTTCATAAAGCGTTGTAATCGAGAGATGATGTTATGTTTTCCAAGGTAATGGTGATTTTAGCAGCTACTGCAACTTCTTCTCAATACATTTTTGTTTTTTAATTAAATTAGTCATCAAGATGGAACAGCATTACTGGGTGGCCTGGTCACAAATCAAGGGGGTCGGCCCAAGTCGTCTCAAAAAAATTTGGCACTATTTCGGTTCCATGGAACGAGCTTGGCAGGCTTCTGGCCAGGAACTGGGGGCAGTGGATGGTTTAGGGGATAAGTTGATTCGCCTAATTTTAGCCGGGCGATCGCCCCTTGACCCAGAGCGTATTTACCATGAGCACCTTGAGAAAAATCCGCAATTTTGGACGCCAGCGGATCCAGAGTACCCAAAGTTATTGTTAGAAATTCCCAGTCCGCCACCGTTGCTCTATTACCAAGGCCAAGTCAAGCTGTTAGAAAACCAAGGCCAAATTCCGGCGATCGCCATGGTGGGCACGAGGCATCCTTCGGAGCATGGTAAACGTTGGACAGCGCGCATTAGCCAGGCCCTTGCCCAGGTGGGCTTTTCGATTGTGTCGGGTATGGCCCAAGGCGTTGATGGTGTTGCCCACAGTGCCTGCCTCAAAACGGGGGGACGCACCATTGCCGTCCTAGGAACTGGCATTGATCAAATCTATCCCGCGAGCCACCGCAATTTGTACAACGAAATCCTGGCCCAGGGCTTAATTTTGAGTGAATATCCGGCGGGGACGCGACCAGACCGGAGCCATTTTCCCGCCCGAAACCGCATTATTGCCGGGTTAACCAGGGCGACCCTGGTGATGGAAGCCCCCAGCCGTTCTGGTTCCCTCATTACGGCCCATTACGCGATGGATTTTAACCGTGAGGTTTATGCCCTGCCCAATTCCCCCGAACAGCAAGCGGCCACGGGGTGTTTGGACTTGATTCGGCGGGGAGCGGGCATGATTTTAGGGGAGACACAACTGATCGAGGAGTTGGGCGGACTGCCCCAGTTGGATGCAGCTTCCCCCCAGCTTAGTTTGTCATTCCCAGAGCTAACGGTTGAGCCGACCCCACAGCCCAGCACAGATTTTCGGCAAATTTCCCCAGAGTTACTTCCCCTCTGGCAGGCGATCGCCCCTGAACCCACGGCCTTTGATTTGATTGTTGTCCAGTCTGGCATGGGGGCAGATCAGGTTTCGGCGACCCTATTGCAATGGGAACTCGAAGGATTGATTACCCAACTGCCAGGGATGCGGTACCGTCGCCTTTAAGCATTTTTGTGGGCTTTCATGGAACGCACAAATTTTTCAAAGAGGTAGTCGGCATCGTGGGGGCCGGGGCTCGCTTCAGGGTGATACTGCACCGAGAAGAAAGGCAAGGTTTTATGTTCTAAGCCAGCAACGGTGCGGTCATTGAGGTTGAGGTGGGTAATGGCGACATCTTCGGCGAGGGAGGCTTCGGCGATCGCAAACCCATGGTTTTGGCTGGTAATTTCAATTTGCTTTTGCTTGAGACCAGCGGGTTGGTTGAGACCCCGGTGGCCAAATTTGAGCTTAAAGGTTTCAGCCCCTAACGAAAGCCCTAGAATTTGGTGTCCCATGCAAATGCCAAAGGTGGGTTTTTCAGCCTTAAGAATATCTTTAACCGTGGCGATGCCTTCGGTGACGGCGGCTGGATCCCCAGGGCCATTGGAAAGGAAAATGCCATCGGGATTATAGGCAAGGATTTTTTCGGCGGGGGTGTCGGCGGGAACAACGATCACCCGGCAGCCATAACTCGCCAAACGGCGCAGAATATTGCGTTTCACACCAAAGTCAATGGCAACGACGGTGAGTTCCTGGGCTTCGGTTGCGCTACTGCTAAATTCCCAATGGCGATCGGTAATTTCAGTCCATTCGTAAACGCTAGCGGTGGTGACATCCTTGACGAGGTTTTGGCCTTCCATGGAGGGGACGTCTTGGAGTTGGCGGAGAAGTTCTTCGGGGTCAAGGATTTCTGTAGAGATCGCGCCATTCATCGCCCCAGATACCCGCAGGCGACGGGTTAGATCCCGCGTATCAATGCCATAGATGCCCACAACTTGGTGCTCTTTGAGATAATCGGGTAGGGCCTGGGTAGAACGCCAATTACTCGGTCGGGGAGCAATGTTCCGGGCGATCGCCCCTTTCACTTGGGGACGGCTGGATTCTTCATCCTCAGGAGTTACGCCAGTATTGCCCAGCTCCGGATAGGTAAAAGTCACAATCTGACCGCGATAACTGGGATCGGTGAGGACTTCTTGGTAGCCCGTCATGCCTGTATTAAAAACGACTTCCCCAAAGGTGGTACCTGTCGCGCCAAATGACCGTCCGTGGTAAGTGGTGCCATCGGCTAAAACAAGGAGGGCGGGTTTTGCTTTCACAAGAGACATGGGCGGATTGACCTTTGATATATGCGTAACTTCTGCTGCTCAATCTTACTTGATCCGTTCCCTTCTCTACCGCTCCCAGGGGCGATCGCCGTTAATTTTTCTTGACCTAGGCGTTCTATTGCCTTACTTGAAACTGGATCGACTGGGAAACTTGCTCAGTTTCTGGCTGTTTCAGGGCTGTCCTCGGCGAGGGGAATGGTTACCGTAAACTGACTGCCTTTGCTGAGTTGGCTCGTGAGTTCGATCTGGCCGCCGTGAAGTTGCACATATTCTTTCACGATATTGAGGCCGAGACCTGTGCCGGGGATATTTTGGGTATTACTGGCCCGGTAGAAAGATTCAAAAATGTGGGGTTGATCTTCTGGGGGAATGCCGACCCCTTGGTCAATGATAGTTAAGGTCAACTCTTCGGCACTGCTGCCTAACTGGACAGTCACCGTGGTGCCGGGGGCTGAATATTTACAGGCATTACCGAGAAGATTATTCAGGATGTGTTGCAACAAATTGGGGTCGAGGGCCAGGGGAGCGGCGATCGCCCCGGTGGTCTCAAGGTTAAAATGGTGCTGCTTCCCAAGACCAATTTTGAGTTCGGCGATGAGATCTTGGCAGAGGGCCACAATATCCACCGCTTGGCGTTGGCAACCCAGTTTTCCGGCTTCGAGGCGACTCATGGTCAGTAGATCGTCGATCAGTTGTCGCAGTCGGATCACGCTATCTTCAATGTTGTTGAGATATTGCGATCGCCGCGCTTCGGGGAGATGGTCGTGGTAAGCACTGAGGATTTGGGCCGCGCCGAGGATCACCGTTAGGGGCGTGCGGAACTCGTGGGAAGCGGTATCAATGAAGCGGGTTTTCAGGTGGTTGAGTTCCCGTTCCTGGGTGAGGGCTTTTTCGAGCTCCCGTTTGGCCCGGCGCTGTTGGGTAATTTCTGAAGCCACGCCCAACACTTGATATTGGGGGCGATCGCCAGGGAGCTGGAGGGGCAATTTCACCGTCCGAAAATAACGGGTTGCCCCCAGGAAATCCGTCGCCTTCGCTTCGTCAATGACCACGATTTTTTGTTCCCGGAGCACCTGCTGATCGGCCTGAATAAAACAGTCTGCTTCTTCAGAGTCGGGATGTAGATCACATTCTCGTTTCCCGACTAATTCATTGACCGTGGTGCCATAGAAATTCGCCATCGCCTGATTCACCAACAAGAAGCGGCCATCTTTATCTTTGACAAAAATTAAGTTGGGATTGTTATCGATGACCAGACGCAAAAAGGTTTGGCTCTGTTGCAGATCCCGTTCAGCCCGTTTGCGCTCCGTGAGGTCTTGGGTATGTACCATCACCAGATCCGGCTGGATATAAATATAAGTGGCCAGAAAATAGCGTTGAAATGCCTCAGGGTCATCGGGAGAGGGAATTTGCAGCGCCTCTTCAAAGGTCGTTTTAAAGTCGAAACAGCGGCGAATATTCTGATGAATCGCGTGGTCCGTACCGTAAATGGCATGGCTGGGGCAATGGAGAAAATCCTGGAGGGAGCCATCGTTGGCAATCTCGGCGGCACTGTTGTAGTCAATGAGGTAAAAGTTTCCCTGACGGTGCTGCCAGGTATAGGTGGGAATGGGAAAGTTGCGATATTGGGAACGGAGGAGGGCTTCGGTCTCACGGATTTTGAGGGCGGCGCGATTCCGGGCGGTGATGTCTCGACAGACACAGATATAGTCGCCGTCACTGGTGATGGTCAGGGAAATTTCTTGGGTGAAAATCTGACCATTTTGGCGTTCGGCGATCGCCTCTCCTTGCCAAGATTTGTGGCGATTGAGGTGGGGGAGAATGTCTTTTTCTAAGCGTTTTTGCTCACTGGGGGCAAACAGCACTTCTTTCCAGGAATGCCCTGTCAAACTCAAGCGGTGGGGATAGTCAAACAGTTCTAAGAAAGCGGGATTGACTGAGATGAATTCTTCCCGCTGCAAAATGGCGATCGCATCCACTGCCGCATCCACCGCCGCCAACTGACGCCGCAGATTTTGTTCGATATTTTCTAGCACACGGGTGCGCTGTTCCACCCGGAACTCTAGCTCTTGGTTGAGGGTTTTGAGGGTGGTTTCAAAGGCTTGGCGATCGCTCATATCCATCCCCGTGGCGATCACATAATGGACGTTCCCTTGTTTATCCAAAAGAACGCCATGGGACCAACGCAGGTGGTGAACTTTCCCCGATTTAGCGCGCCAATCTACCTCGTAGGTACGGGGCTTTTTTTGTTGGAGGAGGCGTTGAAATTCCTGGACAATCTCCGCGACATCATAACGATCCCATAACAACAGATCCCAGAGGTACTGGTGGGCCACCTCGGTAAATTGATAGCCCGTAAGTTGCTCACAGGCCGGGTTAAACCGGATAATGCGCCCCTCCCGGTTCAGCACCATGAATAGGGCCGGGGTGAGGTCAAATAGGGTTTCGAGGAAATCCTGTTCCTGGCGGAGTTCCATCTCAGTCAGTTTCCGTTGCTGAATTTCGGTGTTGAGGGTTGCATTGAGGGCTTTGAGCTCCCTGGTGCGCTCTTGGATGATGGTAGTGAGGTTTTCTTGATCGGTGATCAGCTTTTGTTGGGAGAGTTTGAAGGGGGTGACATCATGGGCGGCCCAGACCACTTGCTGCTGATTAATGGCGACGATTTTCGCGACAAACCACACGGGGGCGAGGTGGGGATCTGGCTGCAGGGAATATTCATACTTCACGCTTTCCCCTGACAAGGGTTCATGGTCTGGGGTGGTGCCTTTGGCGATCGCCTGGTGAAGGTATGGCGTAAGGCGGCCTTGGTGCGCTTGTAAAAACTGGTAAGTTCCCTGGCAGAGATCTAGGGGGCCACAGCAATGGTTATTCTGGGGAGCGGTCACCTGCTTGATTTTCCAAGTTTGGGGATTGATCACAAAGACAATGTCGGTGATCGCTTCAAACAGGGCTTTCATCTGGCCATCGGTCAGCTTCAGTTGTTGGGCGATCGCCTGTTTAGCGGTCTTTTCTGCCTTTAGTTGTTGATTTAAATTTTGCAGTCGTTGATCCTGCTGCTGGAGAGAACGTTTGGCTCCTGCTGTTTCGAGGACATAGCGCACCGAACGCATCAAAATTTCCCGCTCCGTTTGGGATTCTCCCGCGCACAGACTCCGCAGGAGGTAATCTTGGGCTCCCAGCTCGATGCATTGGTGGGCCAGTTGGATATCTTCTTGGCGATCATCGGTGAGTAACAAAATAGGTCGTTGGGCGGCGCTGTTTTGTAAGCGCATAAAGGCTTCTAATTTGCCAGAAGAAACGATGTTGACATCGAAAATAATCAGGTCGTAGGTGTCCGTTTTTAATTGGGCGATCGCCTGGGGCAGACTGTCCACCTGGGTCACTTGAAAGGTTAGGGTACTGCCCAGGGGGGGATGCAACAGATGCTGGAGGATCACCGACTCGGTGGCAAGGCCTTCGACCAAGAGCACCCGTTGGGGTAATCCTTTTGGGTGGGGTTCTAGGGCCGCAACCTGGGCGATCGCCCTTTGGGGACGCCGGGCCACTTGGTCTAAGCGTTGTTGGAGGCTATGGGTTTGCCAATGGAGGGCAACGGGATCTAAGACCTGCAAAATTTCTCGCCAAGAAACCTTCCCCAACAATTGTTCTTCTTCGTCAACTACAGCGGCCCAACTGCCATTGGTTTCGACTAAATGGGCCGCCACTGACCAGAGAGAGTCCGTGGGTTTGACCCGCTGAAAATCATGGCTCCCCTCCGTGGCGATCGCCGTTGTGAGACCTTCTTTCCCTTTACCATAGCCCCGTAAAACATCCCATAGGGTCACCGCCCACAAGCCATTGGATGAGGGGGCTGTCATGGCACTGGCTTTTTCCATGACCATCAGGAGGGACTGTTGTTTTTGGTGTAAACGATGGGCCGCCATCAACAGAGTGCTATGGGAAGGCATCAAGGACAAATCCGTCACCATCACATCCTGGACTTGTCGCATTTGCAGGAGAGGCTCCGACCACAGGAGGCGCTGGAGGGAAAGACGTTCCACAAAACCAAGCCAAAATCCGTTCTCTCCCTGCACTGGCAGGAGATCCCGCTGCTCCTGGTGCATACGGTTGAGGCCCACCCAGGGATGCTCTAGATCTGCCAGGGCGATCGCCTTGGGGAGAGCCGTCATCACATCCCGTGCCAGGGTCTGCCCCAAATCAACATCTTCCGTAATCAGCTTCAAAACCGTTTGGGGCGAAATCAAACCCTGCAATTGATCGGCCTGCACAATCGGCACACAGGGGGCCACCATCTGCAACCCGACGCACTGGGGCACTGTCCACGGTCGAAATCCCGCCAACACATCGGCGATCGCCGCCGTCGGCGGAAAAGTTGGCATTCGACTCGGATCAATAATCTGGGCCTTGAGGGCAGCAAAGTTCACTGGAATATTGACCATGCGTTGCAGCTCGTAATTTCTGGGCTAGGGTTGGATGACAAACAAGAACTTTGACGATTTACACCAAATCAGACCGCACTGTATCTATCCCACTAAACTCAACCCTCTGTTGCCAAAAAAATTAACTTAATCGTAACCTTTGCTAAGGTTTTACTCCCACAACTATTACGGAATTTAGCAATCTCCTGCCGTGGTCTGATTTTGATGCTGGTGTAGAGGGCATTGGCTGAGACGACTGTGTCAAAGCTGTTTGGGGTCAAAGTCTTCAGCCTTGATCAAATCAAAACTGGTCGCAAAGGCTTCCTCCGGATTGAAGGCGGGCTTTTTCGGTGGGTTGAGTTGGGGGTTTGTTTTTTTCGCTGCCTGGCGGTTCAAAAGTTTTTTGGAAGGCTTGGGGGGAGCCTGTTTCGGTGGTTTTTGGGGCAGGGTTTCTTTTGATGTTGCTGTGTTCCGTGGCGGCGTAGGCTTTTTTGTAGGACGAGAGGTCAAGGAAGTCCGAGCGAAGGGGGTTTTGTTGGTGGCGTACAACTGATCCGGGAACAAATGTTCAATGAAAAAATGAATCGTATGTTGATTGACATAGCCCTTTAATACCGCAATTTCCCCGAAGCGCAGAGAGCGTCCCCAGGCATCATGTTTTTGGGCAGCTAGAATATCCTCTAGCTGTTCTTCGTCAATGAGGTGGGCTTCCAGCAGATATTGACCAATATTTTTCCGTTCGGGCTGTGTGTGACGCATTTCCCAAAGCAGTTCAAAAAAATCAATGGTTTCTTCGACTGCCCAACCCCGGAGCGCGAGAATTTCGCCGAGGGACATTTCTGGATGCAACTCTCGGTCATATCGCACCACTTGGGCCTGGGTATCACTTAAAAGCCCCGCCTGGATTAGGGTTTGAATGAGAGTTTCCATAAATACTGGGTTTAGATGCAGTGGTCAGGGGCCTAGGTTAAGGCTCACTTTAAGAAATCGATGGGGAATAGGTAATGCTGCTTTTGATTGGTTGGAGATGCCTACATTTTAAGACAGTGGAGTTTTAGAATTATAGAACTTAATTTACATTTTAAAAAATAAAGAGTTTAGCGGTCGATGACTCGAAAATCAGCCGTTTTCTCAAATGGTGACCATGAAAATGTTGGCGTTTAGGGTATGACTTTTCTCAATTTTTTAAAAGTCATATTGTTCATATTTTTAATCATGGCATCATCAAAAAAGAAAATATTTCTTAAGTAAAAATACTGATCATCGCCCCATCTCGCAATAAAATCATGGGGGTGTGGCCAAGGCTACGGAAAAAAATATGCATATTTACAACCGCTTTATTCTTCCCCCTTTGCTGGATTATGTGATGCATCGCCAGGCGATCGCCCAACAACGGCAAACATTACTCCAGGCGGCCCGGGGCAACGTCCTAGAAATTGGTTTCGGCACCGGGGCCAATCTTCCCCATTACCCAGGGGGAGTAGAAACTTTGCATGTCGTAGAGCCGGAAAGAATGCTACAACAACGGGTCGAGCAGCGGATTCGTCAATCGGGGTTACGGGTCGAGTGGCATGGCTTGCGGGGAGAAGCGCTCCCCTTTGAAGACCGCTGTTTTGATACAGTAGTGAGCACTTTTACCCTTTGTACGGTGCAGGAACCCGCCCAAGTGCTCCGGGAAATTCGTCGTGTCCTGAAAAAAGATGGCTACTTTTTGACCCTAGAACATGGCTTGAGTCCGGACGGGGCGATCGCCCAGTGGCAACATCGGCTAAATGGCGTAATGAACTGTTGCGGCGGCGGCTGTAATTTAAACCGACCGATGGGGGCGCTCCTCAAGGCGGCGGGCTTTCAGGTGGAGACTCTCCGGGAGTTTTATTTACCGGCTCTGCCCTCCATTGGTGGCTATCTCACCATGGCGAAACTTGTTCCTTAGGGCTTGGGGGTTTACGAGGCGATCGCCTCTCTCTTAAAATAAGAACGATTATCATTTCAAGAAAGCGAGAAACGAACGTGCGATCGCCAATAACTTTTTCCCTCGCGGCCCTAAGCTGTCTGGGTCTCCTCTTCGGTTGTGGTGCAGACCCCGCCACCCAGACGGAAACGTCCACTTCTAGCCCCGTAAACCCAGAGGCAACGACCCCCCAGCAGGAACCCCTGAAGATTACCGTTAGTGTTCTACCCCAGCAGTATTTTGTCGAAAAAATTGGTGGCGATCGCGTCCAGGTTTCAACCTTGGTTGGCCCTGGGATCGAAGCAGAAAATTATGAACCCAAACCCCAGCAGTTAAAGGATCTCAGTGAGGCCGACGCCTACATTGGCATTGGCATCTTTTTTGAAGAAGTGTGGGGCGATCGCCTCCGCTCCGCCAATCGAGAAATGACTTGGTTAGACACCGCTGAGGGCATCGAAAAATTACCCCTCGCCGATCACCACCACCATGGCGACGACGGTCACAGCCACAGCCATGACCACGAAGGCGAACTACTCGATCCCCACATTTGGCTGTCTCCCCAGCGGGTTAAACAGCAGGCCGAAAGTATTTATCAACTGCTCGTCCAACTCGACCCCGACGGCGAAACCATCTATGCTGATAATCTCAATCAGTTTTTAGGGGAACTGGATCAACTTGACCAAACCATCCGCGAGCGGTTAGCGCCCCTAGAAAATCGTACCTTCTTGGTCTTTCATCCTGCCTGGGGCTATTTTGCAGCGGACTACGACCTAGAGCAAATTTCCATCGAAGTCGAAGGCCAGGAACCCAGTGCCGCAGAACTTGCCCAACTTGTCCAAACCGCGAAGGAAAAGCAAATCCGCACCATTTTCGTGCAATATCAATTTAATGTCCAAGCCGCCGAGGCGATCGCCCAGGAAATTAACGCCGAGGTGGTGCCCCTCGATCCCCTCGCCCCCAACTGGTCAGAAAATATGTTGGCCATGACCGATGAATTTGTCCAAGCCAGTCGCCCCAATCCCACGGAGTAGTTCCCCCATGGAAACGGTCATTTCCCTCGAACGGGTCTGGGCGGGCTATCCGAAGACCCCTGTCCTCGAAGACATTAACCTACAGGTACAGGCCTTGGATTTTATTGGTCTGATTGGCCCCAATGGTGGCGGGAAAACCACCCTGCTGAAAGTGCTGCTTGGTTTGGTGCAACCCCAACGGGGGACGGTCAAAATTTTAGAGCGTCCTGTCACCCAGGGCCGCCGTTACATCGGCTACGTGCCCCAGATCCTAGAACTTGACCGAGATTTCCCGATCCAAGTCCGGGATGTGGTAAACATGGGGCGTTTGGGTAAACGGAAATTATTCCACCGCTACAACCGCAAGGACCGGGAAATTGTCCAACGTTCCCTTGTGCAGGTGGGCATGGCCGATAAAGGCGATCGCCCCATTGGGGAGTTGTCCGGGGGGGAAAGACAACGGGTTTATATTGCGCGGGCCTTGGCTTCAGAACCGAAAATTCTGCTCCTCGATGAACCCACCGCTAATGTTGATTCCCAGGTGCAGAATAGTATTTACGAACTACTCAAAGAGCTTAATCAATCCATGACGATTATGATGATCTCCCACGACCTTGGCGCGATTTCTACCTATGTCAAAACCGTGGGTTGCCTGAATCGCCGCTTGCATTATCATCATGATCGCCTGATCACCCCCACCATGATCGAAGAAACCTACCAATGCCCAGTGGATCTGATTGCCCACGGCATTCCCCACCGGGTTTTTCCAGATCACGGTGACGGTTCTTCCTCGCCAACCCACCACCATTCTTCATCCTGCGACCATGCTTGACGCCCTCCAGTTCGACTTTATGCAAAATGCCCTCATGGCGGGAATCCTCGTCAGCATCGCCTGTGGCATTATTGGGACTTTTGTCGTCGTCAACCGCATTGTTTTTATTAGTGGGGGCATTGCCCATGCCGCCTATGGGGGTATTGGTCTGGGCTATTTTTTTCAATTTAATCCCATCTGGGGGGCGATCGCCTTTGGCTTGATCTCTGCCCTGGGGATGGGCTGGGTTGAACAACAAACCAAACAACGGGGTGATACCCTGATCGGCGTGATGTGGGCAATTGGTATGGCGATCGGCATTATTTTGATCGACTTTACCGAGGGTTATAAAGCGGGTTTAGAAAGCTATTTATTTGGCAGTATCCTGGCGGTGCCCCGGTCGGATCTGTGGCTAATGTTTGGCGTTGACTGCGTGATTATTGCCCTGATTGCCTTGCTTTACAAAGAACTCCTCGCCATTTCCTTTGACCCAGTGTTTGCTACGACCCGCAATTTGCCCGTGCGCAGCCTGTACCTCGTCCTTGTGGGTTTAATCGCCCTGACGGTGGTGATGGTGATGCAAATTGTCGGTTTGATTATGGTGATTGCCCTCTTAACGATTCCGGCGGCGATCGCCAGCCAATGGCAGAAAAAAATCACGACGATGATGGGTTTAGCCAGTCTTTTAGGGATTAGCTTTACGACGATGGGCCTCTGGCTCTCGTATCGCTTTAATCTGACTTCGGGGGCAACGATTATCCTAGTTTCAGGGATTGCCTATCTCCTGAGCCTCGGACTCAAAGCCTACGGCGATCGCCAATCCACCCAACCAAAAACCTAATGTCCAAGAAACTCACTAAAAACCAACGCACCATTCTCCAGCTCATCCAAGCCAAAGAAACCGAAACCAGCGCCCAAAATCTCCATTTCGAGATGCAGCAAACGGGCCTAAAAATCGGCTTGGCCACCGTTTATCGCGCCCTGAAATTACTGAAAGTCGAGGGCAAAATCCAAGAGCGGGTCACCCCAGAAGGGGAATCCTTCTATAGCAAAATTGGCATGACCGAACACCACCACCACCATTTAAACTGCGTCAACTGCGGCCAATCTTATCCCCTCGATAGTTGTCCCATTAGTCAAAAAATTACCGACTGGTGCCAAACCCAGAAGTTCAAGGTCTATTACCATACCCTCGAATTCTTTGGCCTCTGCGCCGACTGCCAGACTCAGGCCGATAATGCTGAATGTTTTAACGCCAACTGATAATAGGCTTCAGCATGGTCAATTAATTCCGCTGCTTGGGTATCGTCCACATCCTTGAGGCGTTTGGCGGGAATGCCCACCATTAGCGATCGCCCTGGGACATCTTTTGTGACGACACAACCCGCGCCGATAATACTGCCAGCGCCGACCCGTACCCCATCTAAAACAATCGCCCCAATACCGATCAAACAGCCTTTCTCAATGTGGGCACTGTGGATGACCGCTTTATGGCCGATGGTGACGTAATCTTCGAGTACCGTCCGTTTGCCCGGATCACCATGGAGTACCGCCCCATCCTGGACATTACTAAAACGACCAATCTGAATCGCCTCTAGGTCGCCCCGCACCACTGCCCCGTACCAAATGCTTGATCCCTCGGCGAGGCTGACATTGCCGATCACGGTGGCATTCGGGGCCACAAAGGCCGCTTGGCTCAGATCAGGGGTGGCAAGGAAAATATCAGACCAGGTGGACATGGTGGCTGTTGGCTCATTTTTCCCTATTCTAAAATGAGTTAGCCCGCATTTTTTTACTGCCCCCTATGCTGCACCAACATCAACGCGCCTTACAAATCCAAACCCAAGGAAAATCTCTCCACAAAATTACGGCCAAAATCGAGTCTTATGTGGCCGAATCGGGCATTAGAGAAGGATTATGTGTTGTATTTGTGCGCCATACTTCGGCTTCGTTAATCATTCAAGAGAATGCGGATCCGGATGTGTTGTTAGATTTAGAAAATTTCATGGCGAAATTGGTACCAGAGGATGGCCGTTCGTATATTCACAGCGCCGAAGGCCCCGATGATATGCCTGCCCATATTCGTTCAGTGCTAACCAAGACCTCTGAACAAATTCCCATTGCCAATGGTCGCTTGGTGTTGGGAACGTGGCAGGGCATTTATCTCTGGGAACACCGCAGTTATCGCCATACCAGGGAAGTGGTGGTGCATATTTACGGGGAAAAATAATCCTTGAGGCAGTCGAGATCTAACTGGACTTTGGTGTCAATCAGTTGCCCTTGGGATAACAGGCGATCGCCACTGACCCAGGCTTGCTGTACGGTGAATTGGTACATCCGCCGGGGGGAAGCTCCGAGGTAATCTGCGGCTTGTCGGGGTGTGGGTCGTTTGGCCCGCTGGTCGAATCGGCTTAAAACTTGTTGCAGGGGTTCTAATGCGGTTAATTCTGTGGCAATTCCTGCGAAAAAGGCGGCCTTAATGCGACGAGGATCATAAACTGTGACCATCGCCCGGCCTTGGTTCTGGTAAAGATTTTGGGAATGTTGGGCGGCGATCGCCGATGACCAATAGAGGTTTAAGCCCTGATCCCAAACGAAAAGTAACGGGCTACTCCAGGGCAAGCCAGTCGGCGAACAGGTGCTGAGGTTGCAGTAAATCTGCGTTTCGAGTAACTCTTTGACGAGGGCGATCGCCTCTGGATCGGTGGCTTTGGTTGTGTCTATCCAGCCGTTTTCTGCCGTTGCGAGTTGTGCCATTTAGGTGCCGGTTAAAGTGACGATACCGTAATGTTCCGGAGAAAGATATTGTCGCACTAAACGCTGGAGTGATTCAATCGTAAAGGCTTCGACCATCTGGGGATAGTGGTGGGCATAATCAAGGTTACCGAGGGTTTGGTAATAGCCGTAGAGCCCGGCCAACTGACTCGCGCTTTCCGTCGAAAAAATATGCTCATTACACAACATGCGTTTCGCCCGGCGTAGTTCAGCTTCCGTCACACATTGGGTCTGCAGATCAGCGAGGCGATCGCCAATCACCTGTTCCACATCGTCTAAATATTCTGGATCGAGCCAGGCCTGAATCGTAAATAAACTAGAATCCCGTTGCAAAGAGAAACCACTGTTAATATCCAGAACCCACTGGCGTTTTTCCCGCAGCTCTTGCACCAGCCAAGCGGAAGTTGTCCCGGCCAGGATCACCGACAGCAAATCTAGACCGACTGCGTCATTAAATTGTTCGACCCCCGTCCCCAGCCAACCGAAGATTAAGCGCGCCATTTCCACATTGGGCACTTGAATTTCATTGCGGCGAATCTCGATCAGAGGGGGTTCTGCCTCCACCTCAAAGGGGGGACATTCAGAGGGCACCTGAAAATCGCTAAAGTTGCTTTGAATGAGATCCAAGGCTTGGGCGACTTGAATATTACCAACCATGCTGATGATCAAGTTTTGGGGTTGATAATGGGTCCGGTGAAAACAGCGCATTTGGTTGGGGGTATAGCCACACAATTGTTCGGCATTGCCCAAAATCGAGCGGCCATAGGGGTGATTTTCGTACAGCAGACGGCTCAGGGCTTGGAAGGCGAGCCAGTCGGGATCATCTTGGCTGATGCTAATTTCTTCGAGTACTACCTGGCGTTCCCGGATAAATTCGGCGTCGGGAATGGTGGCATTGCGTAAAATATCGCTTAGATAGGGCAGGGTTTCTGGTAGGCGATCGCCTGTAGTGCTGAGGTAGAAATGGGCGTAATCGTAACTGGTGGCGGCATTACTCAGCCCACCGCAAGTTTCGACAATTTGATCAAACTCACCGGGACAGACTTGGTGCGATCCCTTAAAGATCATGTGCTCTAAAAAATGGGCCATTCCTTCCCATTCTGTCGGTTCGGCGATCGCCCCCGCTTTAACCCACACATCGGTGACCACCACAGGCGTCCCCGGCAAATATTGATGCACCACCTGGAGGCCATTGGGGAGCGTAAACAATTGCACCGGATCGGGTTGGAGAGAGTAGGGCAAGGGGATAACCGAGGCTAAACTTACCCCCATCATAACCGCTTCTTTTCTGGGGCTTAAAGGAACATGAACTTAGCTAAACAACAACTTTTTTTTGCGACGCCCCGATACAGGCTTTAGTTAAGCAGACATTATCAAACATAAACAAGATTTATATGATTTTAGGGTTTATATTCTTTGGGCTTATTACTAGACTGTAGAAGAACAAGGTTTTTCGCCTACTTCCCAAAAAATACTTGCCATGATTATTTTTTCCCGCCGACCCTCTCTCAAAAATCCCAATCAGCAACTGCGGTTTTTGCCCACGATATCTTTCGATCTGCTCCAACCCCTCCGTCAATGGCTCAATGGCCTAGAAATTTGTGATCCAGATCGCGCCCGATTGATTTGTCAACTGGTGCCCGCCCAGTGCCCCTTTGCACAAGAAATTTCCTTCGCTGGTCTGATTCACTTCAAAATTCCGCCACTGTGTAAGCTCAATCCCCTTTACGAAGAAGTCATCTACCTACGATTTAGAGCTCTTTGTTACCTCGCCGAAAAATGTCCGAGCGAAGTTTGTCGCTATTGCTAACGCTTTAGGTTGGCCAAATTGCCAATCTTGAAAGTCCAACTCTGGGTTTGCTCCTTAGGATGATGAACTGCCCCAGGATTTCTGAATAGTGAAGACGAGAAAAATCAATGGTCAAACTGAAACCAATCAGAGCGTATTCCACCTTATTTCGCTGCACGGCCCAAGCGACGCGGGTTCATCCAGCAACGTAGTTTTTAATTAATTTAATGCCAATGAAAACGCCTCAAACTTTTTCCCTCCCTTGGTACCGCTGGCTCAATAGCCAATATGTTGTGCGGTTGTTAGAAACGGTTCAAGATTTGATTGTGATTGGTCTGTGTGTTGGGCTGTTTAGCTTTATGGTGTTGCAACTGCGGGAGATGGTGCTTTCGTTGTTGCCGCCGCTGCAATTTCAGACGGTTACTTCTGATATTCTCTTTTTACTGATTTTGGTAGAGTTGTTTCGCTTGCTGATTATCTACCTGCAAGAACACCGGGTTTCTATCGGTGTGGCGGTGGAAGTGTCGATTGTTTCTGTGCTCCGAGAAATTATTGTACGCGGTGTTTTAGAAACGCCTTGGACACAGGTTTTGGTCGCTTGTATTTTTCTGTTGGTTTTAGGGGCGCTGTTGGTGATTCGGGTTTGGTTGCCGCCCACCTTTGACGGGATTGATCCGGAGCAAGTCGTCTCGCAGCGGCACCGTTCTCGGCGTCATCCCCAAGAAAAAGAGAATCATACGTTGATTTCCTAGGGAAGACGCGATCTGAACAGGTTTCAATGTCAGCTTGAGAACATGATCAGGGGCACCGGGTTGCGATTTTAAAGACTTGACTCGGTGCGATCGCCTTTAGTTTGTAGAGCCCAATTGCGAGTTAGGATCATCCGGGGATGGATGATTTTGTGCTGTTTAATGAGGTGTTTCAACATATAGTCACAGACCCCCGCCACCGCTCGATAAAGATTTTTTTCGCTCAATTGCCGCAGTTTTTGCAGTTTTTTACCATCACCCCGATTCGGTTCTAGGGCATCGGCCACGAAAATAATGCAGCTTAATTGATCCATGCCAGGGTGGCCGAGGGTGTGGTTGGCGATCGCCCTGAGGATCTGCGCATCCTGAATCCCAAACTCCGTCCGCGCCACAATTGCACTCACATCTGCATGGAGGAGGTGGGGCACATGGGCACAAATCGAATCAATCTCTAAACCGTGCTGTCGGGCGATTTGCAGCAATTTGGGTGGCGGAAAAAACTTAGCGAGATCATGTAATAATCCCGCCTGGGCCGCTTGGTCTGGGTCTGTTCCGTGGCGTTGGGCCAAGGCTTGGGCCATTTGTTCGACTCCAAGGATATGCTCTAGGCGATCGCGCGAAACATTGTCTTGCAACCAACTGATCACCTGTCTACGATCTAGCGTCATACAGCCCCCACTCCTCCGACGAAACATCAAGATCTTTGTACAAAACCCCCTAAATCTCCTTTATTAAACGATAACGAAACGAGTTTCATGGGTGATAATCCTAGTGAAGAATACAACCTACGACCGGAAATTGGGATTTTGAGTACTGCCACCCCGACAAACCACCGCACCATTCGCCCCATTTCAACCTATGCCCTCCACGGTGTGGCATTTCACGACGGCTATTTTTGGGCCATCGAAAATATCAATGGCTACCTGATGCGGATCGATCCCCAAACCGATGCAACACAAATTATCAATTCCCGCACTTGGTCGGCTTTTATCGGGGCGACGGGCCTCGCGATCCAAGACGAGATTCTTTGGTTTACCAGCGGCGATCGCCTTTATAAATGTGCCATGACCGATGGTCAATGGAATCCCGAACTCTTTACCCGATTTCCCGATACCGTCAATGGCGTCGCGATTTCTGGCAATAGCCTTTACGTTTCTTGCCAAAAACGGGGCGAAATTTTTATCTATGACGCCACCAATGGCCGCTCTATCACCAGCCTTTATGCCCCCGGTATTGGTGTTGAAAACCTTGTAATTCGCGGCGAGGATCTCTGGGTTTCCGATAGCCTCGAACAAACAGTTTATTGCCTGGAACGGGCCACTGGCGAAGTGAAATTCAGTCTACTGACCCCCTTTGAATCCCCCACAGGTCTGACATTCTACCCAAATCCGGAAGGAGGCCCAGACATTCTCTATGTCGCCTACGCTTCCCAAGAACCCTACATTCGCGATAATCCCAACGCCGACCCCAACTACGAACTCCAATACCGCGACGTTACTTTTCTGCATCCCCTCTATTTCCGCTACGACCCAGAGGAAAAATACGCCCTCTCCAATGGCTTTCTCCTGGAGATGAGCTACGTCGAAGAACTATCGCCCCTCGATCCCTTTGAATTACAGGATCTCGAATGGAAAATTGCCCTCCCCGCCGAAACCGATCGCCAGCAAGTCATTAGCATCGAACCCGTCGGCCTCCCCTTCACCATCGAAGAAAAAGAAGGCCAAAAAATCGCCGTCTTTAAATTTGACCAACTCAACGACCGACATCGCCATATCTTTGGCTGGCGGGCCATCCTCAAAGTGTGGGGCATTAAATATCAATTTACGCCGCCGGACTGCGAAAACCTCGCGCCGATTCCAGAAACACTCCAGGCACAATACCTAGTGGATAACGAAAATTTGGCCATGGCAACGGAGATTATCCAACGGGCCGCGACCGATGCCGTGGGGAGCGAAACCAACCTCCTCCGCCAAATGTACAATATCCGCAACTACGTTTATGACCATCTCTCCTATGGCATTAAGCCCCACATCGACACCCCAGATATCGCTCTCCGGCGGGGGGTCGGCTCCTGCGGTGAATATTTAGGCGTGCTTTTGGCTCTGTCTCGGCTCAACGGCATTGCTAGCCGGACGGTGGGTCGTTACAAATGTCCAGCCCACGCCCACCTGAGAAATCTCCCTCTCCAACCCGATTACAATCATGTCTGGATGGAATTTTATCTGCCGGGTTATGGTTGGCTACCGATGGAATCGAACCCCGATGATCTGTGCGAGGGAGGGCCATACCCAGCCCGCTTTTTCATGGGACTCGCTTGGTACCACGCAGAAATGGCGAAAGGCGTCCCCTTTGAAAAGTTATATCGCCAGGGGGAAATCGTCCCGAAGGAGCAAGTTTCCCTAGGGGATCTGGCCCTAAACCATGTGCGGTTTACGATCCTTGAGGAATTACAACCTTGATAGGGAGTTTGTGCGAACTTTTAGAGGTTGATCCGGGGCAGGCGATGCTTGAAACCGCAGAGAATTTCCCAAGAAATTGTCCCCAACTGATTCGCCCATTGGTCAACGGTTAGCTGTTGATCATTGTCTGTACCGATGAGTGTCACCACATCACCGACTTGGACGTCCGGAAGGTGGCTAACGTCGAGCATCAGTTGATCCATCGTGATGGCCCCAATTTGGGGAGCAAAGGCACCATTAACCAAGACTTTTAAGTTATTGGAGAGGCGACGGGGCACACCATCGGCGTAACCAATGCCCACCACGGCCGTTTTTGTGTCTGTGGCGGTAATAAAGCGGTGACCGTAGCTGACACCGGTATCGGGGGGCAAGGTTTTAAGTTGGGTGATGCGGGCTTTGACCTGGAGCACGGGTTTGAGGCGGACTTTAGGGCTTAGGTGGGACGCAGGATAGACACCGTAAATAGAAAGACCCAAGCGCACTAGATCGTAGTGGAGATCGCGGCTGTGGAGGGTGGCAGCGGAATTGCTGATGTGTTGTTTTGGGATCGGTATTCCCTGTTGTTCGAGCTTGGCGATCGCCGCTTGGAAGCGTTGGTGTTGCTGATCCATCGTCGTGGGGTCTGGGTCGTCAGCGGTGGCAAAGTGAGAGTAGATGCTGGCAATGTTGAGGTGCGGAGCTTGGTGAACCGCTGCAACGAAGGGTAGTGCTTCCTCCCAGCGGGTGCCGAGACGGGACATTCCGGTGTCGATTTTGAGGTGTACAGGAAGTATTTTCCCTAATCGGGCGAGGGTTTCATCAAAAATAGCCACCTGGGACAGGTTACAGAGGGTGGGTTGCAAATCCCAATGGGCGATCGCCTCAATTTCTTCGGTGGTATTGGTCGCCCCCAAAACGAGGATCGGCGCAGTAATCCCAGCTTCGCGTAGTTCGACCCCTTCCCCTAAGGTGGCGATCGCCAACCAACTGGCCCCCGCCTTGAGTACCGTTTCGGCGACCTTGACCGCACCATGGCCGTAGGCATCGGCTTTTACCACCGCCATCAATGCCGTTTGGGGCGCGAGAATGTCCTTGAGGGCACGGATATTAGCCGCCAGCGCTTGATGGTCAATTTCTACCCAGGCCCGTTGGCGAATCGCTTTAGAAAACTGATAATGACGGCACGCTTGGGACACGATATAGGATAGCTGTTCTCCATCTAACACAGGCGATCGCTCCAATTTTGATAAGAATTTTTTGCTTATTTTATCGAGTGTAGAGTCTAGGCTCGTATTTTGGGGCCACAAAAGCAGCAATTACGCTCCATGGAAACAGGCTGATTCCTCCAAACAGAAGTACAAAAAATCGCCCCTTGAATAAACGAGAGGCGATCGCAATTCAGAACTAGAAAAATTAAGCGTTGATGTATTCCTGGAGCGGTTTCACATCGAGGGGATGTTCCTGGAGAGACCGAATTGCTGCCACCGTGGCTCTAGCTCCTGCCAAAGTCGTGATAATCGGCAGTTTGTAATCGAGGGCTGTGCGACGAATCATCCGCCCATCGGCCTGGGATTCTTCCCCAGAGGGGGTGTTGATAATGAATTGAATCCAACCATTTTTCATCCAATCGACCACGTGGGGCCGTCCTTCATGGAGCTTTAGTACCAATTCCACATCTTCGATACCATTTTCCATTAGCACTTTGCGGGTGCCGGAAGTGGCGACAATACGAAATCCCAGTTCAATGAGATCTTTGACCACAGGCACGGCTGCTTCTTTATTACGGTCATTCATCGACACAAAAACCGTTCCCTCTGTGGCCAGTTCAACCCCAGCACCAATCTCCGCTTTAGCAAAGGCTTTACCGAAATCAACATCGATGCCCATCACTTCCCCGGTCGAGCGCATTTCGGGGCCGAGGAGAGTATCAGTACCTTCAAATTTGTTGAAGGGTAAAACGGCTTCTTTGACAGCAACATGCTTGGGTACGATTTCACCATCTACGCCCAATTCATCGAGGGTTTTACCAGACATCACCAAGGAGGCAATTTTCGCTAGGGGCCGTCCAGTGGCTTTAGAAACATAAGGCACAGTACGGGAGGCACGGGGATTCGCTTCGAGGATATAGACTTGATTATCCTTAACGGCGTACTGAATATTCATCAAGCCGACAACCTTCAGGGTTTGGGCCAATTTCACCGTCCATTCGCGGATAGTATTAATCACCTCATCGGGGAGGGAAGTGTGGGGGATTGAGCAGGCGGAGTCCCCGGAGTGGATCCCTGCTTCTTCGATGTGTTCCATAATGCCGCCGATGACAACTTTTCCGGTGTGGTCACAGAGGGCATCCACATCCACTTCGATCGCATTTTCGAGGAATTTATCCACGAGGATCGGGTGATCGGGTTCCACCTGGACGGCATATTTCATGTAGTGGTCGAGTTCTTCGTCGGAATAGACAATCTCCATCGCCCGTCCACCGAGGACATAGGAGGGGCGCACGACAACGGGGTAACCGACGCGATTGGCAATTTTTTGGGCTTCTTTGTAGTCGCGGGCAATGCCATTGGCAGGCTGGAGAATTTCAAGATCATGGAGGATTTTTTCAAAGCGTTCCCGATCTTCTGCCGTATCGATCGCATCGGGCTGGGTGCCCCAGATTTTTGTATCGACGGGACAGTCGCCTGTGTTGAGGTAATTGTCCAGGGGAACGGCTAACTTTAACGGGGTTTGGCCGCCGAATTGGATGATTACGCCTTCGGGGTTTTCGGCTTCAATGATGTTTAAAACGTCCTCTTTGGTGAGGGGTTCAAAGTAGAGGCGATCGCTGGTGTCGTAGTCCGTGGAAACGGTTTCGGGGTTGGAGTTCACCATAATCGTTTCGTAGCCTGCATCGCTGAGGGAAAACGCCGCATGGCAGCAGCAATAGTCAAATTCGATCCCCTGACCAATGCGGTTGGGGCCACCGCCGAGGATCATTGCTTTCGGTTTGTCGGAGGGGACAACCTCTGATTCGGTGCCGTCGTAGGTGGAGTAGTAGTAGGGGGTAAAAGCTTCAAATTCTGCCGCGCAAGTATCCACGAGTTTGTACACGGGCACAACGCCGAGGGACTTCCGGTAGTCACGCACCGCATCTTCGTTGGTTTTGGTGGCGTAGGCGATTTGGCGATCGCTGAACCCTTGTTGCTTAATCACCCGCATATCCGCCGCCGAAATTTCCGTCAGGGGCGTTTGTTTCATAAAGCGTTCCGTGACCAGCAATTCTGCCATTTTGTCGAGGAACCAGATATCAATCGCCGTCAAATCATGAATTTCTTCGACGGTCATCCCCAATTTCAACGCCTGATAAATAGTAAAAATCCGGTCGGGGTTTGGGGTTCTTAAACTTGTCGAAATATGGCTCAGACTAGGGAGGGTTTCTTGGCGATCGCAGCCAAAACCATAGCGGCCAGTTTCAAGGGAGCGTAACGCCTTTTGGAAAGACTCCTGAAAAGTGCGCCCGATCGCCATCGCTTCGCCCACGGATTTCATTTGGGTGGTGAGAATCGGTTCCGAACCGGGGAATTTCTCAAAGGCAAAGCGGGGAATCTTCGTGACCACATAGTCAATGGTCGGCTCAAAGGAAGCGGGAGTTTGCTTCGTGATGTCGTTGGGGATTTCATCGAGGGTGTAGCCCACCGCCAGCTTCGCCGCAAATTTGGCGATCGGGAAGCCCGTTGCCTTTGAAGCCAAGGCAGAAGAACGGGACACGCGGGGGTTCATCTCAATGACAATCACTTCGCCGTTGAGGGGGTTCACCGAAAACTGAATGTTGGAGCCACCCGTTTCGACACCAATTTCACGAATAATTTTCAGGGAATAATCCCGCAGTCGCTGGTATTCCTTATCCGTTAACGTTTGGGCTGGGGCTACCGTAATCGAATCCCCTGTATGTACCCCCATCGGGTCAATATTTTCAATGGAGCAAATAATCACGACGTTATCGGCGAGATCCCGCATCACCTCCAGTTCGTATTCTTTCCAACCGAGGAGGGATTTTTCCACGAGAATCTGGGATACGGGGGAGGCTTCTAAACCGGACTTGCAGATTTTTTCGTATTCTTCTTGGTTATAGGCGATGCCGCCGCCACTACCGCCCATGGTGAAGGCTGGCCGAATAATGAGGGGGTAACTACCGATTTCGATAGCGACTTCCCGTGCTTCTTCCATCGTGCTTGCAATGCCGGAAGGACAAACGGGGACACCGATCCGGGCCATGGCTTCTTTAAAGAGGTTGCGATCCTCGGCCATCTCAATCGCTTCTAATTTTGCACCGATCAGCTCGACGTTAAATTTTTCGAGGGTGCCGTTCTTCGCCAGGGACACCGCTGTGTTTAGGGCCGTTTGGCCGCCCATGGTGGGGAGCAGGGCATCGGGCCGTTCTTTCTCAATCACTTTAGCGACAATTTCAGGGGTGATTGGCTCAACGTAGGTGCGGTCGGCGGTTTCTGGATCCGTCATAATCGTGGCTGGGTTGGAGTTGACCAAGACCACTTCATAGCCTTCCTCCCGCAACGCCTTACAGGATTGGGTGCCGGAGTAGTCAAACTCACAGGCTTGTCCAATCACAATAGGGCCAGAACCAAGGATTAGAATTTTTTTGATATCGTCGCGGCGAGGCATAGGGCTACTACGTTCACTTTCGAAATTGTCTCAATCATTCTATCTGCTCTGATGCCGATTCTTAACGCGATCTGGGGCGGAACGACAAGCCAAGTTAGATTTAGCTGACATCCGTGGTTTTGTGGCGATCGCCTTGGGGAAAATATCGTCAGTTCCTCACCGCTTTGGGGAAGATCGGCGTTTAGGGGAATGGCTTGATGCCGTAAGATTTACCGAGAGAATTGATTGTGATTTCCTGCGAGGGCTAGTGCCGTTATGACAGAAGCTAAAAAAACCTGGAGCGATCGCTTTGATACATCGCTACATCCGGCGATCGCCGTGTTTAATGCCAGTATCGGCTTTGATATTGAACTGATCGAATATGACATTACGGGTTCAGTGGCCCATGCCCAGATGCTCGCCCACACTGGGATTATTTCCGCCGAAGAAGGTGAAACCCTCGTCCAAGGTTTAGAACAAGTCCGCCAGGAATATCGCGAGGGCAACTTTCACCC
Source organism: Synechococcus sp. BDU 130192 (assembly GCF_963876085.1). Classification (NCBI taxonomy): domain Bacteria; kingdom Bacillati; phylum Cyanobacteriota; class Cyanophyceae; order Synechococcales; family Synechococcaceae; genus Synechococcus; species Synechococcus sp. BDU 130192. Next base: position 45,594 of record NZ_CAWNNO010000005.1, on the reverse strand, counting down.
CGGCGTCGAAGATGAAGATGTCCATTTCGCGGTTGAGAAAAGATTGACGGCAATTGTTGGCGATGTGGGCAAAAAACTCCACACTGGGCGATCGCGCAATGATCAGGTAGGCACGGATATTCGTCTCTATCTGCGGGACAAAATTCGCGGCATTCAACAACAATTGCGAGACTTTCAACAGGTTTTATTGAATCACGCGGAAAACCATGTGGAAACTTTAATCCCCGGTTATACTCATCTACAACGGGCGCAACCAATTAGTTTGGCGCATCACTTGATGGCCTATTTTCAGATGGCCCAACGGGATTATGAACGTCTTGAAGATGTCTACAAGCGCACCAATACTTCTCCCCTTGGTTGTGGGGCATTAGCCGGAACAACATTTCCCATTGATCGCCATTTCAGCGCAAACCTTTTGGGCTTTGAGCGCCTATATCAAAATAGTCTCGATGGGGTTAGCGATCGCGATTTTGCGATTGAGTTTTCCGCCGCCGCCAGCTTGATCATGGTGCATCTGAGCCGCTTGTCGGAGGAAATGATTTTTTGGGCCTCGAAGGAATTTAGTTTTATTACCCTAAGAGACAGTTGCGCGACGGGGTCGAGCATTATGCCCCAAAAGAAAAACCCGGATATTCCGGAATTGGTGCGCGGGAAAACGGGCCGGGTTTTCGGGCATTTACAAGGATTACTGGTGCTGATGAAAGGACTGCCCCTCGCCTATAACAAGGATCTCCAGGACGACAAGGAAGGCCTTTTTGATACCGTTAAAACGGTGCAGGGTTGTCTTGAAGCGATGACCATTTTGCTCGGTGAGGGGATCGAATTCCGCACCCAACGCCTTGAGGAAGCGGTGAATGAAGATTTCTCCAACGCGACCGATGTAGCAGATTATTTGGCAAGTAAAGGGGTGCCGTTCCGGGAAGCCTATAACCTCGTGGGCAAAGTGGTGAAAACCAGTCTTGCCGCTGACAAATTGCTCAAGGATTTGACGCTGGACGAATGGCAAGCACTGCATCCTGTCTTTGAAGAAGATATCTATCAGGCGATCGCCCCCCAGCAAGTCGTAGCAGCCCGTAATAGTTATGGAGGCACAGGATTTGAGCAGGTGAAAAAGGCGATCGCCGAAGCCCAAAATCTTCTGACCAATTCCTAGCATTTCGCTGGAGGGGGTATCGAGAGGATACTCCCTTTGTAATGGATTTGTAATGGATAGTGGCGATCGTTATTGCACTAATGATTTGTTAGCGAGCTATAGTGTTTCCTCTCAACCATTCTACTAATGCTTCTCGTCCTAGCTCACCCGATGCGATCGCCAACACCACATATTCTTGTTCGTCCACAGAGGCGTTAATTTCCATACCATTCAGGACAAGAAAAGTTTCCATCACAGCATGACCTGTACGTTTGTTTCCATCGACGAATGGATGATTCATGATGATCGAAAATCCTAGTGCTGTGGCTTTTTCAAACAAACTTGAGTATAGATCTTCTCCACTAAACGTCATACGAGGTTGGGCGATCGCCGACTCCAACAAGCCTAAATCTCGAATGCCAAATGCCCCACCGGATTGCTCAATGACTCTGTGGTGTAATGCCAGTACCTCAATTAACGTCAGAAAACGCACTATGCTAACCGCTGATACAACTCAGTATTTTTTGTGAGAACATAATCGGCTGCATCAACAAACCCCGTTTTTTGAGAATTAAGCCAATCCTCTAGGCTTGCCTTCAGTAAAACTTCAATCTCAATCCCATGCATGGTTGCTAAATCTTGCAGCTTTTGGAATTGGGTATCTGAAAGGTCAAGGGTAATAGAAGCCACGGCGATCGCCCTCCTCATATTTTTGTGCTAAGTCTAGCATCGACTCCAAACATTTAAGGATATCGAGAGAGTATTCCCTTAGTGATGGATGGTGGCGATCGCCCCGACTAACCTAACCACCATTTTGCTACCTGACTTGCTGCAACAACTCTTGAATGGATAAAACGGATATGGGTGAATTCAAAAAACCTTGAGAGTCACGGGTCACAATTGCTTCTAATCCTTGGTTGACGGCGCTAAAGATTTGAACAGCGTCTTCAAAATCAGCCAAGCCAGAATTAAAAGCTGATTCCAGAACGTTTCGATCAACTGGACAAATCATCATGGCAGTCAGTATTTCTGAGACTACTTGCCGCGCTTGCTCAACATTACGAGTATGTCTGCGTGAGATATAAAAAATGTCTGTTAGTGTTGTTGCTGTGACATAGCCAACAATCTCACCTACATCAATTGCCTGAAACAGCAGTTCTGCATCCTGGAAAAATGGCTCTCGTTGCAGTAAAAAATCTAAAATAATATTGGTATCAACTAAGACTTTCACTGAAGATACTTCTCCGCCCGTCTCTCTTCCAGCATCACTGCCACTTCGTCATCTGTTGGCGCGGGTTGTTCTGTTTTTAACAATCCTTTCATTCGCCGAATTGCCCTAGAGCGGTCTGCTTGAACAGCGGTCGTATCTTGTAAGGACTCAACGATAGCGGCGATTAGCGCGAGGCGATCGCTAGGTGGCAACTTGAAGATTTGCGCTTTTAGTTCTTGTGACAACATAGATCACTCCCAGGTTCAACGGGATTTCCCATTCAGTATGAGTGATCCTATTCTGAATGACCAAGGTGATGCTCGGTGCTTTGCCGGAGATTTCGATCTGGCGATCGCCCCTCAACAGATGATTACTGCCTTGATTTGCTGAATCTCTAAAAACTTATCCAACTGTTTTCCAAAGCCAAAAGCCAACGCCAAGCAATAGAGCAATTCCAGCAATCCACGCAAACTTCTTCCAATTTGAAGCAGGCTTCACCGGGGGAGTGGGTTCGACTTGAAATTTTGGCGTATTGAGATGTGAAAGTAGATTTTCCGGCGTGGCAATATTCTGAAAAATCTTCGTGACCCCAGGCCAAACATAATCGGTATTGTAGGCATTTGGGCCATCTTTAACGCCGCCAAAATCCTTGAACAAAGCATCGTCATAATATTGCGTCGAAGTCACCGCTTGATTATGAAAGGCAACCAGGGGCGGCTCGTTTTCTGGATTGGAATAGGAAAAATAAATCGCCTTATTTTCACTGGCGATCGCCTCATAATTAGAAGTAGCTTGTCCTCGCATCGGATCAACCCACTGGCTGGGCGGCACCAAGGTATCAGAACCCCCATGTAAGATGGCTACGGGCTGCTTTAGATCTGGCCCCGTATCCTGAATCAAAATCGGGGCTGCCGTAAAAGGAGACCGGAACAACTTCAAGATCCAAATCGCAATTTTGGGGATGCCCATTTCTGTACTGGCAGCGGGATCGGCTGTGACGATTTGCTTCGGGAAAAAGCGATTGCTAGGCGAATCTTTCAACGCCGCAGGGAGACTCAAGGCAATCAATCCCCCCAGAGAATGACCAAAGGCAAAGGTCTCTAAGCTTTCCTGATTCCAGTGGGCATAGCGTTCTTGGGTCGTTAAATATTCCCAAGCATCTTCCGGGAGGGCGATCGCATTACTCAGCCATTCCGTTGGTGAATGCACTAGGCTCAAACCTACCGTAGACAAAAGATGAATCAAATTTTTCCCATACTCCCGCCGAAACCAGCTACACACAGTCAGCAGCAAAATAATCACGACCAAGGCCCAAGCCACGCGGCGCAAGTCTCCCGTCGTAAAGGCAGATAGGCCACGGCTTAAACCCGTATCATTCCGTTCGTAAATTTCTGAAAATAGAGGGTGAATATCTTCTGTTGCTAAGGTCTTCTGGGCTGACTTCTGAGTTTGCGTCGCAGCAGCTAGCCATTGCTGAATATGGGGCTGAGATTGTCGGGGTGGCGTTGGCGTTTGGGGTGCTGTATTCGGATAAAAACTCCGCTGAAAATCAGGAAAAAAGACAACGTATCCCTGCTTTACCAACTCAACCAGATGGGCCTCATAAAAAGAAGGCATACAGAGGGCAAACCCATGGAGATAAAGAATGGCATTCAGCTTTGTGCCAGGATTTGAGGCTGACTCTGGGACATACACGCGAATAAACGTCCCGTCTGCATGGCTGCCGCCCTGGTACACATAATATTCCCCCTCCGGCACATGCTCGCACATCCAAGATTCAGAAGCCGCCAGTGACATAGCTTGTAGATCCCCCTAATGAGATGGTGTAAACGCAGATTTATATAATGTTTTGGCGCTAGTCATACTTTTAACGCTTTTCCTCAGTTTTGTGGTTGAGTTTATAATCAGCCGCTGGCCAAATTTTATTAATCTCATCGGCCTGGTGCTGGGCATTAAATCCCTCCCAGATAATGCTATTCACATCCACTTCTTGGGTAAATTCCGTTGCCGTAGAATCTTCCCAACCCAAATGTCTCAGGGAACCTGGAGGGCAGGTAAAATCTTGGCGCACTGAGAGGTTTAAACTGCTGGTTCTCCAGAGGGCATATTCCCCCGGAATGAATAAGTAAGGCGCTGTCCCTAAACGAGCTGTGTAGTCCGCAACGGTTGCTGCAATTTTGTCGGTAGAAAGGGCGAGGTGTAGTTTCTTCATCGCTATTTATTTTTAAGATTCTGGGGCATCGGTCGCCGCGACCTTACTTTGGTTTCGCCAAATACCAGTGATCCCAGCCGTCACAATATGAGACAACAACCCAGCCGGCCCCGCAAAAAGACATAGGGCGAGGGAATGGCGGGTAAAAATGCCTTTTTCTAACCCCTGTTGATAAATCCAGCGCCCGACAAACAAATCCATCACGAGAAAATGCGTCCAGCCAGTGGCCATCACCGGCGGTAACGAAAATAAAGCCGCTAAATCACCCAAGGTGGGATTTGACCAGATTGCAGCTTGGTCTGGATCGAGGGAAAGGGCGAACAAACCGACATATACAACGGCCAGAATTCCAAAGGGCACCAGGGAATCCATGAGTTTTTGGGTGCCTTGCCATTGGGGGGCAATGATCATTAATCCCCAAAAGGGCAATACAAATAAGTTTGTAATATTAAATACAATGTCTAAGTTTTCTAACGTCATATTACTGATAAGTAACGGTATAGACAGGGTTTGCGGCCCATTTGGGTATGATAACCGTAGCGTATCAATCTTGCTGACTTTACACGGTAAATTTAAATCTTAAAAAAGTATTAATAAGGTTTAGAATAGGTGTGTCACTATGGAGACAATAAGGTGTTTATTCGACTGGCTCAACAACATCGTGATTTCGTAAAAGACCTCGTCATGAGTCTACAGGCCCTGGCGATCGCCCTTGAGAACCGTGGTTACCTCGCGTCCTGCTATACCTGCGGCACCGAACTCAATAGCGCTTCCTTTATGGTGAGTCTAGGCGAAAATCATCTCATTCGTTTTCTCGTTTCCGATTACGGCATCACCTGGACAGAAATGCGTGATGAGCGGGAGCTGATGAAGCTAGAAGGCGCAGAAGCGATCAGCCAACTCCAGGAGCTCGCCAACATGATCAAGTACGAGCGGGAACTGCCCAAAGAATTTTCTTACCAGCGTCCTGAATCTGACTCTTTGGTCACCCTCTAGGCTCTGGTTCAATTGCTTCGTCTAGAAACGATTTTTTAATTTCTCCTCAATTTTCGGACTGACTGCCATGGATCTCCCGAATGGGTGGAGATCTCTTTTGCTTGGCGACTCATATTTTTAAGGGTTGCTGTTTAGGAGCCAAAAATCGGCAGAAAAATGGTCACAAACAGATAAACAACTGGCGCAGTAAAGACATAGCTATCGGTGCGGTCGAGGATGCCGCCGTGGCCCGGAATCAACTGTCCAGAATCCTTAAAGCCCGCATCCCGTTTCATGATGGATTCGGTTAAATCTCCGAGCAGGGTGGTGACGCTAATGAGCAGCCCCAGGAGTGCGCCTGTAATGGGCCACCATGACCAATCCAAATACCAAGCACCGGCGATCGCCACGAAGATAGTCCCCAAGGCTCCAAATACAGCCCCTTCGACGGTCTTTTTGGGGCTAATGGCCGAGAGTTTCGTTTTTCCTAGCCATTTGCCCATGAAGTAAGCCCCAATGTCGGCGGCCCAAATACAAACCATCACGACAAAGGTCAACTTGAGAGCCTGGGGCAAATTAAACCACTCTCCCCAGGAAGCCGGAAGATAGCCATAGAAGGGTAAGTTACTCACGGCTTCCGTTTCTGCGAGGCTGCCCATCCTCAGTCGTACCCAGTAGCTGGGCATATAACCGCCGTAAAAGAGTCCCAAAATTGAGGTGGAGAGATCGGCAATGGTTGCCATTTTGGGCTGGAATAGAAGATAAAAGCAGATAAACGTCCCGGCGAGGGGAAAAAGGGCGTCAGCAAGGCTCGGACTCAAGGTCGCAATCACAAGCAACAATTGAGACACGACTAGAGTGGTTTTTACCGCTGGTGCTAATCCCTTTGCCCGAACCATCCGGAAGTATTCCTGTTGGCCGAGAAAGACGAGGATGCCCATTCCCAAGGTAAAGTACCATCCCCCCAAGACAATGAGGGTCAAGGCCAGGGCGATCGCCACTACACCACTAATGATTCGCGACAAAGACATAAAACTGCAAGCTCACGGCTGGGGGCTTCAATAAAAGAATTAAAGCGGGTTCCCCAGGGTTGTTAAAGAAAATTTTATCAAACGTTAACAAGATTCACGGTACAGACGCGATGAATTCACCCGGTGGGCGCGTCCCTAGTGTTTCCTGTGACGAAGTACAGTACCCAAAAAATGCTAACACAACTCCTTTGGTCGCGGCTAAAGACCATGGCCTAGAAGTGATTTAGTTAGGCATGCTCGGAGGTGACATTGGCATCGATCCAATGGCCATAGGCGGTTTCTACTTGATCAAGGGCGATCACGTAAATGGCGGGCAGTTCATAGGGGTGGTGGGCTTTGATCGCGGTTTCTAAAGCAGCATATTGGGCCGCAGTGGTCTTAAACAGGAGTCGAAATTCTGGTTCCTGCTGTAGTTGGCCTTCCCAATAATAAAAGCTTTCAACTTCACTAATGTGGATACAAGCCGCGAGACGGAGATCCATAATTTGTTTGGCGATCGCCTGGGCTTCCTGGCGACTGCTGACGGTGGTAACGGCCATGAGATATTGCATCGACTTGATGAATCAACGAATGCTAAAATTCAAATCTAAGCGGATTTAACGACAAAGGGTTGAAATCCCGCCCCTTGGGGCGTAATTAATGCTCTATAATCATATCGTTGACACGGCAACGGATAGCGAAAACCAAGCTAAACACATACAAAGTATTTTTTGTAACCGTGATTTTTGTCCCCGGGAACCGGGGAGTCCGCCTATCGCCAGAATATAAGACTCGCTATTCCTCGGAATAGAAAGCTATTCTTTGGGTAGGAAGCCTCGCTGCTTGCGGCGGGGTAGTTCACACGGCCTTCCAACGGATATAGCGGCGCTTGCCAGCCTGTTTAGCCTGATAAAGCGCTTTATCCGCGAAGTCTAAAACCAGCAACACATCTTCATGGTCAATGGGCCAGATTGCTAAACCGATGCTCGTGCCAATTTCGACGGTATGGTGACTCAGTTCAAAGGGCTGGGTTAGGGCGAATAAAACTTTTTGGGCAATGATCCTCGCAATATTTTCAGCTTGCGCCATGGGCAGAGGCAATAACAATAAAAACTCATCGCCCCCAAGTCGAACCCCGGCTTGGCCAACCCGCAATTCCATACGCAACCGATTGGCCACCGCTTTTAAAAGCTCATCCCCCACGCCGTGGCCGTGGTGATCATTGACCTGCTTAAACCCATCAAGATCGAGGGCCAGCACTGCCAGGGCTTGATCATTGGGAATCGCCCCTTCTGGGTAATCCGCGAGAAACAACCGTAAACCTTCACGATTGGTAAGACCTGTAAGGGGGTCACGGCGGGAGGCTTGTTCTGCCAACTGCCGAGCTTTTTTTTGCTGTTCGCCTTCGTACTGGAGGTGGCGGATGGTTTGCTCTACGGTCTGGATCTCATCTGGGGCACGATACCGAGAAGAAATAGGCGTTTCTGGTGTAGACCATGCCTGCTGGCTCATGCGACTCAGACGGCGCAAGGGACGACTCAGCCAACCGGATAAATACCAAATCCCCACAATGGATAAACTACCAATCAGCAAGGAATACACCCAGATATTGCGGGCTAAGCTGCGGGCTGGGGCGAGGGCGATCGCCTCTGGTTGTCTGGCCACCGTAAACCAACCTAAACCAGGGTAATTTTGATAACCTTGGGTGCGACGAATATCCGTTAAATAACGGGTGCCGCCGGGCCAACGCAACACGAGGGAACGGGATTCACCTGGGGCGAGCTCCTCAAGGGGCAAAAAACCCATCAATGTTCCATCACTCCATTCCTCTGGGCCAAGCAGTTTATTTCCCTCAGCAGAAATGATGAAGAGTTCTTTTTGCCTTTCCCCAGCGATGGGCTCCATTAAAGTTGACTGGGTATTATCGGCCCATTCCCAGCTTAAGTGGGCGGCGAGGACTCCCTGGAACACCCCATCAATGCTCTCGACTGGTATTGCAATATCGACAAATTGAATTGGTTCTCCGTTGGGTAAACGGGGGAATTTATTGGCCAATAACACTGCGTCATGGACATCCCCGATGAATTCCCCTTGGCGGCCCTCCTGAAAAACTGGGCGACTGGCAATGGACTGGCCTTCGAGGATTCGGTCGGTGGCAATGCTGACGGTTCCCTGGGGATCGAGAAAGCCGATCCAGGTAAACATAGGCACGAATTCTTGGGCTTGTTCCAAGAGCCGTCTGGCTTCAGGATCCCGTTGGCGATCGCCAAATACAGGAATCACCGCGAGGGTTTTGACTTCATTGAGCCTTGCCCACATTCGCAGATCCAGCAGACTCGCAAACTGACGATTAATGTCTCCCAGATGTTCGGCGGCGGCGGCTTTATTGCTAACAATCGCCTGTTGACCCACCAGGGCACTCACTAGCCCCCCCACAAACAATAGGGCAAATCCATAGAAAATAGTGAGACGTTGCCGATAATTCATCTCGTAGCAAAGCGATCAATGCACCCTAAATGATAATGCTAGGGGATGCTGTTGTTTAGCCTAGGGACACCAAAGATAGAAATCAAGGTTTACTTGTTTTTTATTTACAACAAAAAATAGGGGGTCATAAAAATGCTCCCCCCGAAAAGTCAACTATTTAATCTGTTAATTTGAGATCCACAGGCACAACTAGGGTGCTAATGCATTACCCCGCAGCAGACTACCAATGGTTTTCGCGGTAATCTTCATCTGCTTGAGAGGATTAGCGGGGACGACGGTCTTGTACAGATAGCTGTCAAAGGTGAGCTTCTGCACATCGATGTCAGCACACATTTCCACAAAGGCTTCGCGGGTGGCATCGGAACGGTAGAAAACCCGCTGGAGAATGTCCAGGACGAGGTAAGTCGCACCGTACTGCTTATCCCAACGCTTCAGGTATTGCTTGAGATCAGCTTCGGTGGGAACGCGCTGACCATTGTTAGAAGCTTCGACGATCACCTCGGCACACATCCGTGCTGATTTAGCCGCAAAGTAAATGCCTTCACCGGAGGACTTGGTGACAGTACCGGCTGCATCACCAACGAGGGCGACACGACCAACAACGCGCCGGGGTCTGGGGTGTTCGGGAATGGGGTGGGCTTCTACTTTGATGATTTCACCACCTTCGAGGCGTTTCGCCGCGCGGGCCCGGATGCCAGCTTGTAATTGCTTGATTTTGGCTTGGTTGACTTTCATGGTGCCTGTCCCGACAGCCACGTGGTCATATTTCGGGAAGACCCAAGCGTAGAAGTCAGGGGAGACATCGTCACCGACGTACATTTCGGCCAGTTCTTCGTAGTAGGCCATTTTGTCTTCGGGGAGACGGATTCGCTCTTGGAAGGCGATCGCATAGTTATAATCACCAGCATCGATGGCTTTGGCAACACGGGAGTTGGCCCCATCAGCACCAATCACCAGATCCACTTTCAGGGTTTTCATTTCCCCTTTCACTTCGCCGTTGGAGTGGTCGGAGTAGTGGAGAACGTAGGGATCGGTATTGTTGTTGGGAATTTCAAGCTTAAATACGGTGCCATTGATCAGCGTTGCGCCGAGGTCAGCGGCTCGGTTGCGCATGAAGCTATCCATCACTTCGCGGCGACACATCCCGATGTATTCGTCGTCCTTGAGGGTTTGACCAATGTTGACTTCGATATTGGAAGGGGAAATCATCTTCATTTTCCGCACACGACGGTCGATGATCTCTGGGGGTAAGTCAAATTCGTCAACCATACAGAGGGGAATCGCCCCACCGCAGGGTTTGGCATTGTCCAGTTTGCGCTCGAAAATGTAGGTTTCGATGCCAGCTTTAGCTAAGATTTCGGCGGCGGAAGAACCGGCTGGCCCTCCTCCCACAACAGCGACCCGTAGTACCAAGGCTTTGCTCCTCGTCTCGTGATGAACTATACGTTGGGCATGGTATCACGGACTATCTGGGGCGTGCAGGCGATCGCCAAGGTTTCAGAAAATCTCGCAATAGACCTTAACAAGTTTGTTAAAAAAGTTAATGTTGATCGCCCTAAAAGCAATCTTGATCCTAGGGAATCCTCTATCTTGGTGCTCTGGTTGCCCCGTTGAAAAATTTAGGATTTAAAAATTTGGGGTTTCTTGGGCGTCTTGGGGGAGTTTACGGCCTGTCACCCGAAAAGCAGCCACAAGGGTCGAGAGGGCGATCGCCCCCAGAGCAAAGGCATTTAGTCCTACCATGATCCTTGGCCCCCAGATCCGCCGCTGTAGATCCTGTAAAAAGGCTTGGTGGGAGCCGGCAAAAATTAAGATCCCCTCAACGCTGTGGGTAACTTCACCTTTTTGGGGGCCAGTGACCCGCGTAAATTCTTCTTTTTCGCCAATAATCACCACCTGTTGCCGAGGATTGAGAAAACGTAGATTTCGGTCTAGGGGCCAATTGCGCACTTTATAGGCGTCATCGTCCATGGCAATCTGAGCATCATCGAGATCGAACAGAATCCTTTGGGGCGTCCAAAGACCATTGTCATCTACATAGGCCAGATATTCATTGTTTCGACCCCGCACCGGGTTATCAGGGCTGGCCACCGCCACCACCGCCACAGGTTGACCTGCTTCAATTTCCCGGAGAGTTGCCAAGGTCGTAATCGGTGGTAAATCAGCAGTGAATTGTAAGGTTTGCTTTGCTTGGTAAGCCCCTAGTAAATTAGCGCCCAAGAGGAGAATCAAAACACCAATTGCGGGCAAAAAACGCTGGGCAAAATTTTTAAACGTTTTGAAGCGCGGCAGACCGACCCGAAACAAACCAAAGGCGATCGCCATCACCCCACAGAAAATCAGAAGATTAATAAACATTGCAATCGAAACCACCTGCAATCACAGCTAAATGCCTTTAGGGTAGCGGCAAACGCTTTTTGGGGCTAAAAATGTCGGCAGTCTGGCCTAGGCAGCTAGGGAGAGGGGCTTACTTTTTTCTAAAATTTGCTGGTAGTAACTCTGTAATTGTGCCGTTGCTGCGGCCCAACCCCATTTTTCCGCTTCCTGGCGGGCTTGTACCCGGAGCATTTCCCGTTGGGTTGCATCCATCGCGAGGAGTTTTTGGGTTGCTTTTACGGCTCCGTCAGGATCTTGGGGGTCAAACATATAACCATTTTCGCCATCGGTGACGATATCAGGAATGCCACCGGAATTAGCTGCCACCACCGGACAACCCGCCGCCATCGCTTCGAGGAGGACTAAGCCAAGGGTTTCTGTGCGAGACGGGAACACAAAAGCATCAGCAGAAGCAAAAGCAGACGCCAGTTCTAAACCCTGCAGATAACCGACAAAGTGGGTATTAGTGCCCGCAAAATGGGCTTCTAGTTCAGCGCGGTAGGGGCCATCGCCAACGATCGCCAAGCGCGATCCAGGGATCGCTTCGAGGACGGGTTTAATTTGATCAATTTGTTTCTCCGCAGACACCCGCCCAACATAGAGCAGTAAGGGCGCTTCCGGGTGTCCCTGGGAAAGGCGATCGCGCATCTTGTCAGACTTTAAACTGGGCTGGAACATCTCTGTATCTACGCCCCGCTGCCACAGATCCAGGTTTTTAATGCCATGGCTGCGGAGTTCTTCGACCATTGCTGTGGAGGTACAGAGGTTTAGCTCTGCCTGGTTATGGGCCGCTTTGAGGAGTTCCCAGAGCAAGCCTTCGAGGGCACCGAGGCCGTAATGCTGGAGATATTGGGGCAGGTGAGTATGGTAGGAGGCGATCAGGGGAATGTGGAGTTTTTTCGCGAAGAAAATCCCCCCCAAGCCAAGGATTGCGGGGTTGACCACATGAATGAGATCCGGCTGAAATTCCTCTAGGGCACGGCCCACCGAAGGCCCAGGAAATGCCATTTTTAGTTCGGGATATAAGGGAAGAGGATTGCCTTTAACGCCGTAGACCACGGCTCCTTTGTGTTCCCGTAGGCCACCGTCGGGACAAAATACCATTACTTGATCTCCGCTGCGTTGGAGATGATCTACGGTGTGGCGCAGTCTGGTGACAATCCCATCGACTTTCGGCAAAAAGGTTTCGGTAAACAGAGCTATACGCATGGCGATCGCAAACGAAGAAAATAGTTTGTCTGTAGGGTATCAGACGGGGTGACATTTCTTGACAATGGATCGCGGTTTTAAGGGGAGATTAAGGGGTTTCTGGAATGTTGGGGGATAGCCCTAGATCCTCAGCATCAAATTCAAAGTATTGGTGAAATTTAGCACTCACCTCAAGCCAATAGGAGCGCCCCTCTTGCTGCCGTCGCCGTTTAATAAAGCCCTGGGCCAGCAGATCCTGGATGTGTTGGTAGGCACCACTACCCCGCAATTCGATCAGTTCCGTTTGCAAAATTGGTGATTTTAAGGCGATCGCCGCCAGGGTTCTTTGGGCACCAATGCTTAACTCTGTGGGGATGAGATTCGTCACGAGCGCTTGAAAGCTTTCCCGCAGTTGCAGGCTAAATCCGGTGGGGGTTTCTACCACTTCAAGGGCGCTGTCCCGGTGGGCATAATCATCCATCAATTCCAAAAGGGCATCGGCCACCAGGTGCCGGGGTTGTCCAGCGGTATCGGCCAATTCTTCCAGGCTCAGGGGTTGGGCTTTGATGTAGAGAATCGCCTCTAGGGTCGTCGCAAGCTTCATGGGGGCAGATCAAACGGGGTGGGGTTTAGCCTCCCACTGTATCGGCTTTATTCCTGCTCCGGCAAGAGTTCGAGCTGTTGGGACGGCGGCTGAATTTTAAAACTTTGGCGGTGGTGGGGCGTTAGTCCGTATTGCCAAATGGCTTGGCGATGTTTTTGGGTGCCATAGCCTTTGTTATTGGCTAAATCATATTCAGGATAATGCTCTGCCAATTGAATAATGTCTTGATCCCGTTGCACTTTAGCGAGGATACTGGCGGCGGCGATCGCCTTTATCTTACTGTCCCCTTGAATAATCGCCTGTTGGGGGTAAGGCAGTCGGGGAATAGTTTGGCGGCCATCAACAAAAATTTCCGTGGGTTTAATCTGTAATTTTTCAACAGCACGGGTCATCGCGAGAAACGTCGCCTGCAAAATATTAAGCTGGTCAATTTCGGCCACCGACGCCGAGGCGATCGCCCAGTCCGTTACCAGAGCCTGAATTTGGGGTACGAGGGTTTCTCGCCGTTTGGCCGACAGCTTTTTACTATCAGTAACGCCCAGCTCCCCCAGGGCTTGTTCTTGGATTGTATTAACCACCACCACCGCGGCCACCACCGGCCCAAACAAACAGCCCCGGCCCACTTCATCAACGCCCGCCAGTAAAACCATGGTCTAGGCTTGGGTGGGCTGAGCTAACTGTTGGAGATTTTCCCAAGAAGCTAAGGAGCGTAGCGGTGTAAAACAGGGAGCCGTTTCTGCTTGGGGGAAATAGGTCAGCGGGTCGAGGGCGATCGCCTTTTCTAAACTCCGAAAAGCCCCTTGGTCATCACCGATCTGGGCCAAACAACGGGCTTGGGCATACCAAGTTTCTGCATCGTCGGGGGCATCAATTAGGGCTTGGGCAAAGGCGGCGATCGCCGCTGGGTAATTCCCCAAACTTGCGAGGGTGTTTCCCCGTTGGTACCAGGCCCAAAAATCATTGGGTTTCGCGTTGAGGGCTTGGTCGTAGCTGGCCAGGGCCGCTTCTGGTTTTCCCCAGGCTTGGAGGGCATCGCCTCGACGATACCAACACCAATAATCTCCAGGGCGAAATTCGAGGGCACGGTCATAGGCAGCCACAGCACGATCTTGACGGCCCAGGAGTCGCCAACATTCCCCTTGACGATAAATCGCCCAATAGTCGTTGGGTTGGGCGGCGAGGGCTTTTTCAAAACAGGCGATCGCCTGGGTGTAAACCTGGAGGACTTCCATGTAGAGGCAACCCTGGTCATACCAAGACCAATAGTTTTCTGGGCCAATGGCACAGGCCCGTTGGTAGGCGGCGATCGCCTCATCCACATGGCCTAATTTTTCGTGGGCCATCGCCAGGTGATACCGGGCCCAATAGTCGTTGGGATAATATTCCAAGGCGCGATGATAGCAGAGCAACGCTTCATCGACATTGCCTTCGAGCCAGCGGAGTTGTCCTTGCTGATACCAACCTCTGTAACTGTCGGGACGGCATTCTAGGGGGCGATAGGTTGTGCGGGCTACGGTGAGTAAGTCTTCCATCCCAGGCGGTAATCTTGCGTTTTTTGGCAGATTAATAATTTTTCTATATCTAAGATAACGGATTTGTTAAGGTAATCTGAAGTCTGGATTTGACCTGCTTTGGGCGATTTTGCCCGGTTGAACGGGCCATTGGGACGGATTATTCGCGCCGACGTTTTGTTACAAATTTTACGATTTTTATGCTGCCCACGGATTTACTCATGCACCGTCGCCAGGGGGAGAGCCTCATCCCGAAATATTTAGCTCCCAACAAGCAGGCGATCGCCTTAGCCGAAACCTTAATTGACTGTTTTCAACGGTGTCAGGGGGAAGCGAAAAAAGTCCTCCAGGCGGAACTCCAGGAAATCGAAGGAGATAGCACCGATTTTAAAGTGCAGCGGGGTTTAGCCCACCTGTTGAAAAATCATTTCAGCACCTTTGAAATTATCAGTCCCCTCGAACCCCAGATGTTACGGGAAAAGGTGTTTGCCCAGGCCGCTGCAACGATGCCAATTCCCGAACAACAATGCAAAATCCTGGAGGCGATCGCCACCGAACTTAGCCAAACCCCGGATCAATCCGTCACCCCCGAAGCCGTCGCCACGGGTCTCTATGCCGATTTACCCGAAAATCACATTCTTACGGAGTTTACGGCCCCCAGCCCAAAAGCCCTCATTGACCGCTACAACCTCTCCCAAGTCCAGGGCATTTTCTACAAAGCGAGCCACATGATTATTCATGCCCACCGCAATGACCCAGGGGAATATAAGCTGCTGTTTCGGTATCTGAAGCTATTTCAACTGATGACCTACATCGAAGGAGATGCGGACACGGGCTTTACGATCACCATTGATGGCCCCACTAGTTTATTTAAGGCGAGTACCCGCTATGGCTTGGCGATCGCCAAAATGCTTCCGGCCCTGCTCCATGTGAGCAAATGGCAACTAGAGGCCCACCTGCAATACAAAGACACCTATAGCAACACCATGCGCCAGGGACAATTTAGCCTCGATGACAGTTGTAATCTCGTGAGCCACTATCCCCCCGGTAAACCCTATGACAGCATGCTCGAAGCATCTTTTGTGAAAGGCTGGCAAAAACTGAAAACCGAATGGCAACTTGAACGGGAAGTTGATTTGATTCCGTTGCCGGGGAGTGTAATGATTCCCGATTTTCGTTTGGTGCATCCCGATGGCCAGGAATATCTTTTAGAAATTGTCGGTTATTGGCGACCGGAATATCTTCAGAAAAAATTCGCTCAGATTCGTCGCGCTGAACAACCCAATCTAATCATTGCCATTTCAGACCGTCTCAACCTTCAAAAAGCGGGCGTAAAATTCGACGATTTACCGAACCCAATTATTTGGTTTAAAAACAAACTGCCAGCTAAAAATATTTTGCAAATTATCGCATAAATTTCTATGTTGCTGACGCAATGAAAATGTCTAAATTCCTGACCTGATGAGCCTCTTAATGAATCATCGCCGCACGCGCTGCCCCCAATCATAGAGTTTTAGAAGCTATATTAGAAACGTTGTCATCTATGTCATAAAAATCAGCAAGATCATAAATGAGTTATTTAATTATTGGTGCGAGTCTTAATCCTGAAAGCCGCAGTCAAATTCTCGCAGGGCAGACACAGTTACTGTTGCAAAATCAAGGAAAATCTGCCCAATGGCTGGATCTTAGAAAGCTTGACTTACCTTTTTGCGCCGGGAGAAGCACCTACGATCACCCGAGCCTACCTCCATTGAATGAAATGGTGGCCGAAGCGGAGGGCATCATCGTCGCTACTCCTATTTACAATTACGATGTGAATGCTGCTCTCAAAAACTTCTTGGAACTCACTGGTCAGTCTTGGCAAGAAAAAACGGTGGGTTTTCTCTGTGCTGCGGGGGGAAAATCTAGTTATATGTCTGTGATGTCCTTTGCGAACAATTTGATGTTAGATTTCCGCTGTTTAATCGTGCCACGTTTTGTTTACGCGACGCGGGAAGCTTTTGCGGAAGGAAAAATTATAGATGAAACAATCGAAACCCGATTAGCAGAATTGGTACATGATTTGGTGCGAATCACAGAAGCCTTAAAGACCCAATAAACATAGTTCCTGACAACTGGAATATAGCTAAAGGTTTAAGTTTATCTTTAATCCGATCACACCTTTAGCTAATCAAATTTCCAACCTTATTTATTGCGGCGATCGCCTGCTATTCTGCACTTTAGCAATGTCAGAAATTTCAACAAGATAAACATGTCTTGATTGAATTCATTTGTGAATCGCAAAACTAAAGAACAAACCTTAAAACTCAGCATTTAGAGGGGTGCGGGGGAAAGGAATCACATCGCGGATATTGCCCATCCCGGTCATAAACTGCACCAGTCTTTCAAAACCAAGACCAAAGCCCGCATGGGGGACGGTGCCAAACCGCCGTAGATCGAGATACCACCACAGATCTGCTGCTTCGATGTTCATCTCCTGAATGCGTCGTTCCAGCACATCGAGCCGTTCTTCCCGTTGGGAGCCACCAATAATTTCGCCAATTTTTGGCGCGAGCACATCCATGGCCGCCACGGTTTTCTGGTCATCATTGAGGCGCATATAAAAAGCCTTAATATCTTTTGGATAGTTGCTCACGATCAAGGGCTTTTTAAATAGGTCTTCGGCGAGATAACGCTCATGTTCTGACTGGAGATCGATCCCCCATTCCACTGGAAATTCAAAGGTTTTATTGCTTTTTTCTAAAAGGGCGATCGCCTCGGTGTAGGTAATGCGGGCGAACTCATTCTCGATAATATTTTGAGCCGTGGCGAGGACAGAATTATCAATGCGCTTGTTGAAAAATTCCATGTCTTCAAGGCAAGCTTCCAGCACATACTTGAAGATGTAGCGCAAAAATTCCTCGGCCAAATCCTGGTCGCCGACAATATCGCAAAAGGCCATCTCCGGTTCCACCATCCAAAACTCTGCCAGGTGCCTGGAAGTGTTGGAGTTTTCTGCCCGGAAGGTCGGCCCAAACGTATACACATCTTTGAAAGCCATCGCCATCACTTCTGCTTCCAACTGACCGCTGACGGTGAGATAAGCCGGTCGCCCAAAAAAGTCTTCGGCATAGTCAACGGCTCCTTCTTTTGTCCGCTTCGGATTAGCCAGATCAAAATTGGTGACCGCAAACATTTCCCCGGCCCCCTCGCAATCACTGGCGGTAATAATCGGCGTGTGAGCCCAGATAAAGCCCCGTTCCTGGAAAAATTGGTGAATTGCGGTGGCACAGGCATTCCGCACCCGCATCACTGCCCCCATGGTGTTGGTCTTGCCGCGCAGGTGGCCGATGGTGCGCAAAAATTCAAAGCTATGGCGTTTTTTCTGGAGGGGATAGGTTTCCGGATCTGCTTCCCCGTGGACAGTCACCGCTTTGGCCTGGAGTTCGATGCGTTGCCCTTTACCTGGGGATTCCACCACTAACCCCGTCGCTGTAACTGCAGCCCCTGTATTGAGCTTTTTGATGATGGCTTCGTAGTCGGCCAGATTGCCATCGATAATCACCTGGAGGCCATTCATCGTAGAGCCGTCGCTAATTTCGATAAAAGAAAATCCTTTTAATTCCCGTTTGGTTTTGACCCATCCTTCGGCGGTGATGGTGCTGTTGATGGCGGCGGTGTTGAGGATTTCCTTAATGCGCATGGTCGTTGATCGAGTCTGAGGTAGAGGAACTGAAAACAAGTGCGCCCTTTATCTTACCGAGTTTGAGGGGTTCAGGGCAGAAATGGGGACGGTTTCGTCAAATCCATGGTGCGACAGGTGCGTTGGCCAAACCAGCGGTAACGGTTAGTCGCCACCAGCCGATAGAGCCAATCCCGGAAGTTTTGCGGTAAAGGTCGGGCCAAAGTGAACAGTTGCCAGGGGCCGCCCAGCCTTTGACAAATGGCTAAACAAGCATCGGAGGCATAGTAGGTATTCACCCCATCAAAATAGGCGATCGCCCAGTCTTCTGGATTTTCGGGGAGGGGTGGTAAATATTGCTGGGCCGTTTTTCCTTGGAGGGGAGCGAGATAAAACTTTTGGTCTGGGTCGATTTTGAGCATCAAATCCACAAAACCATTGCAAAGATTGCATTCCCCATCAAAGAAAATAATTGGCTTTGCTTGATCAAACATTGAAGTATTTCGCGACAGGGTGGTAAGTGATGATCGCCGAGGTGGATTGTTCGGGATAGATTTGCTCACTTTCGTCCATGTACATGCCAATGCGGTCGGTTTTCAGGAGGTCTAACTGGGTGTATTGATCCAAGATATTCGGACAAGCCGGATAACCAAAACTATAGCGAGAGCCTTGGTAGCGCTGTTTCAACATATCTTTAATATTGTCGGGTTCAGCATCCCCAAAGCCCAATTCCCGTCGAATCCGAGCGTGACACCATTCTGCAAGGGCCTCTGCCGTTTGGACAGCGATACCGTGGTAGTAGAGATAATCAGTGTACTCGTCAGCGGCAAAGAGTTTTCGGGCGTATTCCGTCGCGACTTCCCCCACGGTCACCGCCTGCATGGGAAATACATCTAAAACTCCCGATTCGGTAGACGCAAAGAAATCGGCAATGCACAGGCGTTTGCCGGATTTTTGCCGGGGAAATTCAAAGCGAGCCACTTCGCTAAGGGTCTGTTCGCTGACATATTCGTCGGGATCATAAATGATCAAGGTGTTGCCTTCCGATTGGCAGGGGAAATAACCATAAATCACTGTCGGATCAAGGATTTTTTCGGCGATCGCCTTTTGTTTCCATTGTTCTAAAAGCGGATGAACGGTGTCTTGAATAAACTGGTCGTATTCCTCTTTAGATTGTTCTTTGGTTTTGCGGAATTGCCACTGACCGACAAACAACGCCTGAAGATCGAGATGCCAAAAAATTTCTTCTAGATCAAGGTCTTCCGCCCGGAGAATTTTTGTCCCCCAGAAGGGAGGCCGGGGACGGGCGATATTATCCTCGACAAATTCAGAACGACGGGTATCGACAACTTCTGGTTCTTGGGATTTGGTTTCTTCGACGGCAATTTCTTCACCATCGCCGCTATAGGTGCGCTGGTTCGCCTCGGCATAGTCCCCTAGGAAACCATCAAAATCGTCCCATTGCTGCTCGGCCTTAGCGGGCATGAGTTTATCCATGAAATGGAGATCAGCAAAGGCATCTTTCCCGTAAATCACTTGTCCTTTGTAGGTATTTTGACAGTCTTGATAAACAAATTTGGGCGTTAAAGCAGCTCCCCCTAGAATCACGGGAACGGTAATGCCTTTTTCGTTAAAGGCTTCTAAATTGTCTTTCATAAAGGCAGTGGACTTTACCAATAACCCACTCATGGCAATACAATCTGCACCATTTTCTTCGTAGGCTTGGATAATGTTTTCAACGGGCTGTTTAATACCCAAATTAATCACTTTATAGCCATTGTTAGACAGAATAATATCAACTAAATTCTTACCGATATCGTGGACATCGCCCTTCACGGTGGCAATGATAAATGTGCCTTTGCCGCTATCATCACCTTCTTCTTTATCCATGTAGGGTTCGAGGAAAGCCACGGCAGCTTTCATGGTTTGGGCTGACTGCAAAACAAAGGGTAATTGCATTTGGCCAGAGCCGAACAGTTCACCCACAACTTTCATGCCGTCGAGCAGGAAAATATTAATAATATCAAGGGGGGGATATTGCTCCAGAGCTTCAGTTAAAGCCTCTTCTAAACCGAGTCTTTCACCATCAATAATGTGCTGTTTTAAGCGTTCATTAACAGGCAGATTTTTATCAATGGCTTCGGATTTTTTCGCTTTTTTACCAGCAAATAATTCAGTGAGTTTCGTTAGCGGATCGTAGGTGCAAACTTCCCCCTCAAATTCGCGGCGATCGCCAATCAGATCGCGACAAATTTTGATATGCTCTGGATCAATTTTCGCCATCGGTAAAATCTTACTGGCACTCACAATCGCCGAATCCATTCCCAACTGCATCGCATCATGCAAAAAGACAGAGTTCAACACCTGGCGCGCTGCCGGATTTAGGCCGAAGGAAATATTAGAAACCCCAAGGATGATATGACATCCTGGCAATTCCTTGTGGATTCTTTCAATCGCGTCGAGGGTCGCCTGTCCGTTGTTTCTGTCTTCCTCAATCCCCGTGGAAATCGGTAAAGCCAAGGGATCAAAGAACACTTCATGGGCGGGAAGGCCATAGGCGATCGCCGCATCATAGGCACGTTTGGCAATCTCAAATTTTTTCTCGGCGGTGCGGGCCATTCCTTCTTCGTCGATGGTGCCGATCACCACCCCGGCCCCGTATTTTTTCGCCAAGGAAAGCACCTGATAAAAGCGTTCTTCGCCGTCTTCGTAGTTGGTGGAATTAAGGATACATTTCCCGCCAGCCACCTTTAAACCAGCCTCCATTTTTTCCCATTCGGTGGAGTCAAGCATCAAGGGCAGGGTGACGTTATTCACCAAGCGGGAAGCCAATTCATGCATATCGCGCACCCCGTCCCGCCCGACATAATCGACGTTCACATCGAGGACATGGGCACCTTCTTTTACCTGGGATTTGGCGAGGGACACCAGGCTATCCCAATCCTCTTCGTTTAATAACGTGCGGCATTTTTTCGAGCCACTGGCGTTTAAGCGTTCGCCGACAATTAAAAAGGAGTTGTCTTGGATATAGGGTTGGGGACTATAGATCGAGGCCGCAGCGGGTTCATATTCAGGGTGACGCTCTTTTGGCGTGAGTTCAGCCGCAATTTCTGCTAGGGCTTGAATATGTTCGGGGCGCGTCCCACAACACCCACCGATCACCTGGACACCGAGATCCTCGACGAAGTGCATCATTGCCATTTTCATTTCGAGGGGGGTGAGCTTGTAGTGGGCCTGGCCGCCAACGTTTTCGGGCAATCCAGCGTTTGGGATACAAGACACGATAAAGGGGGAATGCTCCGACAAATATTTAACGTGTTCCTTCATTAGGTCGGGACCAGTGGCACAGTTCAACCCTAAAATGTCAATCTTGTAGGGTTCGAGAATGGCAACGGCGGCGGCAATCTCAGTGCCGACCAGCATTGTGCCCATGGTTTCCATCGTCACCGAGACCATGATCGGCAGGCGATCGCCTTTTTTCGTAAAGGTGCGTTCAATGCCATTGAGGGCCGCTTTAATTTGCAATACATCCTGGCAGGTTTCCACGAGCATCAGATCTGCGCCGCCATCATAGAGACCTTCGGCCTGTTCCGCAAAGGCATTTTCTAGGGTGTCGTAATCAATGTGGCCCAAGCTCGGTAATTTTGTCCCTGGCCCAATAGATCCGGCGACAAAACGGGGTTTTTCGGGAGTCGAAAATTCTGCCGTGACGCTTTTGGCGAGTTCTGCGGCCGCTTTATTCAACTCATAGGCCTGATCAGCAAGGTCATATTCCGCGAGCACCACCGATGTACCACCAAAGGTATCCGTTTCGATCACATCGGCCCCAGCCGCTAGGAAAGCACGATGTACCGTGGCCACGGCTTCCGGCTTGGTTTTGACTAAATATTCATTACAGCCTTCATATTCGGCCCCCCCAAAATCTGCCGCCGTCAAATTCTGTACTTGCAGATTGGTGCCCATTGCCCCATCAAACACAAGGACAGGACGCTCAGGACTATGTAGGCGATCGAGGAAGGCACTTTTCATGGAGAAATGTTTCGGCGGTATTAGGATAAAAATAGATAATGGCGTCCTATATTTTAACCTGATTGCCCGGCCTGGGTTTGCTCATTTTCTCCAATTAATTGCGCAAAAGAGCTGCTGGAAGACTAATTTTCCAGACCTTCATCCAGCAACAATTGCAAAGTTTCCTGCATCTCTGTTACGGAAGTCGTCGCTGTGCCAAAAGTTCTCACAACAATACTCGCACCAAGGTTGCCCAAAACCGTTGCTTCCCAAGGTGTTGCCCCAGCACAAAAACCTAGAACCCAAGCGGCGACCACCGTGTCCCCAGCGCCTGTAACATCGAAAACGTCAGTCTGATTGAAGGCTGGAATATATTCTTCCTGTAGTTGATTATCTACAGAATGGAAAAGGCTCATGCCATCTTCCCCACGGGTAATTAACATAAATTTCGCTTGAGTTTGCTCTAGAAGCGTTTGAGCCGCTTGATTGAGGGCAGTGGGGGTTTCGATAAGTTGTCCAACGGCCTGTTCTGCTTCTGGTAAGTTTGGTGTAAAAACCATCGCTCCCCGAAAACGGTGTAAATCCCTTTGGGCATCGACAATCACATGGGGGTGCTCAAGGGCAGCTTCAATAACAGCTGCGTTGAAAACACCATCCCCATAGTCAGAGCAGACCACCGCATCAACGTGGGGAATTTGACTGCGTATATAAGCGACTAATTGGCTTTGAATTTCGTGACTGGGGAGGGCATCGGATTTACGGTCAATGCGGACAATTTGCTGGGTGACAGACTGGCGGGCGTGGCCTGAGATTCGGGTTTTGGTAACGGTTGGACGCTGGGCTTCATGGATAATGCCAGTGGTATCGATACCCGCAGCAGCAAAAATTCGGCAAAGGGCTTCTCCCTGGGAATCCTGGCCGACAATCCCAGCTACTTTAACCTGAGCACCAAGTTTTGCAAGATTGTAGGCAGCGTTGGCCCCACCACCTGGAATTTGTTGGGTATGCTCATGGCGGAGGATTAACACTGGAGCTTCTCGGGATAGTCGCTCCACGGCACCTACCAAAAATTCATCGAGGGTTAAGTCGCCGATGACGAGCACTTTAACCCGCTGAAAATCAGCCAGACAGGCATTAAGGCGATCCTGGTGCGCCTGTAGTTTTTGGAAAAAAGCTGGGGTCATTGCAGGGATAAGTTAAGGAGTTTCATCGGGGGCGATCGCCTCAGTTTCAGTTGAAGCCTCCGGTGCTTTCGGGGTCGTACGCGCTGGGGCTGGCGGATTAGCCGGAGTCGAGTTTGTTGAATTGGTGGGGGCAGGTTGGGGTTTCGGCATAAACGCCGCACAAAAAGCGGGTTCGTATCTATAGTTTACGCTGACCCGGTAGTTGCTATTTTTCCCATCAAAACGGGCGTTACGAATATCTTGACTCGCTTGGTTATCCAAGGCATTTGTCCCAGAGCTTTGCACCAGGTTCCATTGGGAAGGACTACCTTCTGGGGACACGGTGACATTGTAAGTCGCGGTACCGCTAGCTTGGCTACTACAGGCCCCCTTGGGATAGTTTCCTGTCAGGCTACGATTGACTGCGGCTGTATTGCGGGCCGCCGTTTGGTTTGGGGGCGGTGTGTTGGCGCTGGGTGTGGGAGGGCGGTTATTCGTATTATTCGTGCCACTATTACCGTTACTATTGCTACTGCCATTGTTATTGCGCAGTTCCCGTGGCTTGAGCAAATCGGCATCAAAGTACACTTCACCCCTGTTGGGGTTATTGGTGCGGGGTTGGAGGGCGATCGCCGCTTCTTCTTCCAGTCGCCGTTGCCGTTCCACTAATTCCGGGTCGGGTTTGGTGGGAATCGTGAACTGTTGCTGTTGGCCAGAATTTCCATTGGGTCTGGGGGGTGTCAAGGTCGGTAAAGCGCCCCGCTCTGTCTCTGTTGGTGCATTAGGAAGCTGGGAACTGGTCTGGTTCGGAACGTTCGGTGGTGGCGGTAAAAAGCTCATATTCCGGGGGGGCGGCGGCGGTGCAAACCCGGTATAGCTACTGGAGATTGGGGGCGGACTGAGGGGAATAAAGGAAAAACTATCTTGCCCTAGACTAGGAGCCATGGGGGTCGGTAGGGTATTAAGGCCAGTAATGTACGTCCCGTTGGGATTCATTCCCTGACCACTTAAGCCAGACAAGTCTAAATTGAAATCTGGGCTCGCCTCGAAAATTGATAAATCTAAAGATGCTGTTGTCGAAGGGAGACGATTTTGCACCTCCGGGGGTAAATCCACCACCCTCACTACCGAACGCTCCTGGGACTCTGGGGGCGCATTGTCAAAGCTGGCCCACAGGGGAATCGTCGCTGCCGCCAACCCATGCAAGGCAATGGAACCGATGACGGCTGCTCCCTGGGGACGCCGGGCATAATCACCCAAATTTCTGAAGCTTTGGAAGAATTGGTCTCTGGGGCTAGCGAGGCTTTTGTCTAACATGAATCCAAAGGGGGCCGAGGGCAGATAGATGGCAAAAGATTGCTGTTCGATTCTAACTGATCACCCTGGCAAATTTGGCACAGAATCCATTCGCTAGAATGCCTTTAGAAATTCTTTCCAGGAGCAGCACTTTCCATGGCGAATCGCTTGGCCGACACCAAAAGTCTCTATCTCCGCAAACACGCGGATAATCCCATCGACTGGTGGTATTGGTGTGATGAGGCTTTGGCCCAGGCAAAGGCAGAAAATAAGCCCATTTTTCTCTCCATTGGTTATTCTTCCTGCCATTGGTGCACTGTGATGGAAGGGGAGGCGTTTTCTGATCCAGAAATTGCCACCTATTTAAACGAAAATTTTTTACCAATCAAAGTGGATCGCGAGGAACGGCCAGACATCGACAGCATCTATATGCAAGCGTTGCAACTGATGACGGGGCAAGGAGGCTGGCCGCTAAATATTTTCCTGACGCCGACTGATTTGATGCCGTTTTATGGGGGCACCTATTTCCCCGTCTCGCCCCGGTATAATCGCCCTGGATTTTTGGATGTGCTGACGTCTCTGCGACGATTTTTTGATGAGGAGCCGGAGAAACTCCAGGAGATTAAAACTGAAATTTTCACAATTTTAGACCGTTCTGCTCAACTGCCCCAGGGCCAAGCGCCCCTCGATCAAAATCTGTTTCTCAAAGGCCTAGAGCCTTGTACTGCCATTGTGGGCCGGGGTGATGCGGGGCCAAGTTTTCCGATGATTCCCTACGGGGCGATCGCCTTACAGGGAAGTCGTTTTACCTCGAATGCGCGCCACAACGGTTTGTTAGTGAGTACCAAACGGGGTTTAGACCTTGCCCTGGGGGGAATTTATGACCATGTGGGGTGCGGCTTCCATCGCTATACTGTCGATCCCCATTGGACGGTGCCCCATTTTGAAAAAATGCTCTATGACAACGGGCAAATCACTGAGTTTCTCGCCAATTTGTGGGCGGAGGGGGTGACGGAGCCGGCCTTTAAAACGGCCCTAGAGGGAACCGTCGCTTGGCTCGCCCGGGAAATGACAGCCCCCCAAGGCTATTTTTACGCGGCCCAGGATGCCGATAGTTTTCTCGATGCCGGGCACCCAGAACCAGAAGAAGGCGCTTTCTATGTCTGGGATTATGACGAGCTCCAGACGCAACTCACGGCGGCACAATTTGCTGAATTGGAACAGGCATTTTTTATTGCGCCGGACGGTAATTTTGAGGGGAAAATTGTTTTAAAACGACGGCAGTCCACAGAAATTTCAGAGAGCTTGCAAGGCATTCTTGATCAATTATTTACAGAGCGCTATGGTACGCCCCGGGAAGCCCTCGACCAGTTTCCCCCCGCCCGCGATAACACCACAGCAAAGGCAACATCTTGGCCCGGCAGAATTCCGGCGGTTACAGATACGAAATTAATTGTGGCTTGGAATAGTTTGATGATTTCGGGATTGGCACGGATTTATGGGGTTTTGGGCCTCGAAAAAGCTTGGGAATTAGCCGTCAACTGTGTCAATTTTATCCTCGAACACCAATGGCAAGGGGGGCGCTTATATCGGCTAAATTTTGATGGGGAAGCTGATGGGATGGCCCAGTCGGAAGATTATGCCTTTCTTATTAAAGCCCTACTGGATTTGCAGACCAATCACCCTGAGCAGACGCATTGGCTCGAAAAGGCGATCGCCCTCCAGACAGAATTCGATCAGCAGTTCTGGTCAACGGATTTGAAGGGGTATTTCAACAACCGCCAAAGTCCCGAACTCTTGATCCAAGAACGCAGTTATCAAGATAATGCGACCCCTTCGGCTAATGGTGTTGCCATCTGTAATTTGATGCGTCTTTTCTTGCTTACAGAAAATACCCAGTACCTCGACCGCGCCACGGATGCGTTGCAGGCCTTTGGGTCTGTGCTCGAAAAATCCCCACAACAGTGCCCCACATTACTTTTAGCCTTGGATTGGTACTTACATGGCACCGTCGTAAAAGCGAAGCCGCAGCAATTGTTGAAACTCAGAAAAACCCTATTAAATACGGTGGTGCTTAAACCCACCCAGGAATTGCCTGCCGGGAGTATTGCCCTGGTGTGTCAAGGGTTAAATTGTTTAGAACCTTGTCGCAGCGAAAGTCAATTGGCGACTCAGCTTCAAACAAGTTTACAGCGGTGAGGGGTGTGAATTAAGCAACTTCGGTTACGCTGGATTTGCGATTCAATCCGTCTTCTCCCCATAAGCACCATGCCAGAGCATAGTCATTCCTCGCACCACTTGCCCCAAGATAATCGCCGGGAGGTACGGCGGGTGTTGTGGTTAACGTTGTGGCTAAACTTGCTCGTGATGACGTTAAAGGCTGTGGTGGGTTTGATCACGGGTTCCCTGAGTCTCCAGGCGGACGCTCTCCATAGTTTTACGGATAGCGCCAATAATGTGCTGGGCTTATTTGCCAATAAGTTCTCTTCACCGGAACCCGACCGGGATCACCCCTATGGGCACCAAAAGTTTGAAGCAGTCGGCGCTTTGGGGATTGGGATGTTTCTGGGGATTGCCTGTTTTGAAATTTTACAGGGGGCGATCGCCAAATTAATTGCTGGGCAAAGTGAGATCAGCATCAGCCTGGGGGAACTGAGTTGGCTCATTGTCGTGCTGGGAATCAATATTTTTGTGGCATTCTATGAGCGGCGGGCAGGCCAACGGGTAGGCAGTGCGATTTTACTCGCCGATGCCAAACACACCATGAGCGATATTTGGGTGACGATCCTTGTGATGCTGGGTCTCTTGGGGGTCTGGCAAGCGAAGGTTTGGGGGCTACCACAACTGCAATGGTTAGATGTGGTGCTGGCATTTCCCGTGGCCGCTTTAGTATTTAAAAGTGCCTGGGAAGTGCTCACCGATAATTTGCCCTGGTTAGTCGATGAAATGGCGATCGCCCCCGAAGCAATCCACAAACAAGTGATGACAATTCCTGGGGTGATTAATTGCCATGACATTGCGTCACGGGGTTTGCGCGGTCGGCAAGTCTTTATTGAAATGCACCTCATTGCCGCCGCCGAGGATGTGGCCACTGCCCATGCCATTAGCGAAAAAGTTGAACGTCACCTAGAGCAAGTCTTCGCCCCAGCGAGGGTCATCGTTCACATCGAACCCAAAGCTTATAGCTCCGATCACATCGGCTTTGATGGCACCTCTTCTCACCCATAAAAAAGCCCCCACCAAAGGAGGCAATCCTTCCGTTAGGTATTGTGAGAATTCAGCTCTACTGCTGACGATTTTCCATTAAATTAGCTAGACGTTCGATGGCCGCCGTGAGGTTTTCTTGGGCCACAACTGCTGGATCGGGGGCTGGGGGCGGCGCGTCTATTTCTTCCATGGCTTTCGCTCGGTTAAATCGCCGTTGCATTTTTTCGATGGCCCGAATAACCAAGAAAATCGCAAATGCAATCACCAAAAAGTTAATTACAGCCGCCAAAAAAAGCCCGTATTTAATGCCATTAAAAGACAATTCACCCAGGGCATCTAAATTAGCTGCACTTAAGGCGGGTTGTAAGATCGCCGGCGTAATAATATCTGCAACTAAAGAATTGACAATTTGACCAAAGGCCCCGCCGATCACGACGGCCACTGCCAAATCAATCACATTCCCCCTCATGATGAAGGCTTGGAAATCACTCCAAAAACTACTTTTTTTTGCCATAAATGCTCATCCCTTAGTGATGGATTAAAAACGACAAACAAAGATAAAAATGTTATCGTCCCTCTAAAGATAAGCGACCCAATCCAGCAAATCAATTTTCTTAACCAATTCTTAAAAAGAACCAGGGCAAAAAATCAAAATCTAGCTGAAAACAAACCTTTAAATCAGCGCCGTCAACCGTCAAACAGTCGAAAATAAAATTACAAATTTTGTGCCCAACTTTACTTTAGGGCCGACAATCAATCACTTGTTGGCTATTTAGCCACCACTCCATAAACAATATGCTTCACTGGCAAAAATTCACGAATAATGGCGTTGTAATATTTGTGTTACTTAATACTGTTGCCGTTAATTTTTTATCTTAATTATACTTAAGAAGCCTGTTCTCTCAGTTGCCATCTACTAACTTCCTAATTTAATGAATAAAAGCACTGTGCTCTTGGCTCTAGGTCTTGTCGCGATGCTCTCCGGCACAGAGGCGATCGCCCAAAATCAGCCAGCAAAAACGATTACCGTGGGGGTTTATCAAAATGATCCCAAGGTTTTTATCGATTCAGGTGGGCGGGCCCGGGGCTTTTGGGTAGATATTACGAGTGACATTGGGCGTGTGGAAAATTGGGCAGTGACCTATGTTCCCTGTGAATGGAATCAATGTCTCCAACAAATTGAACAGGGGCAACTCGATCTGATGGTGGATGTCGCCTATTCCGACACGCGAGATGAAGTCTTTGATTTTAATACCATCATCGTTTTGTCAAGTTGGTCACAGATTTATGCGCGCCGGGGTGTTCATTTAGAGACGATTTTAGACCTCGACCAACGGAGAGTTAGCATCCTCGCCTCTGGGATTCAACAGGAAGTCCTCCGAGAAAGAATTAAAGCCTATGGCATTCAGCCGGAACTGGTGCCCATCGATAGTTATCCTGGGATGTTTGAGCAGTTAGAGACAGGGGAAGTTGATGCTGCCATTGTCAATAATTTTTTTGGGAATAAATTTAGTCCCGACTATCAAGTCAATAAAACCAATATTCTGTTTAATCCAGCCCGGTTACATTATGTCGTTCCCGAAGGCGATCCCAAGCAGCTCCTGCCTGGCATTGATCGGCAAATGAGTCGCCTCTTACAAGATCGTGATTCTGTCTATTATCAGGCGATCGCCCAATGGTTAGAGCCACCCGAAAAATTTAATTGGCTCAGCTTACAAAATTTTTTCTTTAGCCTGGTTGTCTATCTACCATTTCTCTTTTTAGGATGGTTTATTCTCCGTAACTATAGCCTGAAAAAAGAAATTAAACGACGCAATCAAATTGAGACTAATCTCCTTGAAAGTCAACAGCGATATGCCAACCTCGCTAATACCGTTCCCATTGGGATCTTCCGTACTAATTTGCGCCATGAATGTATTTATGTCAACGATTACTATTGTAAACTGCTGGCAATTCAACCCGAAGAGGCTCTCCATAAAGGCTGGTTAGAAAAAGTCTATCCCGACGACATTGACTACGTCCGAGAACAATGGCTAAAATCTATTACTAATCAAGAATTATTTACCCTAGAATATCGATTTCAGCGTTCTGACGGTTCGATACTTTGGGTATATGGCCAGGGCACCGCTGAGCTTGATAGTAAGGGTGAACCCCAAGGCTATGTTGCGACCATTACCGACATCAGTACCCGGATCAAAATGGAGCAACAACTCAAACATGATGCCCTCCATGATCGTCTTACTGGCCTCGCCAATCGTAACCTACTAATTGAACGGCTCAATCTAGCCCTAAAACGTTATAAGCGATATCCCATCCATGAATTTGCCGCTCTATTTTTAGATCTGGATAATTTCAAAGTAGTCAATGATAGTCTGGGCCATGTTGTTGGGGACGAATTACTCATTGAAGTCGCCCATTTACTCAAATCTTTTATTCGCGATACAGATGTAGCCGCCCGCCTAGGGGGAGATGAATTTGTCATTCTCCTAGAGGAAATTCACGGGGTAGAAGATGCTGTGCATATTGCCGATCGCATCCTCAATACATTGAATATGCCTTTCCAGATTTCTAACTACGGCGTTTTTATCACGACGAGTATTGGGATTATTATCGGTGACTCTCGCCATGAATCAGCCCAGGATCTGCTCCGGGATGCCGATATTGCCATGTACCGAGCCAAACAAAATGGGAAGTCACAGTACGCAATTTTTGATCCCCAGATGCACCTACAGGCGATGAAGCGTCTCCAATTAGAAGGGGAAATCAGATTTGCCATTGAAGAAAAGCAATTTGTTTTGTACTATCAGCCGATTATTAATTTAGAACAAGGCAACATTGAAGGGTTTGAAGCGTTAATTCGGTGGCAACATCCCCAACGGGGTTTGTTATCCCCCTATGAATTTATTGATGTTGCCGAAGAAACAGGGCTCATTATTCCCCTCGGTGAATGGATTTTAGATGCGGCCTGTCGTCAATTATTTGAGTGGCAGCAGGCGTTTAAAACACCCCTGAAAGTCCATGTTAATTTATCCGTTAAACAACTCCAAGATTCGCTGTTATTTTCACTGGATCGATTATTAGAACGCTATCCGGTTTTTCCTAACACTTTAGGATTAGAAATTACTGAGAGTATGCTAATTCAAAATATCGACATCACTTGTCGTTTGTTAAACCAAATTCGCCTCAAGGGAGTTTTTATTAGCGTTGATGATTTTGGCACGGGGTATTCTTGTTTAAGCTATTTACACCAGCTCCCCATTGATGCGCTAAAAATTGACCGGAGCTTTGTAAATATTTCTGAGTTGAATGACCGCAACCGGGTGATTGCAGAATCTATTCTCGCCCTTTCTAAATCCATTGGGATTAAAACTGTGGCAGAAGGTATCGAAACAAAACAGCAATACCAGTGGTTAAAGAGCCAGGATTGCCAGTTTGGTCAGGGTTATTTATTTTCTCGGCCTGTTTCTTTGGATCAAGCAACAGATTTGCTACAGGGTCACTCCTTCGAGGTGCTAGAGAAGTTGCGCTCTTCCTCGTAATGTTGCTCTGGGCAATTTCTTGGACAGGGTTTGCCGGAAATGTCAGACTAAAGGACAGTAACAAGTTTTGAGGTTTAGTTATGGAAATTCGCGGTAGTTCGCAAACGGCAGCGGCTTGGGCTGGTGAGGCGATCGCCTTGGGTTTTTTTGAAAGTGAAACGGTGCTCACGGTACCCGAAAGTTTGACGGCTCTGGACGAACGCTTGTCGGGGGTGATCGCGGAAGTAATCGCTGAAACGGAATTTAAAGGTAAATCCGGCGAGCTATCGGTGACCCGTCTTGGGAGTGGTACGCCGATTAAAAAGTTGATCCTGGTGGGTCTAGGCAATGCCGAAGATTGTGATATTGCCTCGTTACGGAGTACAGCAGCGGCGATCGCCCGGGCCGTGAAAGGGGACAAAACCATTACAACTCTGGGCTTACAGTTGCCCGAAGCCGAAGATGGGGCGATTGTAGCGCAAATGGTCACAGAAGGGATGTATCTGGGCTTTTATGAAGATAATCGCTTCAAATCAGAACAAAAAGACCCCCCAGCCCTCGAAGCCGTTGAAATCCTTGGCATTGGCGACCAAGCAGCGGCGATCGCCTTGGGCACAAGCCTCTGTGAAGGGGTGATCTATGCGCGGGAATTGGTTAACGCTCCGGCCAACATCATTAATCCCGTGACCCTGGCCGCTTCCGTGGAAAGCCTCGCCAGCACCTACGGTATGGAACTGAATATCCTCGAAGAAGCAGACTGCGAAGCAGCAGGAATGGGATCTTTTCTTGGGGTGGCGGCGGCCTCGGATTTACCGCCAAAATTTATTCACCTCGTTTATAAACCTCCTGGCACACCCCGGAAGAAAGTGGCGATTGTCGGCAAAGGTTTAACCTTTGATTCTGGCGGTTACAACATTAAACCCTCTGGCCCCAGTATCGCGATGATGAAAATGGACATGGGGGGCGCAGCGGCAACTTTTGGGGCGGCAAAGGCGATCGCCGAACTGAAACCCGATGTGGAAGTGCATTTCATTAGTGCGGCTACTGAAAATATGATCAGTGGTCGGGGGATGCGTCCGGGGGATATTCTCACGGCCTCCAACGGTAAAACCATCGAAGTGAACAACACCGACGCCGAAGGTCGTCTCACCCTCGCCGATGCCCTCGTTTATGCCGAAAAGCTAGGGGTCGAAGCGATTGTGGACATTGCCACCTTGACCGGAGCCTGCGTCATTGCCCTAGGTGACGATATTTGTGGTCTGTGGAGTGACAATGATGATCTCGCCCAGGCAATCGCCACCGCATCAGAGAAAGCGGGCGAAAAATTCTGGCAGATGCCCCTCGAAGAAAAATACTTTGAAGGCTTAAAATCTCCCATCGCCGACATGAAAAACACCGGGCCACGGGAAGGCGGTTCGATTACGGCGGCGTTGTTCCTCAAGGAATTTGTCGAAAAAACGCCCTGGGCACACCTCGATATTGCTGGGCCAGCCTGGTCAGAAAAAGACGCCGACATTTACAGCAAAGGCGGCACAGGGTTCCCGGTGCGTACCCTTGTGCATTGGGTACTGAGCTAATTTTTGCATCTAAAGTTTAATTAAAAACCCCCTTGGCCAATCATTCCAGGGGGGCTGTTTTATGAAAGTTATTTATTTCAGTAGTCTGAGACTAAAGGGATAACGATACATTTGTCCTTCTTGAACCTTGGTCGCCGCCAAGATTACGACTGCAATCTGAAAAATGGCGATCGCCACAATCAGCGCCAAAAAGATAAAGAAACCAATCCCCGTCACAATTGCCACCAGGGCCGCAAAGGGATTATTGCTGCCACCAATGCCCAACAGGATCATCAAAACGACTCCGGCGATGATCAAAATACTAAGAATAATTCCCGCCGCCAAACCATAAATGGTCATCGAAATCTGGAAATTAACCGATTCCTTTCCGTGGGCATCGATCAGCTCGGACTCCTCTTTTTTGAGATACCAGACCACCGCCGGCGCAATCACATTGACAAAGGGAATCGCCCCAATGCCGACAAAGGCCAAGACGATCCAAGCCAAACTCGACAGATGGCAGGCGATCGCCCAATTTCTTTCCTGTTCTGCATCCATAAATTTATAGTCCCTCCATATCTACCCCAAATATATAGCAGACCTCAGCCTAGCTGGCTTCAAAGGCAACATTAAGCAATGATGATTGATTTTTTAAAATGGACACAAATTAGTTCTGTAATCTCCCTCGTCCAGTTTTTCTTTATCAGAAAGCCATTAATGATGCTGGTAATTTTAATTTATTTTGCTGTTGACATCTCAAGTAAAAAACTGTAGGAATTTTGACGATTTTTACTGGCTTTCCCGTGGAATAAACTAAATGGTGATCGCCTCAAATTCTATTCTGGAAGGGGACGCTGTCGCAGTTGCGTACGCTCAAGCACCGTAAAACGCCCCGCAAAAATAAAGCTTGGATTTTGTAATAATTGCAGAAGGTGTTGACCTGGCTCTAAAGGTGTTTGGGGAGTGTAACGAAAATAAATTACACCAGCAGGTGGATGTAATCCGAAACGATAAATAAGTTCGCCATAATCTCGATCAAACGTTAAAATAACCCGCTGCTCACTTACTGCGTTAGACAAAACTTCTGAATCAGAAATTCCTGGTGAATCCTCTACAATTGCAACAATATCAATATTTTGCTTTCGCAATAGTTGTACACTCGCTAAAGGAAAATTTTCGTTGGCTAAAAACTTCATCAACTCGCTTCTGAGAAAGGGATAGTTGTATAGAGAAGTTCGTCTCTCATACACTCAGCAGTAAAAGCAAAGACTGCACGGATTGACTCTGATGTTAGGGATGGATAGTTTTCTAAAACCTCAGCTTCAGACCATCCGCTAGCAAAAAGATTCAAAAGAAATTCAACAGAAATTCTAGTTCCTTTAACCACAGGTTTACCGATCAAGATATTAGGGTCTGAATGAATATAATTTTGCCAGTTCATAATTATATAAGTGAATCAAATAAAAAACAAAAATTATAGCATCATATCCTCGTCCGTATATATTTTTCCTCCTTTCATAAAACCTAGTTTGCAAAGCTCATTTATAAATAAATGATAAATAAGATTTGAAGATTTATCTATCCATTCATCAACTGTTTCAATTGAAATTTCTGTTGGCTCTTGAGATAATTCACTTGGCAAATCAGCTTGATGCACAATTTTGTGACGTCTTTCCATCATTTCAGAAAGTATAGGGAAATATTGTTTCGGTAAGCTATCAGCTGGTATGTCAACTTTGCTTAGTATTGTTGTTAGATTTTTTACTGAATTAATACTTTGCCTAGCCAAATATTTTTTTATGGATTCATCGATTAATGATTGAATATCTAGACTTTCTAAATTCTTTTCTATGCCTAAATTTTCACAAATTACTTTTCTGCAAAAAAAATCTATTTTTTCATTGCGATAATTCATTAAATCAGGCAACGATATATTCTTAATTGGACAAGTAATAGTTAGAGCTTTTACGGGATCTTGAGAAAGCTTAAAACGAACAAATTCACGTATCGTATCTTCAAAAATTGCGTGAAAAAAAACAATTGAAACACGAGTTATTTCATCAATTTGTAATTGAGTAATATCTTTGGGTTTTCTACTCACAAGTTCTCGATTAATGACACTCAAATTCCACTGATCTTTTGCTTGAAAGTTTTCCAGTCGATTCACAATATTCATCAAGACAAACAAACGTTTTTTGTTGTTGACAAAACGAGTAAATATAGTTCGAATACTAATAATTTGTTCTTGCTGCGAAATTTGATCCATGAATAATATTTGATTCGTTGCTCATCAATGTTCAAAAAAATCAAACTGACTTGAGTGAAATTACTTGCTTTTATTTCTTGCTTTTATTTTATAAATTTTCATAATAAGCGATGTTTTACAAAAAATCCCCCTGAAATATATTCAGAGGGATAAAACTTAAATTAATTTAGGGTTTCAGACTTTGGAGTTAAGCGTTAGTAGTCGAAGTCACCGGCACCGGGAGCTGCACCAGCCTTATCTTTTTCAGGCTTGTCAACAACGATGCACTCGGTAGTGAGAACCATACCAGCGATGGAAGCCGCATTCTGGGTTGCAGAACGGGTTACCTTAGCAGGGTCAACGATACCAGCGGCGAGCATATCAACGAATTCGTTAGTTGCTGCGTTAAAGCCAGTATTGAAGTCTTTTTCCTTCACGCGCTCAGCGATGACCGCACCGTTTTGGCCAGCATTTTCAGCAATACGCTTCAGGGGCGCAGTCAGGGCACGGGCCACAATCAAAGCACCAGTGAGTTGCTCGGCAATTAGGTTGTCGGTTGCCCACTTTTCGAGTTCAGGAGCGAGGTGCGCCAGAGTTGTGCCACCACCGGGAACAATCCCTTCTTCAACGGCTGCTTTAGTCGCGTTGATCGCATCTTCGAGACGAAGCTTGCGGTCTTTCATCTCAGTTTCGGTTGCTGCACCGACTTTGATCACAGCGACACCACCGGAGAGTTTCGCGAGACGTTCTTGGAGTTTTTCTTTGTCGTAGGAAGAATCAGATTCTTCGATTTGACGGCGGATCTGCTCACAACGGGTCTTAACTGCCTGCTCGTTACCATCGGCCACAATGGTGGTGTTGTCCTTGGTGATGGTGATGCGGCGGGCTTTACCGAGCATATCAACGCTGGTGTTGTCGAGCTTGAGGCCTGCATCTTCGGTGATCAGTTGGCCACCGGTGAGTACAGCGATATCTTCGAGCATTTGCTTACGGCGATCGCCAAAACCAGGCGCTTTAACCGCAGCAACGTTGAGGACACCCCGGAGACGGTTGACTACGAGGGTCGCAAGGGCTTCTTTCTCGATATCTTCAGCGATGATCACGAGGGGCTTACCTTGGCGAGCAACCTGTTCGAGGATTGGAACGAGGTCTTGTACCAAGGTGATTTTCTTGTCAGTGATGAGGATGAAGGGATCTTCAAGAACCGCTTCCATGCGCTCGGTGTCGGTGACGAAGTAGGGGGAAGTGTAACCCTTGTCGAAACGCATCCCTTCGGTGATTTCGAGTTCGGTTTCCATGGATTTCCCTTCTTCGAGGGAGATCACACCTTCTTTACCGACTTTGTCCATGGCCTTGGCGATCATGTCACCAACTTCCTTGTCGTTACCCGCAGAGATGGCACCGACCTGGGCGATCGCCGTCGAATCTTCTACCGGACGTGCCTGGTCTTTAATGCGGCCAACGAGGAATTCAGTCGCTTTATCAATACCGCGCTTGAGGGCGATGGGGTTCGCACCAGCCGCGACGTTGCGGAGACCTTCTTTGACCATGGCATGGGCAAGAACCGTTGCTGTGGTGGTTCCGTCACCGGCCACATCATTGGTTTTAGAAGCCGCTTGGCGAATCAAAGAAACACCGGTGTTTTCGATGTGGTCTTCGAGCTCAATTTCCTTGGCAATGGTCACACCGTCATTCACGATCTGAGGTGCGCCAAATTTCTTTTCGAGCACAACGTTCCGACCTTTGGGGCCGAGGGTTACCGCAACAGCTTCAGCGAGGAGGTCGATCCCTTTTTCGAGGGCGCGGCGAGCATCTTCGTTGTAAATAATAGATTTAGCCATAATGATTGAATTTCTAGGTTGAGCGTTTTACGAGAAAAAATAGAAAAATCTGAAACGATTGCTTAGGTCAAACCTAAAAATAGTTACGCAACGGTTGCAAGGATATCTTTCTCAGAAAGAAGCACGTAGTCATCGCCACTGAGTTTGATATCAGTACCAGCGTACTTAGAGTAGAGAACTTTATCGCCAACTTTGACATCAACGGCGGAACGGCTACCGTCATCATTGCGCTTGCCTTCACCAACAGCTACAACTTCACCGATTTGGGGCTTTTCTTTAGCGCTATCGGGGAGGAGGATCCCACCAGCGGTCTTTTCTTCAGATTCGCTGACCTTTACGAAAACGCGATCGCCGAGGGGCTTGAGGGTAGAAACATTGATGCTAATTGCTGCCATGGATAATTTCTCCAGATCAATAAACGACTAAATTTAGCTAGATTGAAGTTTAGCACTCTCAATCTCTGAGTGCTAATTTAGCGGAGAAAATTAAATCCAGACAACTCCTGATAATGTACGGGTTCCCGAACTTTAGATCGCTCCAAAAATTGAACTGTATTGCTTCTCAGGGGAAACCCTGACAGAGACAGCTTTATGTCCCTGCCATGACTCTAAAAATAAACAAGGATCTACTGTTTAACGATCGCCCCAAAGTCTGCCAGAATCCGCGCGTGGTTCCGCAATAGCCCAAGGAGATTGAGGCGATTTTCCCGCACAGCAGGATCTTCTGCCATCACCAAAACACTATCCTCCCCATCAAAGAACCGCTCAACTGTGGGCGCGAGGGCCGCTAACCCATCGATCAGTTTTTGGTAATCCCGTTCGGTGCGGGCCGCTTCGGTGGTGGGCACAAGTTCCACTAAGCCCGCATAGAGATCGCGCTCGGAGTTTTGCGCAAATTTCTCCGGGTTAATTACCCCTGTCGGATCGAGGCTATCCGTGCTGAGGTTCCCCTTGGCGGCCAACTTTGCAGAACGGTTGACGGTGGCGTAGATTTTTGCGAGTTGGCCATCGTCACGAATGCTCTGTAAAAATTCAGCGCGATCGCCCACATCCAGTAAATCCGTTAAAGCCCGTTCAGTGTATTCTGCATCGTCACCCAGCACCGCATTCACCAGGTCATAATCAATACCCTTTTCATCTTGGAGCAAAGTCTGAATCCGCTGAATAAAGAAGCTTTGCAGGGCTTCGAGGGGAGACGTTTTATCGGGGTGAGCCGTAACAAAATCCTTCGCACCCTGGGCTAACAGTTCTCCAAGGTCAATTTCAAGACCCGCGTCCCAAGCGACAGTAATAATTGCATTGGCCGCCCGTCGCAGTGCAAAAGGATCCGAGGAACCAGAAGGGATCATCCCCAGGCCGAAAATGCTCACCAACGTATCGAGGCGATCGCCCATGCCCACCACTTGACCCGCAAGGGTTTGGGGCAAAATATCATCGGCATTGCGGGGTAGATAATGCTCAAAAATCCCCTCGGCCACGGCGGGCGCTTCCCCACTGACCAGGGCATATTTTTGACCCATGATGCCTTGGAGTTCTGGGAATTCATAGACCATCTGGGTCACCAAATCCGCCTTACAGAGCATGGCGGTGCTGGCAATAATTTCTTTGTCCGCCTCAGACAGGCCAAGCTGTTCCGCGATCTGCTGGGAAATTTCCATAATGCGGTCTACTTTGTCCCGCATCGTCCCTAATTCTTCCTGAAAGGTGACGGCCTCTAGCTGGGGCAAATAGGTTTCTAAATGTTCATCGCAATCGGCCCGGTAGAAAAACTGACCATCTGCTAACCGCGCCCGGATCACCCGACCATTCCCCGCAGCGATGATCTCTGATTTCTTGGGATCACCATTGGAAATCGTAATAAATTTCGGGAGAAGCTTCGTTTTATCTTGGCGATCGCGCACCGCAAAATACCGCTGGTGAGTGACCATCACCGTCGTAATTACCTCTGTGGGTAGCTCTAAAAATTCCGCTTCAATGTCCCCGACCACTGCCGTGGGATACTCCACCAAATTCACCACTTCAGCGAGGAGATCAGCGGGCATTTCTGCCTCACCACCAATCTCTGCCGCCGCTGCTTTTACACCAGCAACAATTTTTTCTTCCCGCACCTGGGGATCAACTTCCACAAAAGCTTGTTGCAAGGTCACCACATAATCAGCCGCATTACTCAAGGTCACCTCCCCTTGATGTAAAATCCGGTGCCCACGAGAAATACAACCCGCTTCTAACTTACCGGAGCCATTCACCAATTCCAGGGGCAAAACAGCATCATTCCAAAGGGAAACCAACCAGCGAATCGGTCGCGGAAAGCGCAGATCACCATCGGCCCACCGCATAAAGCGCCGCCCTTCGAGGGCCGTAAACCAACCTAAAACCAGTTCCTGCAAAATTTCTGGCGTCGGGCGACCGAGGGTTTTCTTTTGGACAAAAACAAAGTCTCCTTTTTCCGTGGGGCGCACCTCCAGGGCGGACAGTTCAACCCCCTGTTTGCGGGCAAAGCCTTCAGCGGCCTTAGTGGGTTGACCCTCTTTAAATGCGGCGGCAGCGGGGGGGCCTTTAATTTCTTCTTCCCGATCAGCCTGCTGGTCTGGCAACCCTTGGACTAACACAGCCAGGCGTCGGGGGGTTCCGTAGACTTCGATTCCGTCTGGGGTGAGAAAATACTCCGTGAGGCTATGGGAAACGCGGTCTTTTAATTGGGCGATCGCCGCCGCGACAAAATCAGCAGGGAGTTCTTCTGTACCAACTTCAATGAGGTAGGTTGCCATGGGAAACGAAATCAGGTCAATAATGAACTTAGTTAGTTTAACCTGAAGCCACCAGAAAACTTAAAGCGTAGCCTTACCGAACGGAAAGTTTACCGATTTGATTCTAGGGCGTTGCGGGCATCGGCGATCGTAATCATCAGAGTCATCGGTTCCAAGGGAGACGGCATAAAACCGCAACCCTCATAAAATTGTTTGGCCCCAGGGGAAAGAGCATGGAAAAGAATCGCTCGGAGCCCGGCAATTTCTGCGGCTTGTAAAATGCGCAAAATGCCATCCCGTAACAGCGCTTTTCCTAATCCCTGCCCTTGCCAAGCCTGATCAATAGCGAGGCGACCAATTACCATCACAGGAATCGGATTGGGCATGTTCCGACGGGTTTTTCCGGTAGCAACCTGGGCGGCGATCGCCCCGTTCGCGAGACAATAGTAACCAATCACCCGGTTTTGGACACAAATGACATAAGTTCTTGAGGCGCCACTTTGCTCATTTCTGTGTGCCCGCTGTTTTAGCCACGTATCCAACGAAGCTTCACCAGACTGAAAAGACTGAATATCATGATTCTCATTTAACTTTTGCGGTGCCGAGATCATTGCGACAGTTATTCCCAGGGTGCTGGCTTCGCCAAGAGTGTCGCTAACTGATTATTTGGTGAGGGTTGGGCATCAAGACAATCCAAAAAATGCTGGTACTTTTGATTATCTAGCGTAAAAAATACCTGATCTAGCAAAACCTCTTGTGCCTTTTGACAAGCAGATTCCAGCATGAAATCTGACCGACTCTTGCCCTGCACTTGAGCCGCTCGATCAATGAGATCTCGCTGATTTTGCTGTGCTCTGATATTGATTTTAATGTTCCGAGAATATGTGGCTTGGTTCTCTTCAAGCAAAGTATTACTCATAGTTTCTTCGCAGACAGCTTCAATAATCCTATGGAAAATATTGAAACTGTTTTTAAGATTGCTTCCTTAACGTCTATCTTAACAGATGTCAGCACAATGTCACCACACTTTAACTCTGTTCCCACTTGGGTTGTCCAGGTGAGAGCCCTATCATAAGCTTAAAAAATAGTCAAATTATTTATTTCTGTTAAGATTGTTAGTCTCGTTTCTGCTTTATTGCTTTCTCCATGGTTTCTACCCATTACCCGCGTAGTAAGAAAAAACGGGCGATCGCCGTTCTCGAAAAACTCCACGAACTCTATCCCGATGCCACCTGTAGTTTGGACTATGAAACCCCCGTGCAACTCATGGTGGCAACCATTCTTTCGGCCCAATGTACCGACGAGCGAGTAAATAAAGTTACACCGGCGCTCTTTGCCCGATTTCCTGATGCGGCGGCCTTTGCCGGGGCAAATGTGGCAGACATTGAACAGCTAGTGCGCTCAACGGGATTTTATCGAAATAAAGCGAAAAATATTCAGGGAGCTTGCCAGCGGATTATGGCGGTTTTCAATGGGGAAGTGCCGCAAACCATGGAAGAGCTTCTGACCTTGCCCGGTGTGGCGCGGAAAACGGCCAATGTTGTTCTGGCCCATGCTTTTGGGATTTGTGCGGGAGTGACGGTGGATACCCATGTGAAACGGCTGAGTAATCGTTTGCGCCTGACAAAATCTGAGAATCCGGTACAAATTGAACGGGATTTGATGAAATTAATTCCCCAGCCGGAGTGGGAAAACTGGTCGATCCGTCTGATTTACCATGGTCGCGCCGTCTGTAATGCCAGAAAACCTCAATGTGAGATTTGTGCGATCGCCAACCTTTGTCCCTCAGCCCCCAAACCCCAGCCAGTTTAAAGCTCTCATCAAAAGATAAAGCGACTGGGCACAAGCTGAATCCGGCCCGCATCCATTTCTGCCATCAAAAGTTCGAGGGCTTCATAATCCGCATCGGAAACATGGCCAAGGCGTGTCAACTCGGAGTTGATCGCGTTTTCAATTTCGGGGGTCATTTGTTTAATGAAAAGGGCTTTTTCCACTAAACGACGAATCATAAATGGCGTACTCACAGTAGTAATGTTTCCCTAAATGAGGAACTGATTTCATTACAAAAGAAAGATTCTCTTATTGTCGCTGATTAAGGGTAAATAATGAATGGTCTAAATAGCGTAAAGTGGTGAAATTTGTTTAGGTCATGGTTCCATTTTCGAGGTGTTTACACAATTTCTCCCCGGTCTTAAATAATTTTTAAACTTCGGGCTTCTTTTTTTAGAAAAAATGTAAACAAACATACCGTTCTCGAAGCAATAAAGGATCTTTTGGTAACGAGATGTTTTTGTTCAGGATAAGTTATCATCACACCTGATTTTTGAGTCTCCCCCATACAATGGTTCTATCCCAAATCAAATGTTTAGCAGCCTTTTCAGGGTTTTTTCAACCGAAAAAGTTGTTTGATTTTTGTATAAAAGTTGTGACTAAGACGATGGGTAAACAGGGAAGTTCCCCTGGGGAGAGTCTACCGATGGATAAAAACCAACAGCCTGTTATTCTGCGCCCAAATTGTGCTTTGACAACCTCAAATCTTGACGTATTTTGGCGATCGCTCCATGGGGCCATTAACGACGAATTCAGTCGAGAAATTTTAGTCGATCTCCAGCAGGTAGAATTTATCGACAGTGCGGCGGCGGTGGTGCTCAGTCAGGGCACAAAATTGGCAGAATCCCATGGTAAACGCCTCGGCTGTTGTGGGATCAATTCCCAGGTGCGTATGGTATTGGAGCTGACCCAAATGGAGCAGTTTGTGCGCATTTTCAAAGATGAAGCAGAATTTTTTGCGCAGGCATCCCGGTTGCTCGCGGCCTAGCATCTCGAAGGCTCTCCGGTATAATGGGGGACTGAATTGTTTCCCTCGACTCCCTTGGAGGTTCATCACCTGTGGCAACGGCTCCCTGTCTTCCTCAACCGGCTGATTACGAAGCGCTGATTACGACGGATATTTTCAAACCAGCGCGCTACTTGGGTAATGAACTGGGTGCAATCCATAAGCCTTGGCAAGGGGCGGTGGTGCGTTGGGTGCTGACCTATCCGGAAGTCTATGAGGTGGGTTCCTCGAATTTGGGCCATATCCTGCTCTACAACGTGATTAATGCTCAACCTCGACAGTTGTGCGATCGCACTTATCTACCCGCCGCTGATCTGAGCGAGAAGTTAAAGGAAAAAAATCTGCCGCTGTTTGCCCTCGAATCCAGGCGATCGCTGTTGGAATTTGACATTCTCGGCTTTAGCTTGAGCTATGAACTGGGGGCGACCAATATTCTGGAAATGCTTACCCTTGCCCAGATTCCCCTCACTTGGCAGGAACGAGATCAAGGAAATTATCCGTTCATTTTTGCGGGGGGACAAACAGCCACCTCTAACCCAGAACCCTACGCTGACTTTTTTGACTTTATCGTTCTGGGCGATGGCGAAGAACTTTTGCCCGAAGTGGGTTTCATCCTCGAAGAAGCCAAGGTTAACGGTCTGGGTAAGGAAGAAACTCTGCTGGATTTAGCCCAGGTGCCAGGGGTTTATGTGCCTCGCTTCTATGCAATGGCGGCGGATGGTTCTGTGCATCCAATCCGTGACGAAGTGCCCAAGCGAATTTTGCGCCGTGTCGCCACGCCTATTCCCGCCTATTCCATCGGCCTCGTGCCCTATGTGGAAACAGTTCATGATCGCCTGACGGTGGAAATTCGCCGGGGTTGTACCCGGGGCTGCCGCTTCTGCCAACCGGGAATGCTAACGCGACCTGCGACGGATGTCGAACCAGAGAAAGTCGTCGATGCTATCGAAAAAGGAATGCGGGCGACGGGTTACAACGAATTTTCTCTACTTTCCCTCAGTTGTTCTGACTATCTCTCGTTGCCAGCGGTAGGAGTCGAGATTAAAAATCGCCTTAAGGACGAAAATATTTCCCTATCTCTGCCCAGCCAGCGGGTGGATCGTTTTGATGAAAACATTGCCAATATTGTCGGTGGGACGCGTAAAGCGGGTTTGACCTTTGCCCCAGAAGCGGGCACCCAACGAATGCGGGATGTGATTAATAAGGGTTTGACGAACGAAGAACTGCTACGGGGTATCCAAACGGCGGTGAAAGAGGGTTGGGACAAGGTCAAGCTTTATTTCATGATTGGCCTGCCTGGGGAGACGGATCTTGATGTGTTGGGCATCGCGGAAACGGTGCAATGGCTGCGGCGGGAATGTGCGTCCCTGAGCAATCGCCGTTTAAACTTCAACATCACCATTTCTAATTTCACCCCGAAACCCCACACGCCTTTCCAGTGGCATTCGGTTTCGACGACAGAATTTAAGCGTAAACAGGAACTGTTGCGGGAAGCTTTTCGACCGATTCGCGGCGTGAAGGTGAACTATACCGATGTGCGCATTTCAGCCATGGAGGATTTCGTTGGTCGGGGCGATCGCCGTTTGGGTAAAGTCGTTCGCCGAGCCTGGGAACTGGGGGCTGGAATGGATTCCTGGTGGGAGAATTTAGACAAAGCCTATGGCGCTTGGGAACAGGCGATCGCCGAATCCGACCTCACCTGGAAATACCGCAAGGTCGAAAGTGGCGAGTGGAATGTTTTTGAAACCACCGACAACGACCCCCTCGACGCCCCCTTGC
Organism: Synechococcus sp. BDU 130192; assembly: GCF_963876085.1. Taxonomy (NCBI): domain Bacteria; kingdom Bacillati; phylum Cyanobacteriota; class Cyanophyceae; order Synechococcales; family Synechococcaceae; genus Synechococcus; species Synechococcus sp. BDU 130192. The sequence continues at coordinate 1,033 of NZ_CAWNNO010000005.1, read as the reverse complement.
CCTGGGATCACCTCAACACAGGCATTGACAAGCAGTGGCTCAAGGACGATTTAAAGCGAGCCCTCGAAGCGGCAACCATTCCCGACTGTGCCTTTGATGGTTGTTCCCATTGTGGCGTCTGCAGCACCGATTTTGGCCATAATGTCGTCTATCAACCGCCCGAAATTCCCGAATTTGTCGGCCAATTCCAAAAGGATCAAGAACGCCTACAACGGTTCCGGGTTTGGTTTGGTAAGCAAGGAGATATGCGCCTGGTTAGTCACCTCGATTTAGTCCGTTTATTTGACCGAGCTGTGCGCCGCGCTTCAATTCCCGTGGCTTTCACCAACGGCTTTCATCCGAGCCCCCGCATTTCCATCGCCAATGCCCTATCATTAGGAGCCACCAGCTCAGGAGAAATTATTGATTTTGAGTTGCGCCAAGTTTTAGATCTAGAAGACTTCCGGCGACGACTCGCTGAACAGTTGCCCATCGATATGCCGATCTATCGCGTTGAGGAAGTGCCCGTCCGTTCTAAGGCCGCCACTGCGCTCCTTACGGAAGCAGAATACCTGATTGATCTTGAAACCGAAGAACCTGTTTCTGCGGCACAATGGGAAGCTTGGCTCGAAACCATCCGTCAGACTCCGGAAATTCTCCTCGAAAAGAAAACAAAGTCTGGCAAAATTAAGCAACTGAATCTCCGAGAAATGTTAACGGCGATCGCCCTCGAAAAAGTCATTAGCCCCACCCAAGTCCAATTCCGTTATCGAGGTAGTTGCCGCAATGATGGCACTTTATTACAAGCAGATCATATTCTTTATATGATGCATACTATGAGTCAGCAAAATATAAAATTGCTTAAGGTACACCGCTTTACTCTGTACTTATCTGAAGATATTTAATCTAGCTTAATTGATATTATCATTTCGCTTAAATATAACACCATCCTAAGTACAGGACAAAAATTGTATGGGGTGAAACCCTGACCCAAGTAGAGGTTGGGTAGAAACGGTAAAAAAGCGACGTAATAAGTCAAAACCATAGCGAAACA
>NZ_CAWNNO010000004.1:0-80313 GCF_963876085.1 Synechococcus sp. BDU 130192 | reverse complement strand
GTTCCGACCAACCTCTAATCCCCCCTTCTTCAGTTGCCCATGACCACCGAACACCCCCTTGGCTCCGTAATTCAAGGTTCCTTAAGCCAAGGCCTCGAAGTCCGTCTCCATGGCGATGTGTCCGTCGAAGAAATGCGCGTCGGTAAATTTCTCGTCGTCAAAGGGAGCCGCTCCCAATTTTTCTGTCTTCTCACCGATGTTTCCCTGGGCACCTCTAGCCCCCGCATCCTCGCCGACCCACCCAATCCCAACGACGATTTCCTCCAAGCCGTCCTCGCCGGAACCAGCACCTATGGCACCGTCGAACTCGCACCGATGCTGATGTTTACCCCCAGCCAAGCAGAAGAGCATGAAACAGAAAACTTTGAGACCCTTGAGCTACTGCCCGTAAAAACGATCCCTAGTCACTTCAGTCAAGTTTACGAAGCCAACGAACAAGACTTTCGGCGAGTATTTGGTTGGGAGGACGACCCCCACCACAAAAAATTTGCCATTGGCCGTCCCCTTGATATGGATGTGCCCATTTGCCTCGACCTTGACCGCTTTGTGGAACGAAGTAACGGCATTTTTGGTAAGTCTGGCACCGGCAAATCCTTCCTAACCCGGTTATTGCTATCTGGCATTATCAAGCGACGGGCCGCCGTAAACCTGATGTTTGATATGCATTCTGAATACGGTTGGGAAGCGATTGAAGAGGGCAAAGGCGTCAGTACCGTTAAAGGTCTCCGGCAGCTTTTCCCCGGTCAAGTCGAAATCTATACCCTCGATTCAGAATCCACCCAACGGCGGGGGGTACGCGATGCCCAGGAACTTTACCTCAGCTTCGATCAAATTGAAATTGAAGATATTCGGCTCGTTGGTTTTGAACTAGGGCTATCTGAGGCGAGTCTCGATAATGCCAATGTCCTCTATTCTGAGTTTGGTCGTACCTGGATTGTCAAACTTCTGGAGATGAGCAATGAAGATATCCGCCTCTTTTGCGAAGAACGCCAGGGCCATGCTGGTTCTATTATGGCTCTGCAACGGAAATTAAAACGACTCGAAAACCTTAAATATATCCGCCAAACTTGCCCCTTTAACTACATCGACCAACTGCTCCAGAGCCTAGATGCCGGGAAACACGTAATCATTGAGTTTGGCTCCCAGTCCAATATGCTGTCGTATATGTTGGCGACAAACATGATTACCCGACGCATTCACGCCGCCTATGTGAAAAAAGCAGATCTGTACCTGCAAACCAAAAACGTCCAGAATAAACCGACGCCCCTGGTGATCACCATTGAAGAAGCCCACCGATTTTTAGACTCTAAAATTGTCCACCAAACCATTTTTGGCACGATCGCCAGGGAAATGCGGAAATATTTTGTCACTCTCCTGGTCGTTGATCAACGTCCCTCCGGTATCGACAACGAAGTCATGTCCCAAATTGGCACGCGGGTAACTTGTTTGCTCAATGACGAAAAAGATATTGATGCGATTTTTACGGGGGTCTCTGGGGGCGGTAACCTACGCTCTGTCCTGGCCAAATTAGATTCTAAACAACAGGCTCTCGTGCTTGGTCACGCTCTCCCGATGCCGGTAGTGATGCGGACGCGCTCCTATGACCAGACGTTTTACCAAGAAATTGGTTGCCATGACTGGCAAACGATGGCGGATGAAACCTTGTTTGTCGAGGCAGATTTGGCTAAGACAGATCTCGGTTTTTAGGAAGATTGTTAAAAAAGTTTACAATGAACAAATATTTTATTGACCAGGTAGTCAAAAAGAACAATTAAATCTATGACAACGACTTTTGCAACGCTTTTAGAGCCCTTTCACCTCTGGGATCTCCCTTTGACAAACCGTGTAGTAATGGCTCCCATGACCAGGGCACGGGCTGGCAAAGATCGCATTCCCAACGCGCTCATGGCGGAATACTATGGCCAACGGGCTTCGGCGGGTCTAATTATTGCAGAGGCCACAACCATTTCAGAACAGGCCAATGGTTGGAATGAATCGCCAGGTGTTTACACGGACGCTATGGTTGAAGGATGGCAACTCACCACCCAAGCCGTCCACGCCAAAGGCGGCAAGATTTTCTTGCAATTGTGGCACATGGGCCGCGCTTCCCATAGCAGTTTCCATGGGGGTCAATTGCCGATCGCCCCTTCCGCAATCAAAATTAATAACGGCGAAGAAATTCATACGCCCCTTGGCAAACAGCCCTATGAAGTCCCCAGGGCCATTGAAACAGAAGAAATCCCTGGGATTATTGAGGAGTATCGCCAGGCGGCAATCAGGGCAAAAGCAGCGGGCTTTGATGGTATTGAGATTCACTCCGCCAACGGCTATTTACTCGATACATTCCTCCAATCGAAAACGAATCATCGCACGGATGCCTATGGGGGCAGCGCCACGAATCGTTGTCGGTTGCTCTTCGAGATTTTAGATGCGGTAACAACGGTCTGGGATTCCCGTCGGGTGGGTGTTCGTTTTTCCCCCAATGGTTCCTTTAATGATATGGGTTCGCCCGATTTCCGGGAGCAGTTTACCTATGCTGCCAGTCAACTAAATCGGTACAATTTGGCCTATCTCCATGTGATGGATGGTTTGGCCTTTGGCTTCCATGAACTGGGAGAGCCGCTGACCTTGGCTGATTTCCGGGCCGTTTATGATGGTGTTCTCATGGGTAATTGTGGCTATGATCGAAGCAGTGCAGAAACGGCGATCGCCACTGGGCAAGCTGACCTAATTGCCATTGGCCGTCCTTTTATTAGTAACCCTGACCTCGTTGAACGTTACACCAATAACTGGGCCTTAAACCCCGATGCAGATATGGCTACTTGGTATGCCCCCACAGGCGCGGAAGGCTATACCGATTTCCCGACCTATGCCGCCTAGGATGCTGGTCGATTTCCATTGCTGATAGGCAATTTAGCAAAAAGGACAGCCCTAGGGCTGCCCTTCTCTTATTTATGTTTTAGATTGCGACGCTACAATCCCAAATTGCCTTAAATAAAGCTGGGTTGGTGACGAATCAAGTTGAGAAATTCTTCACGGGTTTTTTGTTCTTTCTGGAAGCACCCAATCATGGCACTGGTAACGGTCCAAGAACCGGGCTTTTGGACACCCCGCATGGACATACACATGTGAATCCCTTCCATCACCACCGCAACCCCTTGGGGGTCAAGGATTTCTTGGACCGCTTCTGCAATTTGTCGGGTCAGGCGTTCTTGCACCTGGAGACGACGGGAATACATTTCAACGATCCGCGCTAATTTGCTGAGGCCCACAACTTTTTGATTCGGGATATAGGCCACGTGGGCACGACCCATAAAGGGCAACATATGGTGTTCGCAGAGGCTAAAGAAATCGATGTCCCGCACCAATACCATTTCATTGTGCCCTTCATCGAAAATTGCACCATTGACGATGTCTTCAAGGGACTGGTTATAGCCTTGGGTCAGAAACTGCATGGCTTTTGCCACCCGCAGCGGCGTCTTTAGGAGACCTTCACGGTCAGGATCTTCGCCAACGGCTTCTAGCATCGTATGCACAGCCTCTGCCATTTTCTGCTGGCTTTCTTCTGTGGCAGGGCGAATGCTTGCTGCTTTGCCATTGTGGCTATTGCGGTCTGGCCGAGTCACCAGATCATTGAGGTCACGACCTAGAGCATCAGTCGCCATGGTTTTTGTAGAACCATTGAAGCCGCTTGAAGAAGATGTTGTCATAATTCGGTATGGAATGAAGAAGTAAAAGGAACTGGGGCAGGGGAGAGTAGATCCTCGCTAACAATAAACTGTTGGATTCCCTGCTTTGGAGATCATGGTCAATTCTTCAATACTGGGCTCAACGGATGGTCGAATCCCTTGAAGAATACTTTGGGGACGCTTTCGGAAATAAAAATCCTGGAGCGGCCAAAACTTTAGCCAGACATGACTAGGCTGCGTCATTCGATGACGGCACAGCCGGATGGGTCTGGAGATCAGGAGTTGCGGAATGGCAATGGATGAGGCGTTAAACAAAATCCCGAATCTGCCATGCTGTTGAACATTGAGCTTGGATATCAGGGGGGCTGCCATCGCAAAGAAAGGAAGAAGGGCCAAGGGTTTGCAAGAATTTAGGGGCAGAGGCGATCGCCAAAGGTGGACAGGAGAGATCATGGGCAGGGAACTGCACTCAACATAGCGCGATGGGTGGGCAAAAAAATTTAGCTTAGTCCATAGAAAATCCCAGAAAAAATGTCCACGACCTAAACTCTGTTTACCAATGGAGACGAAAGGATATTGGTGATGTAACTGCCTTGCAAAGGAACAAAATTGGGGGAAAGTCCCATAGTTCACATTAGGGCTCAGCGGCTTCTTATCCTAGCAAAATTTCGGAAATGTTACAAAATATTGCTAAATGATTAGAATCAGTACCCATGAATGCCAAACCAGATCCTAAAGTTAGGAACTTTCTAAAAACACACCAATTTTCCGGAACCGCTGGTAGCGCAATTCACGGCGGCGTTCTGGCGTCAGCTTCAGCAGGGCTTGGAGGTTATCTTGGATTGCCGCTTTAAGGAGTTGGGCGGCCCCAATGGGATCGGCGTGGGCGCAGGAGGCTGGCTCTGGGACAATTTCATCGATAATCTCAAGGCTTTTCAGGTCCTCTGCTGTAATCTTGAGGGCGGCGGCGGCTTGCTCTGATTTCCCGGCATCTTTCCAGAGAATGGCGGCACAGGCCTCTGGGGTCGCCACTGTGTAAACGGAATTTTTTAACATCAAGACGCGATCGCCGACGCCAATCCCCAAGGCCCCACCGGAACCGCCTTCGCCAATGACTGTGCAAATAATCGGCACATCGAGGCTAAACATTTCCCGGAGGTTAAAGGCGATCGCTTCCCCTTGGCCCAACTTTTCCGCTTCTAAACCCGCCCAAGCTCCAGGAGTATCAATAAACGTTAAAATTGGCATCCCAAAGCGGTTGGCATGGTCCATCAGCCGCATCGCCTTACGGTAGCCCCCAGGAGCTGGCATGCCAAAATTGCGGGCGACATTATCCTTCGTATCCCGTCCTTTTTGGTGCCCCAACATCATCACCGGTTGACCATCAAAGCGGGCCACCCCACCAATGAGGGCCGGATCATCAGAACCACCGCGATCGCCATGGAGTTCAAACCATTCGTCCGCCATCATTTGAACATAGTCAAGGGTGCTGGGACGCCGGGGATGCCGCGCCAATTGCAGCCGTTGGGCCGGGGTGAGGGTACTAAAAATTTCTTCCCGGAGCTGGTCTGCCCGCGCCTCTAGCTGCTGAATCTGTTCGGAAACATCAACATTATTCTCCGCAGCAAGATCACGAATTTGATGGATGCGTGATTCTAATTCCGAAAGAGGTTTTTCAAAATCAAGCAGAAACGTCCGGCGCTCCGTTTTCGGCATGGTGAGTTCAATTCACTGACGACAGTTCACAAATTAAACTCTATTATCCCCGGAAGCCTCCCCAACAGTAAAGGAATCCGTACTGCCACCCCCGAAAAGTTTTGCCAAAATAGAAAGTAAGCAGTTTTAACTTTTCAAGCATCAAATCACTTATTTATGAGCAACACCAGTAATTTTCGTGACGCCATTCGGCAGGCCAAAGGTCAAGCCCTGGTTGGCCCAGAAGTCATTAAAAATGCCCTGCCCTATCTGGGTGGCGGCCTACTCCTGACAGCCCTCGGAACCTATGGTGGTTTGGGAGTAATCCAAACCAATCCCAGCATCTTTATGCCCACCTTCTGGGTTGCCCTGATCGCTGAATTGGCCCTCTTCTTCGTTGCCCGCGGGGTCGCTGAAAAGGGAAACAATAGCGTCGCCCTCCCTCTCTTAGCCGGCTACAGTCTACTTTCTGGGTACACCCTCACAGGGATTGTTGCCCTCGCTATTGGTACTGCGGGGGTCGGTATCCAAGGGGTTGGGATCGCAGCCCTCGGCTGTGGTATTACCTTCATTATTGGGCGCAATATTGGCTCAAACCTCTCCGATGAAGATGGTTTAGCCCTGGCCCAAACAGTGCGCCTCGGAATTATTGCCTTGTTTGTGGTGCTGTTGGCCCAGCTTGGTTTTGCTTTCTTTGGAGTTTACACGCCCAGTTGGTTAGAGGTCGGGATCTCTGGCTTAGGGACGTTACTATTCGCTGGTTCGGCGGTAGTTGACTTCTATGTGTTGCCTCGTGCCTACCGTAATGAGCAATATCTCTCGGCTGCTCTGTCAATGTATTTGACCTATATCAACCTATTTGTGTTTATTCTGCGCTTGTTGATTGCCATCAATAGCCGCGACTAACCCCCTTTGTCTTCGACATCTCCCCTAGGGAAGTTAGCCCCCATGGTCTTCGACATCTCCCCCAGGGAAGGTTAACCCCCACTGTCTTCGACATCTCCCCCAGGGAAGGTTAACCCCCACTGTCTTTGACATCTCCCCCAGGGGAGAATAGGCTCTCTGGTTCATCGGCCAGGGGGCTTTTTTATTGGGGTTGCAGCACCATCAGGGCGAGATCGAGGGTTTCTCTAAGGTGTTCGGGGTTAGGCAAGCCTTTAATGCGGGTATTTAATCCTAGAAGGACATGGTAGAGATAACGGGCAGTTTTCGGGCTGTCAAAATTGGGGGGCAGTTCTCCTTTGGCGATCGCCTGGTCGAGAGTGGCCGTAAAAATTTGTTCGATATTAGTGGCAATCTCTTCCACAAGGGCGGCCACCTGGGGATCATGGGGTGCGAGTTCAATCATCGCGTTGACGACAAAACAGCCCCGACAACCGAGGAGCTTGGCATTGTCGGCGGTTTGATAAAACAAATTTCGGAGATTTTCGAGGGGGGAAGCGGAATAATTGAGCCGCTCTTCTAGCTGGCGCACTGCGATTTTGCCATAGTAGGCGATCGCCTCCAGGAACAAATCATGTTTATTGCCAAAGGTGTTGTACAGACTTTGCCGCTGGATCCCCATGTAGTCCAAAAGTTCCGCAAGGCTTGTGGCGCTGTAACCCTTTTCCCAAAACAATTCCATCGCCTTTTCAAGGGCAGCATTACGGTTAAAAGCAAGCTTTCGGCCCACCATGGCACAACCTAGATACAGTGCAGAAAAACTGGTTTTATCCTAAAGGAAATTTCTCTGCACCGTCAAAAAATCTCGTGATCAGGGGCAAGTGCCAGACCAGGGTATTGGTCGGTTTAGGGAGTTGCCATAGACCCCTTCAAACTGACAAGGCGTCGTAAAAGTCATCTCAAAATCTCTCAAACGGCCAGTGCCCAAAGGGGCACCCAGGAGTCCTAGTTGAACGGTTCCTTTGATTACATAGGCATTTTGATTTGCGTCCCAACCCTCTGTGGTGATAGTCATGAAATCAGTGCTATCCGGCCCCCCAACCGTCGACAATCCCCAATCGATATAGCCCTGCAGTTCCCCATTGGTATAGCTGTAAGTAGTTTCCCAAATTCCCCTTAAAGCAGGCCGGAATTGCCCAGAACTAGAAGGATTTCCGCTGGTAAATGAACCATTCCCAGTATTTCCCGTATTTGCGGTATTAGACGAGTTGTTATTGTTATTCGTATTCTGCGTCGCTGGGTTTGTGTTTGGCGTGCCAGGATTACGGGATCGCTCATTGGCGTTGGTGGTGGTAGGGGGTACCGGAGCCGCGCCTAAGCCAACGACTTGCATACAGCCTTGAGTATTATCGTTAAACACTCGGAGTGTCGTAGATTCGCTACTTTGCATGAGCTTGGGGAGATACTGGGCAGCACGGACACCAGTATCACAAATCACATTGGGTTCTCCGGAGCGAAGGGCGCGATCTTGCCAACTGCATTCCCCTGGTTGCAGGCCTTGGGGAGCACTGCCCGTTGCTGGCCGGAAGACAATTTTCACCTTGTTACCGCTGGTATTGGTAATGCTTAAATTCCCGCCACCGCGACAGGTCAGGGGATAGTTTTGTTGGGCTTGGGCCGGGGCGATCGCCCCTTGGACAATTAGGAGAGAGGACATACCCAGATAGGCACAGGCTTCTTTAAAGACAGACATCGATTTCAGTCTCCAAAATAATGCTCAAGATAATGACATGGACAAAAAAACAAAAAGCGATGCAGAGGAGAAGCTTGAAGCCTATTTCAATTCCCCCTGCATCTTTCAGCCAAGCAGCGATTAGGCCACAACCATTTTATTGACAGGAACCAGTCCAGCCGCCACTTGTGCCGTTAGGGCGACTCCAGCTACCGGAAAACTCGCAAGCGGAGCTAAATGTCATTTCAAATGGCCCGGCATCATTACTATTTGTGCGACCCCAACGCCCTTCGACAACATAGGCATTACGATTACTGTCCCAACCTTGGGAAGTGATAGCAATGGTCTGGGTTTGGTTGCGATACCAACCTTCTTGCCAGTGGATATTGCCATAGTTAGACTGCCAAATCTGATTTAAGTTAGGGCGAAATTGTACTGCCGCTGGGATTCCAGGGGGGACATTGAGCACAGGGGGGTTGTTAAGGATCGGCGCATTAGCTTGCATACAGCCCTGGTTGTTATTAAAAACTTGGAGGGTTGCATATTCATTGCTTTGGACAAGTTTGCTGACATATTGCACTGCCCGGGCACTGGTATCACAAATGACAGTCGGCTCCCCGGAACGAAAGGCGCGATCCTGCCAACTGCATTCCCCTGGTTGCAGACCTTGGGGGGCACTACCAGCAGCGGCCCGAAAATTAATTCTGACGTTATTGTTGCCCGTATTGACGATGCTTAAGCCACCACCACCCCGACAGACGAGGGGGTAACTTTGTTGAGCTTGGGCTGGGGCGATCGCCAGGGGAATTGTCAACAAAGAAGCGGCACTGCAAAAAGCAGATATTTGTTTGTAGAAAGCCATGGTTTAGGGATTCCAGGAGGATAACTAAGGGACGAGATTACTTTAGTTGTAGTTCCCCTAAACAGATGCAAATATCTCGTTTTCTAACTCATTGCAGTGAATTTCTATGACGTTTATGGTGTTTTCCGTATTTTGGCGGAGGCTTTTTAAAAAGATCAAGCTAGCAGAGATGGCATCAATAATTCTCCCTAATTGTCCAGGGTATTTGAGATTTTTTCGAGGGCGAGTTTTGCTGCACCCACCATACCTGCATTGTTGCCTAACTGGGCCTTGGTCAGTTTTAAATCCACCCGTGAAGAAGGCAGCACCCGCCGTTCAATTTCGGCGATCGCCGCTGGGAGGAAAAATTCACTGCTGGCACTGATGCCGCCCCCCAGAATAATCATCTCCGGGGTGAAAATATAGATTAAGCTTGTCAGCCCGGCCCCCAACAGTTTGCCGTAGGTTTGCCAATGGGCGATCGCCTCAGCATCTCCCGCCTGGGCCAGTTCTCCTAATTCCCCAGGATCTTTACCAGAAATCCGCTTAACGCCATTGATCGAACAATATTGCTCGAAGGAACCATTATTACCGCTATTGCAGGGGGGGCCATCGGGATTGAGGGTAATCAGCCCCAACTCGCCAGCGGCACCGTAATGGCCCGTAAAAAGTTTTCCGTTGAGGATTATCGCCCCACCGACTCCCGTTCCTAGGGTGATGAGCAGGAGATTTTGGCGATCGCGCCCCGCCCCCAACCAAGCTTCCCCCAGGCCGGCACAGTTGGCATCGTTATTTAACGTTGTGGGTAAACCTGTTTTTGCTTCCACCCAGTCTGCGAGGGGCACATCCTGCCAACCACTGAGATTGATTGCGACTTTGGCAATGCGCGCTGTACCATCTACCGGGCCAGGAATGCCGATCCCCACCGCTTTACAGGTGTGATCTTGATTTAACGCATTCACTAAATTGGCGATCGCCTCGGCGACAGCGGTTGGGGTACTGGGTTGGGGGGTGAGTACTGCTTTTTCTGCTAAACAAAGACCATCAGGGCTAAATTTTCCCCCTTTGATGGCCGTGCCCCCCAGATCAATCCCAATCACTGTGCTCATCTAGTCCAATGCTCCATCTACCAAATTATTCAGACCATACACATGGCGGCGACCCGCCAAGGCCACTAATTCTACGTCCTTTTCGTCACCGGGTTCAAAGCGTACTGCTGTGCCCGCCGGGATATTTAAACGCATTCCTTTTGTAGCCGCCCGGTCAAACCGCAGGGCACGATTGACTTCAAAAAAATGGAAATGAGACCCCACTTGAATGGGGCGATCGCCCGTGTTGGCCACCGTAACCACCTTTGTTTCTCGGCCTGCATTCAGTTCAATTTCCCCGGCTTGGGGACGTAGTTCGCCTGGAATCATCGCCATGTCGCTCCAAAAACTGCTTTTATCCTACGCAATTATCAGGAAATGCAACAGAGCAAAAAGTCGCCAAAATATCCAAGCTAGACTGAAAAAAATTTACGGGGGCGATCGCCGATGAGCGGAACCTACACCATCAGAACCATGACCCGAACGGAACTGGATTTAGCCGTTGAGTGGGCCGCCCAGGAAGGTTGGAATCCCGGCCTACAGGATGCAGCCAGTTTCTATGCCGCCGATCCCACAGGATTTCTGGTGGGTTTGCTGGATGGAGCGGCGATCGCCAGTATTTCAGCAGTGAAATATGCCCCAAATTTTGCGTTCATTGGTTTCTATATCGTCAAACCAGAGTACCGTGGCCAGGGTTATGGTTGGCAAATTTGGCAAGCGGCGATCGCCTCCGTGGCTGGTCGCAATGTTGGTCTCGATGGGGTCGTCGCCCAGCAGGAAAATTACAAAAAATCGGGCTTTAATCTGGCCTATAACAACGTGCGTTACAGTGGCTTCGGTGGTGGCCAGGTTCCAGAATCTCCGGGCTTGAAGCCCTTGACAGTGGTCGATATTGAAGAAGTTTGTCAGTATGACCAGCAGTTTTTTCCAGGCGATCGCCGCTCCTTTTTAAAAGCTTGGCTGCAGCAACCGGACAGCACCACCTGGGTGATGGTCAATAATACTGAAATTACAGGCTATGGCATGGTACGTCTCTGTCGTCGGGGTTATAAAATTGGCCCCCTCTTTGCTGACAATGCTGAAATTGCAGAAATTCTCTTTCTCGCCCTCAAAGGCAGTCTGCCCACTGGTAGTGAACTTTTCCTCGATGTGCCCATGGTCAATCCAGAGGCGATCGCCCTGGCCCAACGCTACCAACTACAGCCCGTGTTTGAAACGGCGCGGATGTATACCCAAGCGCCCCCAACAATTCCTGTCCAAAATATTTTTGGGGTGACCAGTTTTGAGTTAGGCTAGCCCACTCTGGGGTTTCAAGCCATGAAAAAAGCATATGTGTTGAAACATATGCCTACCGTAAAAATTATTTAACTGACTTATTCGCCGTATTCGTTAAGAATTTCCTTTGCTTCCCGGACTGCATCCGCATTTTTGTTCTGGGCATCTTGCTGCTTGAGCATATGTCTCGCCCAAACCCGTTCCATCGCCCGGAGGGTTTCATTTTTCTCTTTACGCATCCGCATAGCCTTAAACTCCCTTTAAGAAAAACTTGATTTAGTTACTTTTGATACAGAAACTATCTTTTTTATATTATATGCAGCCACCGCCAAAGATTCAAGGGCTTTTTTGGGGTACAAGTCTTCTAAGAATGGGCAAAAAAAATCAGCGGCGATCGCTGACTTATATGTTGATTGTCCCTAAAGGAAGGGCAACGAGCTCAACGGTCTAGAAAAGATCAAGGACACTCCGGGTATTTTCACGACGGCGCTCGTCCTTCGCTTCATATTCAGCCATGCAGCCATTTTGTTCGACCATCACACAACTGAGATAATCAGTAGCTTCAATCAAGGCCGCCCGGAGCGCTTGGCCAACGGGAGCGCGATTTGTTTCGGTGCGATCGCCACCAAGATTAATGCCAGCAAAACTCGCTGTTGCACCTCCGGAAGTCGAATCAGATTTTGCCTGTCCTTCAACGGTACGCGCATAGAGCACTTCCCCAGTGGTAGAGTCAACAACCCGTAGATCCACGGCAACGTAGGCCTCTTCACTAGAGCCACGGCCACCACCGCCGAGCCGGACGCCACCGATCCGAATGCCACTGAGCCCAAAGCCAGTCGATTCTTCCTTGACCCCTTCTTCGTAGGAGGTGATCTGACCGAGCACGATGTATTGCGCCCCTGTGACTTGGCCCCGTTGGGCTCCCGTTTCTGGGCGAACAATTCCCAATTCAGCTAATTCCTGTTCTGACAGGACGGCCCCTAGGTTTTGCCGTTCAACGACGCGGAAGTTGCCAGTGGCAGTAAGCTCATTGCTGAGGGCATCGGCCAGTTCTTGGGAGGTGCTGCTGTTCCACCACCAATAGCTGCCATTGGTTTCGTTTTTAAATTCTGGGACAGAAATAGTCGGTTGCCACTGGGCCAGTGCTTTTTCGCCCCCAAGTCCTAGGGTAAGTGCGAGAAAGGCCAGGGCAGTAGAGCGACTTACGGATGTTAAAAGCTGATTGGTTTTCATGGGTTTCTTTCAGATGCTACAGAATAAGGACAAAGTTTTGGATGGTGCCGTATGCTTGCCCTTATATTTATACGCTTGTATGTATATGCCGCATACTGACACTGATGCACTTCACTGCACTTAAACATATATTGACGCTTTTGTCCCCTGCTGGGGTTCCCGGTTTGAGGATTTTGTGGGGTGAAATATACTAAAAGGTCTGGAATTCGCTAGAAGCTGGCATTTTCGGTTTGACTATTGGTTTAGAGAAGGGAGTCCCCATGGCCCGTTACGCGCTTGTTCATGAATGGTTGACGCCCTACGCCACGGGGGGTTCAGAGCTGGTGGTGCGCGAAATTCTCCAGGACATTGAGGCGGATCTTTTTGCTCTGATTGATTTTGAGTCGTCTAATCCTGATAGCTATCTCTATGGTCGGGCGATCGCCACCAGTTTTTTACAAAAATTTCCCCGGGCAAAATATGGTTTACAAAACTATCTGCCGCTGATGCCCTTAGCCATAGAGCAATTTAACCTTGAAGATTATGACGTAGTTTTGTCGTCGTCCCACGCGGTGGCTAAAGGGGTTTTGACACGGCCCCACCAGCTACACATTTGCTACTGCCACACACCGATGCGCTATGCCTGGGATTTAACCTTTGATTACTTAAATAATTCTGGCCTCGGCAAGGGCATTAAAGGGATTTTGGCGCGGTATTTTCTCCATCGACTGCGGCAATGGGATGTGATCAGTGCCAACCAGGTGGATTATTTTATTGCCAATTCCCACTGGACAGCCCAACGAATCTGGCGCTGCTATCGGCGACGGGCAGCGGTGATTTATCCCCCGGTCAATTTAGAGCGCTTTGCCTACCGAGAGGAAAAGGATGATTTTTATGTGACAGTGTCGCGGTTGGTGCCCTACAAAAAAGTGGCGTTAATCGTAGAAGCGTTTAACCAGTTGGGCAAAAATTTGGTGGTCATTGGTGGCGGGCCAGAATTAGAAAAGCTGCAAAAGATGGCAAAACCCAATGTGCAAATCCTGGGGCGGCAACCGGATGAAGTGGTGGAAGATTATCTGGCACGGGCAAAGGCCTATGTTTATGCAGGCTGTGAAGATTTTGGTATTGTTCTGGTCGAAGCCCAGGCCTGCGGGACGCCTGTGATTGCCTTCAATCGCGGGGGGGCGGCCGAAATTGTCGCCGATGGCAAAACGGGAATTTTGTTTCCTCAGCAATCGGCCCAGGCGATCGCTAATGGAGTCGAGCGTTTTGAGGCCCAGGCCCAAGATATTCAGCCGGAAGCTTGTTTTGTGAGAGCTCAGCAATTCGCCGCTAACATTTTTCGGCAAAGCTATGTAGAATTTGTAGACAACTGTCAAGAAAAATGGCGCAAATGGCGATCGCCCCGCTCCATTTTCCCAGGGTTCGACCAGTGGTGAGGCGTGACCCTAACAGCCAGGCAGTTTTTGGTGTGTGGAGAGGATCGTAATGGCAGTTTATCGGCAGTTTGATGCGCTGAAATTCGTGGCTGGGCTAGCACGACAAAGCTCAGAGTTTTTGTTTGCCCCCAGCGATCACCGCTCCCTGTCCCTGCGGCGCTGGCTCGATGGGGTAGTGGCGAAGCGGAGCTTTGATATTTGTTTTTCCCTCGGCGTTCTGGTGCTATTTTCTCCCCTCTATTTGGCGATCGCCCTAATTATTAAACTCACCTCTCCCGGCCCTGTTTTTTATGTACAACGGCGGGTTGGCAAGGATTTTCGTCCCTTTGGCTGCATCAAATTTCGGACGATGGTTATTAATGCTGACGCCGTACTCGAAGAAATGTTGCGGCGATCGCCAGAGTTGCGCGCCGAATTTGAACAGGATTTCAAGCTCAAAAAAGACCCAAGAATTACTGGCATTGGCCATATTTTGCGCCTCACCAGCCTCGATGAATTTCCCCAGTTTTGGAATGTTTTAAAAGGCGATATGAGCATTGTTGGCCCCCGGCCCCTCGTCCCCAAAGAACTTTATAAATACGGTCGCCACATCGACAAAGTTTTGACCATTCGTCCGGGTCTCACGGGGCTATGGCAGGTGTCTGGGCGCAACGATATTCCCTACGGCACGAGGGTACGGATGGATTCTTATTATGTGCACCATCGCCATTGGTTTATGGATTTGTGGATCGTCTGTAAAACTGTTTTTGTGATGCTGTTCCCGAAAAATAACGGTGCCTACTAGGGCGACTTTTCCGAATTTTCTGCATAAAGCTTTTTGAGAATCGGGATTGTTTCCCACTGCTGGGGGCGAATCTGTTGCCAATCAATGCCTTGGGGTTGCGGCTGGTTGTGGTGCGTTTGATAAATAGTTGTAGGGGTACAAAGCCAATCCAGGGGCCAGTCGTGGGCTTCTAGGGGTAACGCTGCGGGGGGCACCACCTGCAAATCATGCACCGTGGTCACAATGGTCGTCTTTTTGTCCACCAGGCCAAAGTGCTGAAGCATCGCTAGTTCTAAATCGGCGAAACCTGCTCCTTTTCCTGTACGTCCGCCGGCCACACTCACCGCCACACAGCCCACCACTGCCAAATCAATGGTTTTCATTTCCGCGAATCTAACGGGACGGCCATATTTGAGGATGTTGTTTTTTTTGGCGGCGATCGCCAAATCGAGACCTTGGGGTAGCTGCTCCCGCGTAATGGCGACAAAGCAAGATTCATTCACCAACTGCGGCACCGCCATGTACAAAGTTTTTCCCGCAGCCAAGGCTTGGTGACGTACAGGGGCCTGGGGCCGATCGGGATTGCACTTAATCACCGTTGCCCGTTGCCAACTTGCCAAGGTAGTTAATTTCTCAGCGGCGGCGATCGCCCCGACGAAATTCGGAATGTGGCCGTGGGGAGGCGTTACCGTTGCTCCAGCCGTTGCCAAGCGGTCCCAAATGGTTTGCCTGAGGCGTGCTTTTGCGGAGTTGTAATGCTGCCAAGGGGAATGTGCCATTGGTACTATTTGCGGTGGACGGGAAAATCGCGCCTGCGCCACAGTTGCCACCCCCAAACCCCGACAATTAGGGACGTAATCCCCGCATAGAGGGTGCCGCTGGGGAGACCCGAAAAGGCGATCGCCAAACTCCCTGCCCAGAGGGTAAGGCCATAGATAAATAGAACCGTAGTGCGATGGGAAAAACCTGCCGCCAAAAGTCGGTGGTGCAGGTGCCGTTTATCCGGTTTGAAAGGAGAAGAGCCGCTACTAATCCGCGAAAAAACCACCGTGGTCATATCGATCAAGGGCACCGCCAAAATCACATAGGGTAAGAGCACCGCTGCCGCCGCCGTCGTTTTCACGAGGCCCACCACCCCCATCGCCGCCAGGGTAAAGCCCATAAAATAAGAGCCACCATCCCCCATGAAAATTTGGGCGGGGTTGAAGTTGTAGCGCAAAAAGCCGAGGGCCGATCCCGCCAAGGCCGCCGCAATAAAAGCCACCATGGGTTCGTTGAGATAGAGGGTCGTCACCAACAACACCGCCGCCGCAATCCCCGAAACCCCCGCCGCTAGACCGTCAAGGCCGTCAATCCAATTGATCGCGTTGGCCATGCCCACAAGCCAAATTAGGGTCAAAGGTAGGCTCAACCAGCCCACAGAAAACACTTCCCCGGTAAACGGAATCGTCAAAAATTCGATTTGTACCCCCATTAACCAGGCAATGCCCGCGGCGACGAATTGCATCAACAGTCGAGATAAGGCGCTTAATTCAAATAAATCATCCCCAAAGCCAATTCCAAAAAAGGCGATCGCCCCGAACAGCACCCCCAGGATCGGCCATTGTTCCCCAGGAAACAAAAGGGGGAACCAATCCATCTGCCAAGCCGTCCCTAGGGAGACGAGGGTGCCCATAAAAATCGCCACGCCACCCAAGCGCACCATCGGTCGGTCATGGACTTTCCGCTCGTTGGGTCGGTCTACCCGGCCACTCCGTAAGCCAATCGCTTTCACAATGGGGGTACTAATCAGCACCACAACCAGGGCGATTAGACTCGTGACTAAATACAACAATTCCTTCGGCATATTGGCGTTGGCTAAGAACAGAGAGAATAGAGCAAAACCGAAATAAGAAAAAACCCAGGTTACCTTTTTCATTAAACCTGAGCTTTCCATTATTTAAAAAGATATTAAAGAATTTAGGCGATCGCCGCTACCGGAATCTGCAAATGGGGGTAGAGGGGGAACTTTTCACAAAGATCCGCAACGCGACCCAGACAATCCTGTTTCACCGCTTCATCATCGGGATTTAACAGACGATCCGCAATGATGTTGGCAATTTCGGCAAAGTCTACTTCCTTGAGGCCCCGGGTGGTCATCGCCGGAGAACCGAGACGGATGCCGCTCCCAATCCAAGGCTTCTCAGGATCGAAGGGAACGGTGTTTTTGTTGGCGGTGATGTTGATCTCACTGATCAAAGCATCAGCCCGCTTCCCGTTCATGCCAATGGAGCGCATATCCACAAGCATCAGGTGATTATCTGTCCCATTAGAAACGAGTTTGAAGCCACGGCTGACGAGGGTATTGGCCATCGCCTGGGCATTAGCAATTACCTGGGCAGAATAGGCTTTAAATTCCGGCTTGAGGGCTTCGCCGAAGGCCACCGCTTTCCCCGCAATGACATGCTCGAGGGGGCCACCTTGGCTACCGGGGAACACCGACTTATCAAATTTCTTGCCCAGCTCGGCGTCGCGGGTCATGATCAAACCACCCCGGGGGCCACGGAGCGTTTTATGGGTGGTAGTCGTCACCACATCACAGTGGGGAATTGGGTTGGGGTGATGGCCTGTTGCGACTAATCCCGCAATGTGGGCAATGTCCGCCATCAGATAGGCACCTACTTCATCGGCGATCGCCCGGAATTTATCAAACTCAATAATGCGCGGATAAGCAGAATAACCACAGATGATCAGCTTCGGTTTTTCCCGCAGGGCAATTTCGCGGATTTCATCATAATCGAGGCGTTCTGTCTCTTTATTAACGCCATATTGCACCACTTCAAACCATTTCCCCGACACATTCACCGGCGAACCGTGGGTCAAGTGGCCCCCATGGGACAAGTCCATCCCCATAATTTTGTCACCGGGTTCTAGGAGCGTTAGGAACACCGCAAAGTTTGCCTGGGCGCCGGAGTGGGGTTGAACATTGGCGTGGGCCGCTCCAAACAATTCCTTGACGCGATCAATGGCAATTTGCTCTACTTGATCGACAAATTCGCAGCCACCGTAATAACGCTTATTGGGAAGACCTTCGGCGTACTTATTCGTGAGGACAGAACCCTGGGCCGCCATCACCGCTGGGGAGGTGAAGTTTTCGCTGGCGATGAGTTCGAGGTGTACCCGCTGGCGGTTGAGTTCACTGGCAATCATCCCAGCAACAACGCTATCGGTTTGGGCTAAGAAATCAAGGTTAGTTTGGGTCACGGTGAGGTCTTCCTTTCGCAATCGCAAATAAAATTTAAAAATACTTCCTGCGGATGGCGCATTATACCATCGGCATCGCTAAAATTTTAACAAACATTCCTCGGCGGGCCGGGCTAGGTAAATGGCGCTATGGCTCCCAAGGTTAAGCAGTGTAGCAAGTTTAACGAATTTATCAGCAGTTCCCTTTACAATAAAAATTAAGCAAGAGTGGTTGTTGGGTCCCATGGGAGGCAAGCGCAGATGTTGATGATCCTTACGGATGGACAGATCTTACCCACTGATCAAGTGTGCCAGGGCTGTTTAATGGCCGATCAAAGTGGCACCCCCCGCGTACGCCAGGGCAAATTATGTTGCGGCCATCTCATCAATGGCAATTTTCCCAAGGTGGCGACGACCTATGAGTGCCAGATGGGTTTTCGGATTGCGGATGTTGGTGATTAGGCTTCCTGTCTCCAGCGAACTTAATTCCAGAGATTGACCATAAAAAATCCCCCAGGTTTTGAAAAATCAAGCGATGGGGGAAATATCAGGTAAAGATTATGTCTGGTACAGGCCTAAGCGATCGTCGGCGCCCCAGTACCCGTCGTATCTTTTGTTTCGCTAAAGAAAGCACTGTAGGCATATCCTGCGGCGATCGCCCCAAAAATAGGTGCTACCCAAAAGAGCCATAGCTGACCGATTAATTCGACGTTGCCACAAAAGAGAGCGACGCCTGTACTCCGAGCCGGATTGACCGAGGTATTGGTAATTGGAATACTGATCAGGTGAATCAACGTTAAACCGAGACCAATGGCAACTGGGGCAAAACCAGCGGGGGCACGGCGATCTGTGGAACCCAAAATAATCATCAAAAACATAAAGGTCATGACAATTTCGATAATCAAAGCCGCCAGTAAGCCATAGCCACCTGGAGAGTGGCTGCCAAAGCCGTTGGTAGCCAGGGGATTCGAGCCGGATAAGTCTAAGGCGCCATTGCCACTGCCGACCACCAAAATGACAAGGCCAGCTAAAGCTCCTCCCAAAACCTGGGCCACGATATAGGGAAGTAATTCATGCCCAGGAAAGCGTTTGGCGGCCCATAGGCCAAAGGAAACTGCCGGGTTAAAATGGCCACCAGAAATATGCCCGAAAGCATAGGCGCCAGTCACAACCGTTAAACCAAAGGCCAGGGAAACCCCCAGAAAACCCAGACCTAAGCCGTTGGAAAGGTCAGCGTCGGATAGGGCGACGACGGCGGCAAAAACAGCACTGCCACATCCCCCCAGAACCAACCAGAATGTCCCTAGAAATTCTGCAATGTATTTCTTCATGTATGTCGTCAGTTACAAATAGACTACATACATAATTTTCTTTTCAACTCCAATGAAGAGGCGCTTTTTTGTCATAAGAGTTCACTAAAGATATTTGCGTTCAGACCTAGCCAATCAGCCCAGGATAAATTGCCAGACCATGGGCTTATTTTGCACTTTGCAGCACAAGACCAGAGGCGATCGCCATCACGATCAGGTTGGGTAACCAGGCCGCCAAAATGGGGTGCAAATACCCAGCCACACCCACGGAACTGATCATAAAGGCGAGGAAATAATACCCAAAGATTAATCCCACACAGAGGCCAAACCCCGTGGCTTTCCCTGCACTCTGGGGCCGTAAACCAATGGCTGCCCCCACCACACCCAGGGCAAGACAAATAAAGGGGAACGAAATTTTTTCTTGGAACCGCACCCGCAACTTCCGCAACCAAGCCTCATCCCGGTCAGGGTCAGCGGCGACAGTCTGCATGTACTGCTGGAGTTGGGCCAGGCTCATATCTTCGTGTTTGGGTAATTCTTCGTCCACCCGTAGCTCGTTGCTGAGTTGAATTTGGTGGCGGTCAAAGCGCAGCACATTGCGGTAGGAGCCGTCGATATCAATGAAGTAGATAATGCCATTTTGAAAATTCCATTGATTGCGGGCCAGATCCCAGCCAGCAGCATCGGCGGTGACAATTTGGTTGAGGCTGCCGTTGGAGCGGTCGATGATCGTCAGATCTTTCATCTGTTGCCCATCAAATTCGGCGGCATAGAATAAGCGCTTGAGGACATCATCCTCGCCATATTCGGGATAAATAATTTTCTCATCTCGAAAGGGCGCTTGTTTTTGTAAAAAGGCTTGTTCAAGGGTTTGGGTGGCCTGGGCATTGGCGAGGGGGATCACTTGGTCTTTAAAAACGAAGGTGATTGCTGTGGCCAGGATGCTGAAAATGAGGGCCGGTAAAACGAGGCGATAGACACTAATCCCCAGGCTGCGGAGGGCGATAATTTCACTGTCTCCAGAGAGGCGACTGTAAACAATGAGGGTCGCCAGCAAAACGGCCATCGGCAGGGCAAAACCGATAAATTCCGGCATTTTCAGAGCCATGACCTTCAGAGCCACATCAAAGAGCAACCGAGATTCTCGCACCTGGGCCAAAAGATCAAAGAGACTACCGACGGCAATCCCCAGGGCAGAAAATAGCCCCAAGCCAAACGCAAAGGCTAGATTGAGTTCACCGATGATGTAGCGGTCTAAAACGGCAAGATTTTTGAGCAAAGATTTCATTGAAGCGGCAGGGTGGCAATGGCTTGGGTGAAGTCGTTGATATTGTGGTTCAATTCTTTGGCGATCGCCAATCCCCTTTGGAGCGCAACGAGGGCATCGGGGTAGCGGCCCGCCTGTTCATAGAGGGTGCCGAGGGTACGGTAGGTTTCCATCATCCCAAAGCGGTTATAGCTCGCTTCCTGGACGGTGATCAGTTGTTCGTAGACTTGGAGACCGGAGGCGTTTTTCTCTTGGGCCAGGTAAAGGGTCGCCAACTGGGTGAGGGCACTTTCGGCGGCATCAAAATACCCCAGTTCCCAG
The DNA here is from genome assembly GCF_963876085.1 of Synechococcus sp. BDU 130192. Classification (NCBI taxonomy): domain Bacteria; kingdom Bacillati; phylum Cyanobacteriota; class Cyanophyceae; order Synechococcales; family Synechococcaceae; genus Synechococcus; species Synechococcus sp. BDU 130192. Next base: position 59,577 of record NZ_CAWNNO010000004.1, on the reverse strand, counting down.
GCGAGGGTAAAGGCATCGCGGCTAAAGCTTACGGCCTGGGGATAGTCCCGGAGTTGCCTGTAATTTTCGGCGATTTGTTGGTAGGTGCGGATCAGTCGGGGCAAGTTTTGTTCTTGGAAATAAACAGCGGTGAGTTGCCGTTGCTGGGCGATCGCCTTTTCGGGCTGCTGGGTTTGCTCGTAGAGGGCGGCGAGTTGTTCCCGGTCTGCGTCCGTAAGGGCGTTGAGGGTTGCGATTTCTTCTAGGGCATTGAGGGCGGCGTTGGTGTTAAACCAATCTAGGGCCAATTGGGTGATTAGGCGCAAAATTTCTGGTTTGTAGGGATCTTCGAGGGTCTCTAGGTGCTGCCGATAGAGGGCGATCGCCCGTTGGGAATCCCGAATTTGCTCATAGGCCGTGGCCAGGGGCAGCAGGAGATTATAGTCTTGGGAAAAATTTTGTTGTTCGATGGCCACCAAACGTTCGGTGATTTCATTGACCGGCTCCGTTTGATTATCTTCCCAGGCGATCGCCCCGATCCGCCCCAGGCTTTCCACTTCGGCTTGGCGATCCGGTAAGACTTGCCGTAACCGCAGTTGCCGCCACCACCGAGAAAAAGCCGCCTCTTTATTTCCTGCGGCCCATTGCTCGAACCCCTCGGCCTCTAGGGTGATGATTGTCTGGGTTAGTTGGGCCACCTGGGACTCACTCAAGGGGCGATCGCCCTGCTGGGTTGGGAGCAAAGGATCCTGAATTGGCCCTACCAGAGATGCCGCCGAAACCTGCCCGGCCCCCATCATTAAGCTGAGGCTAAGAAAAAGCAAAAGTTTGCGATAACAATTGGTCATGGGGTTTACTCTATTAACAATGGCGAGAAAGGCTTCCCGTCACAGTTTCGATCCTCTGCATAAAAAGTATATGTCCTCTGCGAAAACCGCCAGTAAACTCAAAACTGACCTCGATAATCCGCAATATTATTTTAATCGGGAACTCAGTTGGCTTGAATTTAACCGCCGCGTTCTCAGTGAGGGATTGGACGACCGCAACGTACTGCTAGAGCGCCTCAAATTTCTCGCCATTTTTAGCAATAACCTCGACGAATTTTTCATGGTGCGGGTTGCCGGACTGAAGCAACAAGTGGAGGCCGGGGTCAGCAAACTCTCCTTTGATGGGCGCAATCCAGCCGAACAACTCCAAGACATTTACGAACGCCTCAAACCCCTCGTCCAACTCCAGGATCAGCATTTTCAACACACCCTTAAGCCCCTCCTCGCCCAGGAAGGGATTCACCTCGTTGACTACCTCGACCTCAACCGGGAACAACGGAACTATTTCCATGACTTTTACCAGGAGCATATTTTCCCCGTCCTGACGCCCCTCGCCGTTGATCCGAGTCACCCATTTCCCCACATTTCTAACCTCAGCCTAAACCTTGCGGTGGTGATCAAAGAACCAGAAAACGAGGAACAAGAAAGATTTGCCCGGGTCAAGGTGCCAGGGAATTTTCCCCGGTTTGTCATATTACCCCCAGAGCTTTGCTATTACCCCGATCAAGAAAAAGTGATTTGGGTGGGGGTGCCCATCGAACAGGTGATCGCCCACAATCTGGATACCCTCTTTCCCCAGATGAATATCCAAGAATGTTATGCCTTTCGGGTCACTCGCAATGCGTCTCTTTCGGTGGAAGAGGACGAAGCCGACGATTTGATGATTGCCATCGAGGAACAGTTACATAAGCGGCGGTTTAGCGGTTCTGTGGTGCGCCTTGAAATTCACCATTCTATGCCGGAAGATGTGCGGCAAATGCTCATCAAGGAAATGGATCTCCAGGACATTAATGTCTATGAAGTAGAGGGTTTAATTGGTCTAGATTCTTTGTTTACGTTCCTCGGTTTGCCCCTCAAGCACCTCAAGGACAAACCCTGGTCACCCACTGCCCCGGCTTGGCTTGATGCGGGGAAGGGGAGCCGTTCTTCGGAAGATTTTGAGTCGGATTTTTTTGAGTTGATTCGTCAGGGCGATCGCCTTTTGCACCATCCGTACCATTCTTTTTCTGCCACCGTCCAGGCTTTCATTACCCAAGCGGCGAAGGATCCCGATGTGCTGGCGATTAAAATGACCCTCTACCGGACTTCCGGTGATTCGCCGATTATTCAATCCCTCATCGAAGCCGCCCAAAATGGCAAACAGGTGGCGGTATTGGTCGAGTTAAAAGCCCGCTTTGATGAAGAAAATAATATTAACTGGGCCAGAACCCTCGAACAAAAAGGCGTTCATGTGGTCTATGGCCTGGCTGGGCTAAAAACCCACACCAAAATTGTCCTGGTGGTACGTCAAGAGAAAGAGAAAAAAATTCGCCGCTACGTGCACATTGGCACCGGCAACTACAACCCGAAAACCGCCCGCCTCTATACGGATCTAGGCTTACTGAGTTGTCGTGAGGATTTGGGGGCAGATCTCACGGATTTGTTTAACTTCCTCACGGGTTATTCCCGCCAAAGTTCCTACCGTAAGTTATTGGTGGCCCCCGTCACCCTCCGGTCTCGCATGGTGGCAATGATCGAACGGGAGATTGCCCATGTCAAAAATGGCGGCAGTGGACGGATCGTCGCGAAAATGAACTCCCTAGTCGATCTAGAAATGATCCAAACCCTTTATCGGGCATCCCAAGCGGGGGTGGAAATTGATCTGATTGTGCGGGGGATCTGTTGTCTCCGTCCCGGTGTCGAGGGCCTCAGTGAAAATATCCGCGTCATCAGTATCATTGGGCGGTTCCTGGAACACTCGCGCATTTACTATTTCCAAAACGATGGGGCCGAGGAAATGTACATCGGTAGCGCCGATTGGATGACCCGTAACCTGAGTCGTCGGGTGGAAGCGGTGACCCCCGTAGAGGATCCCAAGTTAATTGGCGATCTCAACGAGATCCTGGGGATTATGTTGTCCGATAACCGCTTATCTTGGCAGCTCCAGCAGGACGGCCATTACCACCAAAAAGAACCCCATGCCGATGGCCATAGCGACAGCACCCACGATATTTTGATGCAGATGGCTCTCCAGGACAGCTTGGATTAGTTTTCGTTGTCGCGCGTTTCAAATTCTGTGGTAGCATCCTAACGCTTTTGGCTTGAACTTTTTGTTACGGAGACACATTGAATTTAAGCGTTTTAAAACGGGAATGGTTTGCCAATGTGCGGGCGGATATTCTGGCTGGTGCAGTGGTGGGATTGGCGTTGATCCCGGAGGCGATCGCCTTTTCGATTATCGCTGGGGTTGATCCAAAGGTGGGCTTATATGCCTCGTTTATCATTGCGGTGATGACAGCCTTTCTGGGAGGCAGACCCGGTTCTATTTCGGCGGCCACGGGAGCAATGGCGCTGTTGATGATTGATCTGGTAAAAGATCATGGCCTGGAGTATTTGTTTGCGACGACCCTTTTGACGGGCGTGATTCAGGTGATCTTTGGGTTCCTCAAACTGGGCCGCCAGATGAAATATGTACCGCGGGCGGTGGTCTTGGGCTATGTGAATGCTTTGGCGGTGTTGATTTTCTTGGCCCAACTGCCCCAACTGATCGGGAAATCGCCAATGGTTTATGTTCTCACTGCGTTGTCCTTGGTGATTATCTATGGTTTGCCCCGGCTGACGACGGTGGTGCCTTCACCCTTGGTGACTTTGGCGGTGATGACGGTGGCGGCGATCGCCTTAAATCTAGATGTTCCGACAGTGGGCGATATGGGCGAACTGCCCACGGCCCTGCCTTTCTTTCGTTTACCTCAGGTGCCCTTGAACTGGGAGACGCTACAGATTATTTTTCCCTACGCAATCACCCTGGCAATTGTCGGTCTCCTGGCCTCATTTTTAACGGCTTCCCTGGTGGATGAGTTGACCGATACCCCCAGTGATAAAAACCAAGAGGCGAAGGGGCAGGGCTTTGCCAACATTCTCACGGCCTTTTTTGGCGGCATGGCGGGCTGCGGCATGATTGGCCAATCGGTGATCAATGTCCAATCCGGTGGCCGGGGACGTTTATCGACCCTGTGTGCGGGGATTTTTCTGTTGATTGCGATTTTGGGTCTCCAGGATTGGGTGCAACAGATGCCCATGGCGGCTTTGGTGGCGATTATGATCATGGTCTCCGTTGGGACGTTCCGCTGGTCTTCTTTCAAAAATTTGTCCCGTCTACCGCGCAGTGAATCCATGGTGATGCTGACGACGATGACGGTAATTATCCTGACCCGCAATTTTGCCCTGGGGGTCGCGACGGGCATTGTGATGAGTACGGTCTTTTTCTCCAATAAGATTGCCCAGGTTGTTTTGGTAGACAAGCGGGTGGAAGCTGGGGGCGATCGCCATGTTTATACCGTCCGGGGGCAAATCTTTTTTGTCTCGAAGGAAGAATTTTTTGACGCCTTCAATTTTGAAGAAGTCGTTGATCAAGTCGTCATCGATCTCAGCGCCGCCCACCTCTGGGATCAAGGGGCTGTGGAAATGCTCGACCGCATCGTGGCGAAGTTTCACCGCACCGGGGCTGAGGTGGAATTGCTGGGCCTCAACGCTGAAAGTGCGAAACTGGTAGATAAGCTGGCCACCTACAGTAAAAAACACACCGCGAAAGTGACCCCGGCCCCCGTAGACGTTTCTTGAAAAGCTTGAAAAACCATGCAACGAATTTTGTTATGCACCGACGGCTCCAATTTTGCCCAGAGCAATTATCAATATGCCGCTTGGTTTGGCGATCGCCTGGGGGCCACCATCGATGTACTCCATGTCACCGACGCCCGGAGTAGGGCCGCCGCCGATGCCCGTAATTTTAGTGGCAGCATTGGCCTGGGAACGTCTGAAAGTCTCCTTCAACGTTTGGTCGCCCTTGAACACGAAAAAGCCAAGCTTGATCATGAACGGGCAAAATTAATTCTCCAAGAAGCCCAAGAAACCCTAAGTGCCGCTGGCCAGCCCCCCGCAAAACTCCTCCATGAAGTGGGCTATTTTATCGATTGTCTCCAACACCTAGAACAAAATACCGATCTAATTATCTTGGGCAAGCGAGGAGAATCAGAAAATATCGCCCCCGATCACCTCGGAGCTAATTTAGAGCGTCTGATTCGGTCGAGCCATAAACCCTGCCTGGTCACCTCCCGCGAATTTCAACCCATCGATCGCCTCCTCGTCGCCTACGATGACAGTCCCAGTTGCCGCAAACTCCTCGACTTTTTGGCGGAATGTGCCGCCCTCAAAGCCTTAGAAATCCATGTGCTGACCGTCACGAAAAAACCCGGTGATGCCATGACAAATCCCTGCCTTGCCCAGGCCAAACAACGATTGAGCGCCGCTGGCATTGAAGCCCATTACCACCTTGTTCCAGGCAACTCCGAAACGGCGATCGCCCAATTCTGTGACCAAGCCAAAATAAACCTGTTAATGATTGGTGCCTATGGCCATAGCCGCATTCGCCACTTCGTCATTGGCAGCACCACCGCCCAAATCCTCCGGAGCAGTCGTATTCCCGTCTTCGTTTATCGCTAACTGTTTACCGACCTCCGAGAAACACCCCAGAAAGTAAAAATAAAAGTATCATCTGGGACATTACAAAAAAATCATTCCTATAATTTCTAGTTATGTAGTGCACAGGGATTGGCTGTTGGCCAGGGTGATGGCTTGGGATTACCACCATTGTGAGACCAACCATGGCAACAAGTATCTCTGTGTTGACTCGCAAGAGGAAATTATTAATGCATGACCACATCACGAACACCGGCGGCAAATGTCCAGTAATGCACGGTGCCCTGACCACGAGCAGCATGGCGACAAACATGGAGTGGTGGCCAAAAGCCCTCAATCTGGACATTCTGCACCAGCACGACCACAAAACCAACCCAATGGGTGCAGATTTCAATTATCAAGATGCAGTCAAAACCCTTGATGTTGATGCCCTCAAGCGGGATCTCCATGCACTAATGACAGACAGCCAGGACTGGTGGCCCGCAGATTGGGGACATTACGGTGGGTTGATGATTCGGATGACTTGGCACGCCGCCGGCACCTATCGGATCGCAGACGGTCGGGGCGGTGCTGGGACGGGTAATCAACGTTTTGCTCCGATCAACTCTTGGCCCGACAACACCAACCTAGACAAGGCCCGTCGCCTCCTCTGGCCGATCAAAAAGAAATATGGCAATAAATTGAGTTGGGCCGATTTAATCGCCTATGCTGGCACCATTGCCTATGAGTCCATGGGACTAAAAACCTTTGGCTTTGCCTTTGGCCGTGAGGACATCTGGCATCCCGAAAAAGATATTTATTGGGGTTCAGAAAAAGAATGGCTGGCTCCCAGTGATGACCCCCACAGTCGCTATTCCGGGGAGCGGGATCTAGAAAATCCGTTAGCTGCGGTAATGATGGGCTTAATCTATGTCAATCCTGAAGGTGTAGATGGTAATCCAGATCCCCTCAAAACAGCCCATGATATTCGGATCACTTTTTCGCGGATGGCGATGAACGATGAAGAAACCGTCGCCCTTACCGCTGGCGGCCATACCGTGGGTAAGTGCCATGGTAATGGGGATGCAACTTTACTTGGCCCAGAACCCGAAGCCGCCGATCTTGATGACCAGGGTTTGGGTTGGCTGAATAAGACCCAACGTGGCATTGGTCGTAACGCCGTCACTAGCGGCATTGAAGGAGCCTGGACTACCTACCCAACCCAATGGGACAACGGTTATTTTCGGCTATTGCTCAACTACGACTGGGAACTGAAGAAAAGCCCAGCGGGGGCCTGGCAATGGGAACCGATCAATATCAAAGAAGAGGACAAACCCGTTGATGTTGAAGATCCATCGATCCGCCTTAGCCCGATTATGACCGACGCCGACATGGCGATGAAAATGGATCCGGACTATCGGCAAATATCCGAGCGGTTTTACCAAGATCCGGCTTATTTTGCCGAAACCTTTGCCCGGGCCTGGTTTAAACTCACGCACCGGGATATGGGGCCGAAGTCCCGCTACATTGGCCCGGATGTGCCCCAGGAAGATTTGTTGTGGCAAGATCCGATTCCAGCGGGCAAGACGGACTACGATCCGCAAGCGGTTAAGGAAAAAATTGCGGCCAGTGGTTTAAGCGTTAGTGAAATGGTCTGTACGGCTTGGGACAGTGCGAGAACGTTTCGGGGTTCAGACAAACGCGGTGGGGCAAATGGCGCGAGAATTCGCTTGGCTCCCCAAAAGGATTGGGCAGGGAATGAACCAGCACGTCTAGCTAAGGTGTTGCCAGTACTAGAGGCGATCGCCACTGAGAGTGGAGCCAGTATCGCAGATGTAATTGTCCTGGCAGGCAATGTTGGCATCGAGCAAGCGGCCCAAGCGGCGGGAGTGGAGATTGCGGTGCCCTTTGCCCCAGGCCGTGGTGATGCGACGGCGGAAATGACCGATGTAGAGGGATTCGCAGTGTTAGAGCCCCTCCACGATGGCTACCGGAACTGGCTCCAAAAAGACTATGTGGTCAGCCCCGAAGAGTTAATGCTCGACCGCACACAGTTGATGGGACTGACCGCCCCTGAGATGACTGTTTTGGTCGGTGGGATGCGTGTACTGGGCACCAATTATGGCGGCACCAAGCATGGCGTGCTCACAGACCGCGAGGGCGCATTGACCAATGATTTCTTCGTCAATCTGACGGATATGAAATATACTTGGAAGCCAGCCGGTAAGAATCTTTATGAAATTGGCGATCGCCACACCGGTGAAGTCAAGTGGACAGCCACGCGGGTTGATCTCGTTTTCGGCTATAACTCTATCCTGCGGGCCTATGCCGAAGTCTATGCCCAAGACGACAGCAACGAGAAATTTATCCAGGATTTTGTTGCGGCCTGGACAAAAGTGATGAATGCAGATCGCTTTGATCTAGCTTGATTTCTGAGTTAAATCCCCACAGGATCGCGCTTCTTTGAGTGGGTGAGTGTGGGGATTTAGAAAAAATTACTGATCCAATTTAAGAACTGCCATAAACGCCTCTTGGGGCACATCGACCGTACCAATCGACTTCATGCGCTTCTTGCCTTTCGCCTGTTTCTGGAGCAGCTTTTTCTTCCGGGAAATATCACCACCGTAGCACTTGGCTAAAACGTCCTTGCGTAGGGCTGGAATATGCTCACTGGCAATGATTTTAGAACCGATCGCCGCCTGAATCGGAATCTTAAACTGATGACGGGGAATTAACTCTTTGAGCTTCTCGGCCATTGCCCGTCCCACATTGTAGGCCTTGTCCCGATGGACAATCATCGCGAGGGAATCCACCGAATCCTTGTTCACCAAAATATCCAAGCGCACCAACTGTCCAACTCGGTAGCCGATGAGTTGATACTCCATGCTGGCATAACCCCTGGTGCGAGACTTCAACTGATCAAAAAAGTCCGTCACTACCTCCGCCAGGGGCAGTTCATAGATAATATTCGTGCGACTTTCGGTGAAATATTTCATGTCCTTGAAAATGCCCCGTCGCGTTTGGCACAGATCCATAATAGTACCCACAAACTCTTCCGGGGTAATTACATCCACTTGAATGTAGGGCTCTTCGATTTTTTCTCGTTTTTGGGGATCTGGTAATTGACTGGGGTTATCAATTTCCATCACTTCCCCATCCGTCGTGGTGACTCGATAAACCACCGAAGGTGCCGTTGTAATCAAATCAAGATTGTATTCCCGCTCCAAACGTTCCTGGACAATTTCTAGGTGGAGGAGGCCCAGGAAGCCACATCGAAAACCAAACCCCATGGCGCTGGAAGTTTCTGGCTCAAAGGAAAGGGCCGCATCGTTTAGTTTCAATTTATCGAGAGCGTCCCGTAGATCTGAATATTGGTCGGCATCGGTGGGGAAAAGGCCGCAGAAAACCATCGGTTTCGCTTCGGTGTAACCCGGTAGCGGCGCTGGTGCTGGGTGGACAGCGGAGGTGATCGTATCGCCGACCCGTGCGTCTTCAACGGATTTGATCGCCGCCGCAAAGTAGCCTACTTCTCCGGCGTGGAGAGCGTCTACTTGCACTTGGTTTGGTGCGAGGACGCCCAGTTCGTCGATTTCATATTCTTTTTTGGAGGCCATCAGGCGCACTTTGTCGCCTTTTTTAACTTCACCATCCATCACCCGAAAATAAACAATTACGCCACGGTAGGGGTCATAGTAACTGTCAAAAATGAGCGCCCGCAACGGTTGATCGATGGTATCGGCCGGGGGCGGTACCTGTTGAACAATGGACTCTAAAATATCGTTGATGCCAAGGCCCTGTTTAGCGGAAGCTCGAATAATATCAGTGCAATCTAAGCCAACGACCTCTTCAATTTCTTCAGTAACTCGATCAGGTTCAGCACCGGGCAGGTCGATTTTGTTTAAAACGGGAATAATTTCTAGGTTGTTGTCCAGGGCGAGGTAAACGTTGGCAAGGGTCTGGGCTTCGACCCCTTGGGAGGCATCTACGACCAGTAACGCCCCTTCACAGGCGGCCAAGGAGCGCGATACTTCGTAGGAAAAGTCAACGTGACCTGGGGTATCGATGAGGTTGAGGATATATTCTTCGCCATCCTTCGCCACATAACGCATCCGTGCGGCCTGGAGCTTGATGGTGATTCCCCGTTCCCGCTCCAGTTCCATATTGTCGAGGAACTGTTCTTTCATATCCCGTTGCGCCACTGTTTGGGTGTCCTGGAGCATTCGGTCTGCCAGGGTAGATTTCCCGTGGTCGATGTGGGCAATGATCGAAAAATTACGAATACGAGAGACAGGAACGTCAGTCATGGAAGATCCACTAATTTTTGAAAAACTTTACTTATTTTAACTAATGAAGGGAGTCTTCATCGCGAAAAGACGAGGGAAGGAGCCAGGATTGCCACGGATTTGGAGAGAATTTTCTGGAAAGTTAACGAGGGATTTAGGCTCGTTTGCGGCGACTGAGGCGAATCCCCTGTTCTTTGAGAATTTTACGCACGGTTTCGCGACAAATGTGTTTGACAATTTTTTGGGCTTTGAGTTCTCGCACCAGGAGACTGAGGGACCAATAGTCGTGGCCAGGGGGAGGCCCGTCGTGGTAGAGGGCAAGGAGTTTGGCGATCTTAGCGCCGCTGAGTTTGGGCTTGATTGGCGGTTGCGCCCTAGGCTTGCGACCGAGGGCTTGGGTTTCGCCGTCGCTGACAAAAAGTTTACGGACACGGGCGACGGTGTTGGGATGAACGCTCAGGGCCTGGGCGATTTGTTGGTCTTGCCAGTTGCCGTCGGGGTGGGCGCGGTCGGCCATGAGTAGAATACGGGCATGGAGCATTTTCTTGGCTGGTTGGTAACCATTACGGGCGATCGCCCAGAGTCTTTCCCGTTGTTCAGCGCTCAAACACACCTTATATTTAGTCCGCCTGCCCATAGAACCCGATAAAATAAACTGAAAATTTGATTCAATCCTGCTCAAAATTCACAAAAAATCGCCCTTAATTTACCATGACTATTGCACCACGCAGACAACCCGGCCGTGCCAAACGTAATCGTACCAGTCTGCTTTTTGAGCGGGGTATGGCTCTCTTGGCCTCTGTGAATTTGGTGTTAGTCCTCTTTGACCTGAGTTACATCCCCCTGCGTAATTTCTGGTTACAGGGCCGAGTTCAATTTTACGCACGCATCGCTAAATATGAATGGAAATTTCCCGCCGAGCCGGTGCGCATTCTCCCGGTTAATGTAACCCACGCCTATGATTGGGTAAAGGGCATCGAAGAAAATCGCGATACCGCCTACTATCTCCAACGGGTCGAAGATCTCCAAGCAAAAATTCAGCAGATTAACGATCTGACCCTCCGGTCTACAGGTTCAAATAATGGCATTGTCGGTTCTGGCGATCGCCAAGACATCACCACCCAACTCCGCCGCTACAACCAAGAACAAGAAGCCATCCTTGCCGAACTCCGGGAACTGAGCGTTGAGATGGTGGATACCAATCCCTTTGAAATTGCCAACAAAACAGGCACCCTTGAGAAGATTAAAAACCGGATGCGTCGTCACGTTTTTGGCGATGCCTCTGCCTCCTCCAAAGACGCCTTTCAACTCTTTTGGAGCAGTGAATATCTCTCAGAAAATGGCTGGCGTGAAGAATTCAACTTTTACGAACGCGAAATCGAACCCCTCTTAGAAACCAACTATTTCCGTCCCATTGGCGAAAACGGCAAATACATTGATAACTTTGGCATTCTTGATTTTCCCTTCTTTCTCGCTTTCCTCCTCGAGTTTCTCGCCCGGAGTTGGTACATCAGTCGGCGTCGCACAGGCGTAAGTTGGTTTGATGCCATGCTCTGGCGCTGGTACGATATCTTTCTGCTGATTCCTCTTTTCCGTTGGTTACGAGTGATTCCTGTGATCGTTCGTCTCAATCAAGCCGACCTTATTGATCTCAGCGCAATCCAAAAGCAAGCCAGTCAAGGTTTTGTTGCTGGCATCGCCGAAGATATTACCGAAGTCGTTGTCATTCGGATTATCAATCAAATCCAAGGCTCCATCCACCGGGGTGAATTTGCCACTCTTTTGGCCCAAACCACCAGCCGAGAATATGTCGATTTAAATGACATCAATGAACCCGTCGAGCTCGCAAAGCTCATGGCCAACCTCTTAGTCCACCAAGTCTTACCCAAAATTCAGCCCGAGGCCGAAGCTGTTATTCGCCATACCCTGGATCGAGTCATTTCCATGTCCCCTGCCTACCAAGGCTTACAGATGCTGCCCGGCATTGGCGATCTTAAAGGCACCCTGGCCAAACAACTTTCCCATCAACTTTATCAAGTCACCGCAGACACCCTCAAAGCAGTCCTCGAAGAAGACCCTGTCTTTGAACAACTGCTCGAAGAACTCTTAACCCAACTCACCAGCAGCATCACCTCCGAGATCCAAGGCCAAGAAAGCCTCGCCCAAATGGAATCATTGATCAATGACCTCCTCGAAGAAGTCAAAATTAATTACGTTGAGAGGCTCTCTGAAGAAGATGTCGAAGACATTCTGGAACAAACCCGTGCCCTGCGGCAGATGACCCGTTAAATTCACCCATAAAAAAACGAGGGTAAATCACTTACCCCCGCTGTTTGTTTACATTGCCAATACGATTGAAATCAATGGCGATCGCTTACTTGGTTTCAGAGAACTCTGCATCAATGACATCGTCCCCACCATCGTTGCCGCCACTACCACCGGGCGCAGCGCCACCCGCTGCCGCATTAGGGTCAAACCCTGCGGCGGAAGGATCACCACCAGCTTGTTGGTAGATGTTGCTGCCAATGGTGTAGAGCAACTGTTGCAGTTCCGGCATTAATGTCGAGATTTTCTCATCATTTTCCTGGGCAACCGCTTCCTTGAGATCTTTAATCATTTGGTCAGCTTTGCTCTTGTCGTCGGCGGGCACTTTGTCACCGAGCTCTTCGAGTTGCTTTTCAGCTTGGTAAACGAGGGAATCTGCCTGATTCTTGCGGTCAATTTTTTCGCGGCGTTCCTTATCTGCTGCGGCATTGGCCTCTGCCTCGCTAACCATCCGTTCTACTTCGTCATCCGGTAATGTCGATGCACCAGTAATACTGATGGATTGTTCTTTACCAGTGCCCTTGTCTTTCGCCATGACGTTCAGGATACCGTTGGCATCAATGTCAAAGGTTACTTCGATCTGGGGTACACCACGGGGAGCCGGCGGAATGCCATCGAGACGGAAGGTCCCAAGGCTCTTGTTGTCCTTGGACATTTCCCGTTCACCCTGCAGGACATGGATTTCGACGTTGGTTTGACCATCAACAGCGGTGGAGAAGACCTCTGATTTTTTGGTCGGGATGGTGGTGTTTCTCGGAATAATCTTGGTCATCACGCCACCGAGGGTTTCTACACCCAAAGATAGGGGCGTAACGTCGAGAAGGAGAATGTCTTTAACTTCACCCGCAAGGACGCCACCTTGGATCGCCGCACCGATCGCCACAACTTCGTCGGGGTTCACAGTCTGGTTGGGCTTTTTACCCAGCACGCGCTCAACGACATCTTGCACGGCGGGAATTCGGGTAGAGCCCCCAACGAGAACGATTTCATCGATGGCAGACTTGTCGAGTTTGGCATCACGGATCGCGTTTTCAACGGGGATGCGGCAGCGGTCGATTAAGTCAGCACAAAGCTCTTCAAATTTCGCCCGGGTTAGGCTCATGTCGAGGTGCTTCGGGCCATCTTGGGTTGCGGTGATGAAGGGGAGGTTGATGTCCGCTTGGGTAACGTTAGACAATTCGATTTTTGCTTTTTCAGCAGCTTCGGTCAGACGTTGGAGGGCTTGCTTGTCTTTGCGGAGATCAATGCCTTCGGTGCGTTGGAATTCTTCGGCTAAGAAATCAACGATCTTTTTGTCGAAGTCATCCCCACCCAGGTGTGTATCACCGGAAGTCGCGAGAACTTCAAAGACACCGTCACCGACTTCCAGGATGGAAACGTCGAAGGTTCCACCACCAAGGTCAAAGACAAGGATCGTTTCGTTACTCTTCTTATCTAAACCATAGGCGAGGGAGGCCGCGGTGGGTTCGTTGATAATCCGCAGCACTTCTACCCCGGCGATTTTCCCGGCGTCCTTAGTGGCTTGACGTTGGGAGTCATTGAAGTATGCAGGAACAGTGATAACAGCCTGGGTAACGGGTTCACCGAGGTACTTACTGGCGTCTTCGATCAGCTTGCGGAGTACCTGGGCAGAGATTTCTTCGGGGGCGAATTTTTTCTCTTTGGCGGGGCAATCAATTTTTACGTTACCGGTGCTGTCGCGTTCTACTTTGTAAGCAACTTCGGTGGATTCGTTGCTGACTTCACTGTGTTTGCGACCGATGAAACGCTTCACGGAGTAAAAGGTGTTGCCAGGGTTCATCACGGCTTGACGCTTGGCGATTTGCCCTACGAGCAGGTCTCCGTTTTTGGCGTAGGCAACGACGGAGGGGGTAGTTCTAAATCCTTCTGCGTTGGCGATTACAGTCGGCTTACCGCCTTCCATAACGGATACGCAAGAGTTGGTGGTTCCGAGGTCAATACCGACGACTTTTCCCATAGCAGTGTGACTCCAAAGATCAGCGATTTAACTTGAATAAGACTTTCAAATATTGGTGCAAGTATGACGACTAGATATTCTAGGTTCGTTCATATGACTATTCCTATAGTGATGTGCGATTTAAGGATCTTGATAGTGTAGGTTCCCGAACCTGTGGGGACGGTTTGGAACTTAAAAATCGAACTTGCAAGCATTGTAGCGTGGGGTTGGCCCAGGAATAATTTGGCCGAATACTAAGCGATCGCCCATGATATCTGGGGTCAGGTTGGCGGGCTCATTGACTACATTTACCTGAAGATGAGGGTTTTGCTTAGCTACTTGCAATCCCACAAGGCGTTCATAAAATTGACTTTGGTGTACCTGTTCGCAACCGATAATCGTAATTGAGTTTAACTGCGACAGTTCTTTTTGTTGGGCTGGGCTAGGCATGGTGACCTGACCAGAGGGGAACGTCGTCGCATCAGTAATTTTGTAAATGTGGAAAACAACATGGGCGATCGCCAAACCCAAAATAGCCTGGCGTTGCCAATTTGCCTGTTGGCGGAAATAATCCTTTAACCAAACCACAACTGGTAACAAAGCAAAAATTCCGAGGGGATAAATGAGACTGATGGCGATTTTCCCAAGACGATAGGTGGATTCTAATGGAATATAAGCCAGCAAATAGAAACTATATAAACCCATACCAGTACAACCAGCCAAAAGATCACGTTTAATTACAAAATCTTTGTTGCGGCTGTAGGCTCGATAGAGTTGCCAAAGGCAATAGACACTAAATAATAAACCTAAAACCACATTGAACCAAACGCCAAAATCCTTGTTTGCTCCCATAGGTTTCGGCTTTTCTTGAAAAAGACTCCAGGGATTAAGGGGTACAAAATTCGTTCCATGGGATTTCAGTGGATTAATGCTCTTTTGAATTTCATCAAGAATAAATTGGGAATTGAACAGTGTATAAAAGATTAAGCCACAAATCAAAATCAAAACAGCATATTTGCTGTAATCAAAAAATAATTGACTTAGACTTCTTTCGCTGTATTTTAAATAAATTAAAGTTGTGCAAAAATATACAGCAATAGTAATTGGCAAAAATGCTGGATAAAAAGAGAAAACAACTACTTGAATGCAAAACAAGCAGAGGAAATTTTGGGTATTAAATAAATTCTCATGTAAAGAGGCATTTCGGGCTTGACGAAGAACCAAGGAAATGACAATAACAAACAAGGTATTTGAAAAGTAAGCACTTACTAAAAGCCAATATAATTGGGGAGAAAAAACTGCCCAAATCACTAAAGCAAGATCACTTAAATTCAAGGACTGATTCTGGTCAAGGGGAGTGGCACACCAGTCTTTAAAAAGGGCCATGAATAGAGTTGCTCCTAGCATGCCTTGAAATACTGTAATTCCAAAGGATAGATCAGAAAATAGATACGAAACTATTGCCCCTAAAAATGAACTAAACTTTTTGGGACTACCAAGAAAATAGGCACAAGCAGAATTGTCAGGAAATTCAAAACTATCCGTCATCCCATAAAAATTTAGATTAGTTGTAGTCATTGCGCCATAACGACGAACATAGGCCCAAAAATCAGGGTTTGTATTTAATACCAAGGTATCTAAATTAGAATGACGAGTAACCATGACCCATATTGAAAAAACAAGGCACCAAATACTCGTATAAATAACCAAATGACGATGGCGTTGGATTAAGCGAAATCCAAATAGATCAAAAGCCTTTCGTTGAGTATTTGGCAATAATAAAAATACCAGTCCAAAGACTAATTCAAGGATTACTATTCCATAGAAAGCATTAAAGCAATGATTAAGATAGGCTGTTGATAAACTTAAGACAGCAATTGGCATTGCCCCAACTAAGTATACCGCTGTTAAGCCTAGTGGCCTAAAATAAAAGCAATCCAGCCTGGGAGAGGTAATTGTACTTGTATTAGGCTGCCATTTCTTGTTGCATAGATGGAGGCCATAAAATAATAATTGGCCATTGAGGTGACAAATAAACCAAAGAAAATATGTTACCCCCAAGCTACTTAAAAATAGTAAACAAAGAAACGTTAACTTATCCATATTACAAGCTCAAAGAGGAAAATCCAAACTGGAGGAAGGATATTTGCGAGTAGTTGATATTAATTATATCGTTACTCGTGTCGTAAGTTTAGCTCTCAGGAGAATGAGTTAAAATCCGAAAATTCAGTGCAAATTGACCAGGTAATGAGAGTATATTAGGTGAGAATAATTGCGGGGAATGTTCTTTAATTAAGTCTTTGATTAACCAGAAAATGAAAGTGATTTTAGAGTAGTCCTACCACAATAAAGATAGCGCTTTTCTGGACAAAAAGCGTGTGAAGAAGGTAGCATTCTGGTTCTTTGGCAAAATAAAGCACCCGGAGAATTTTTATAATAATAGTGCTTGCTGCAATGCCATATACATCATCTGCGATACCAACAATTAGGATATTTCTTTTTTGCAAAAGAGAGATTTCACAAATAGGGCGGCAAAACTAAGCATTAAACTGAGATAGTGGAGATAAGCGACAACAGTACTTAATAATCATGATGCTCTAAATAACATTGAAGAGATTTGATAGGGAGCATATATGGGGGCAATCTAACTGCTTTCAGGTAGATTGCTTTTTGCTTTATTGCCTCTTAGTTATTTTAGGGACTTACTCAAAAGTGACTATTTTAAGTCATGGAAAGTCAACGGAAGTCCGCTTGGATGCCGGGGCTGGCAATGTGCGTCACCCAAAGATCGAGGGCTGGGTCGTTTAATTCTTGGGCAACTTGGACTTTGAGGGCTTGGGCTTGGGCGAGGGTCTCGCAGAGAGCAAACACACTGGGGCCGGAGCCGGACATCATCGTGCCGATCGCCCCATGTTTGGCAAAGCAGTCACGCAGTTGTTGCACCTGGGGAAATTCGGGTAAAACGACTTTTTCGAGATCGTTGTGGAGTTCGCGGGCGATCGCCTGGATATTTTTTTGCTGAATGGCTTTGATTAGGCCGCCGGCATGAATTTGTGTCATGCGGGTATGCCAACTCGCCGCATCTTGGAGATAATGCTCCCCAAATTGGGCGCGGTAGGTTTGGTAGGCCCAGGGGGTAGAAACGGCAATATTGTTGTATTTTGCGAGGACAATCGGGATGCCATCGAGATCGGGCAATGGGTCTAAAATTTCTCCCCGTCCGGTGGCGATCGCCGTCCCTCCACCAATGCAAAAGGGTACATCCGAACCCAGTTCTGCTGCTAAGGTTTGTAATTCTGGTTGGGTTAACCCTAAATCCCAGAGCAAATTCAACCCCACCAATACTGCTGCGCCGTCCGTTGACCCCCCAGCTAGTCCCGCCGCCACGGGGATATTTTTTTCGATGGTAATGTCAACTCCACCACCCACCCTGGCATAGATATCCGCAAAGCGCGTCATCATTAACTGGGCGGCTCGGTAGGCAATATTGCTGGCGGTGAGGGGGACTTCGGGGTGTTGGCAATAGAGATTAATCTCGCCGCTGCGGTTTTGTCGCACCCCAATCCGGTCGTATAAGCCAATGGTCTGCATCACCATCACCAACTCGTGGAACCCGTCGGGGCGATCGCCCAAAATTTCCAGGTAGAGATTAATTTTTGCGGGGGCAGTCAGAAGATAGGCGGACATCACACAGTACCAAGCAGTAAATCGAGACCATTATCTAGTTTCCCCTGTTTTTTTGGAAATCCTTCCCAATATGAGCCAAGCTTGACCCTTAATATTTCTTGAAAGATCCCCGGCGATCGCCCCCTACCCTTAAGGGCCAGCACCTTTCGCAGTAGCATAGATAGACGAATTGTTGTATGTGGCGGGGTAAGAACAATGCAAAAACCCATTCTTGTTGGCGGTTTAGGTTTAGCCTTATTTTTCGCAGTTTTGGGTCGCTGGCAGGGCAATATTTTCGACCTTGGCGAATGGCTATTTTGGGGGGCGATCGCCTGGGGCGGCCTCCTGCTTTGGCAGAAAAAACAACCCCAACACCCCCAGGACAATCCCCAAAATCCCCTCAAACGAAAAGACGTTGACCAAGCCATTGCAAACGCCCAACAGTGGGTGATGGCGCTCCAGCAAGAAGTGCCCGATCAAGATTTCACAACCCTTAGGCAAACCCTGGATAAGCTTAATCAAGAATTTCAACGGGACCACTTCACCGTGGCGATCGCCGGTGGCCGGGGCACTGGAAAAACAACCCTCCTCAGGCAGCTCCAAGCCACCGCACCAACTTATACCCTCCAGGAAACACCGCCCCTATTTACCGACCTCGCCAGCTATGACCAAGCGGCCCAAAACCAAGTCTTTGCCGCCGACCTGGTGATTTTCCTGGTGAATGGGGATTTGATGGCCTCCCAATGGCAAACCCTCAACCATTGGCACCAGGCTCGCCAAACAATCCTCATCGCCTTTAACAAGCAAGATCAATATCAGCCGGAGCAACGGGAATTGATCCTGAACCAACTGCGGAACCATTGTCAGCCGGCGATCGCTCCCCAAAATATCCTCCCTATCACCGCCGCGCCCCAGGCGATCAAAGTTAAAAAAATCCAAGCCGATGGCACCGCCACCGAACATTTTGAACGCCCGGATCCAGTCGTTGCCCCCCTACAACA
The DNA here is from genome assembly GCF_963876085.1 of Synechococcus sp. BDU 130192. Taxonomy (NCBI): domain Bacteria; kingdom Bacillati; phylum Cyanobacteriota; class Cyanophyceae; order Synechococcales; family Synechococcaceae; genus Synechococcus; species Synechococcus sp. BDU 130192. The sequence continues at coordinate 40,886 of NZ_CAWNNO010000004.1, read as the reverse complement.
TCAACTCCAAACCCTCCTCAGTCAGCCCGAAACCCAACAACAACTGCTGTGGTCAACCATCTGGCGCACCGCACGGCTCACCCAGCACAATGCCAAGCAAACCCTCAATCAATTCCGACGGGAACGGGCTTTACCGATCCTCGAAAAATATCAGTGGTTGGCGGCTGGGGCGACCTTTGCCAATCCCGTCGCTGCTTTAGATTTACTCGCCACGGCAGCCGTAACAGGACAAATGATTATGGATGTGGGAGCGGTCTATCAACAGCGTCTTTCTCTGGGTCAGGCCCAGGCGATCGCCACCACCCTCGGCAAACAAATGATCCAACTTGGCCTTGTGGAACTCTCCACCCAAGCCGTCGGCGGGATGCTCAAAACCAACGCGATCACCTACCTTGCTGGGGGGGCTGTCCAGGGGGTCAGTGCCGCCTATCTAACCCACATTGCGGGGCTGAGTTTAATCCAGTATTTCCAAGAACAAAACCCCCAAACTGCCGCTGAATCCCTTAATTTCGAGAAACTCGGCCAGATTCTTAAGCGAGTTTTTGAGCAAAATCAGCGATCGCAATTTTTCGGGAATTTCGTGAAAGGCACCCTAAATCGCCTATCCCCCCAAACGATTAGCTAAGATCTATAGCTAGCCCAAAAAATCATAAAATTCATAACTCCCCTAAATTCCCATGGACATCGAACTCGAAAACCTAGAGGCCTCCGTTGAAAATTTGTTATCTGCGGCGAAGACCCACCTCGAAGAAAAAAAATTACAGCAGCAGCGGGACGAACAATACCAAGATATTGTGCGCCAACGGGAAGCAAAACTGCACCCCCTGCTCAAAAAAGTCGAAGAGATGATCAGCACCTACCGGGCGGAGGGATATCATCATGCCGACATAATCCAACAATTACAAGAAAAAGCCGATGATATTCGCCGTGAAATAGCAGAAATACCCGAAAAAGCCACAGAAATTGTCGATGCCCAGCTTGTTCTCCGGGAAGAAAGACTTTTAGAAGAAAAAGCGCGGGAAAAAGTCCAACGCTGGCAGTCGGATCTCCGGGATGATCTGCTCGATATGATCTTTGAACAACAAGACTTTTTTAGTGCCACCGATGCGGCGATCGCCATCAAAGGCTATGTGGATGACCTCAAGGAAATAGGTTCCCTCGAAGAAGTGGTTGACGCCCTGATTAACCAAATAAACGAACACAGCGAAGAAGGCCCCGTGGCGCGACTGCGGGGAACCCATGAACAAACCCTAAACTTTATCTATAACAAAGCCCTCGAAAACCGTTCCCGTACAGAACACCATCCCAATATTCAACCCAAATCCCGCCACCGCAAATCGGACAAACGCCCGGAACTGTATGCAGACTTAGTTGGAAAAGTCTTAGTTTTCGGCGGACATGATCGCCTCCAAACCGCCGTTAAAAACCGCCTACGCAGTTCCCAGGTGGAATTGCAATGGTATAGCGAACAGGATGGTCTACAACTTTCTGCCCAGGGGGAAGCCCAGGTGACTAATGTTGACCTCATTCTCATTATCACGGGCTACGCTAGCCATTCCATGACAGAGCGGGCCATGGAAGCCTGTAAAAAAGCAGACAGAAAATATGAAATTATCAACACCACAGGCATGACCAGGGTGCTAGAAGCCATCGAAGCAGGACTCAAAACCCAACAATTGGCGCAACTCTGGAATAAGTAATCGCTTTATGGCAGTTCCCCCGAAGTTTCTGATTCAAACGGCACAATTTGTTTGGCATCGCCTGTGGCAAACCCTGATGTCTCAATTGGCCCCCAGTGACCCAACGGGCAATTTTCAGCGGGTTGAGAGTCAATTTCGCCATTGGGTCGGTTCTGAGCAGTTTCCGCCAGAGCCAAATCGTTATCGACTCTACATTGGCCTTACTTGTCCCTGGGCGCACCGGACAGCCATTACCCGCATCCTCAAGGGTCTAGAGGACGTTGTGGATCTGAGTGTGGCGATCGCCGATGTGTCAGTGGGAGGCTGGCGTCTGGAAAATGACCCCACGGGCTGCCGCAGCATGAAAGAGCTTTATCAATTGGGCCAGGCGGGTTACAGTGGTCGCTGTTCTGTGCCGGTGCTGTGGGATTGCCAAACGTACCAGGTCGTCAATAACGAGAGCGCAGAGATTATTGTGATGCTCAATGATGCCTTTAATCGGTTTGCGAAATTCCCAGAGCGAGATTTATATCCAGAACCATTACGACCAGAAGGCGATCGCCTCAATGACCTCATCTATCGCACTGTTAATAATGGCGTTTATAAATGTGGCTTTGCCCGCACCCAAGCCGCCTATGACCAAGCGGTCGAAGCTCTTTTTCAAACTTTGGATCAGTTAGACCAACGCCTAGGCGATCGCCGCTATCTTTTGGGCGACCAACTCACCCTCTGCGATATCCGCCTGTTTACCACCTTGATTCGCTTTGATCTCGTTTATCATGGCCTCTTTAAATGCGATCGCCGCCGCATCTGTGATTACAAAAATCTCTGGGGCTATCTACGAGATATCTATCAACTGCCAGGTGTTGCTGCTACCTGCCCCCTCAAAACAATCCAGCAAGAATATTACAGTTCTTTATTTCCTCTCAATCCCAGCGGCATTATTCCCCTCGGTATCGATATTCATCGCATTCAATCTCCCCATGACCGCCACACTTTAGCCATCAATTCCGACGATTCCTAACTCTGATAAGATTTTGGAGATTCATTGTTAGGCAGTGTTCTATGGTCAATCTTGAGGACATCAGACCCGTCAAAACCCCCTTTAAACAGGAAGAATGGCGGCCTATCCTGATTGTTAGCGGCATCTTTTTTATCATCTGTATGGCTTTGGTGCTGCACCGTCATTTCACATTCTATTCCTCCTATGACCAAGGCATCTTCAATCAGGTTATGTGGAATGGAGCCCATGGCCGTTTTTTTCAAAGTAGCCTCTCTTCACAGTTATCTACCAATGTTGTTCATGCAGGGGAAGTCCCAGATGTCAGCTACCATCGCCTTGGGCAACACTTCACTCCTGCTCTACTTCTGTGGTTGCCGATTTATTTCTTTTTTCCCCATGCTGCAACCCTAGCCGTACTTCTAGTTACCATGCTATCGGCAGCGGGTCTTGTTCTGTACCTATTAGCACGACATTATCTAGATCCAGTTCCTGCCCGTTGGATTACCTATAGCTATTACGGTGCAAATGCTGTAATTGGCCCAACTTTATGTAATTTTCACGATAATTTCCAGTTGCCTCTTTTTATGTTTACGTTGCTTTTAGCCATGGAAAAACGTTGGTGGTGGCTCTTTGGAATTATGTGTCCTTTGATCGTCATGATCCGTGAAGATAGCGGTATTGTTCTCTTCGGGGTGGGCGCCTATATGATCCTTAGTCGTCGTTTTCCAAAAATCGGAGCGGCGGTCTGTTTGTTTAGCTTTGGGTATATTTTGCTGCTAACTAATTTAATTATGCCGATCTTTTCAGAGGATATTTCTAAGCGATTTATGCTCGAACGATTTGGGCAATATACAGACGCGGCAGAGGCTTCCACCCTTGATATTTTATTGGCAATGCTCTCCAATCCATTGTTACTTCTTAGGGAACTGGTTACTCCTTTTGATCGGACAATTAAATATCTCGCAGGACAATTTTTGCCATTTGCTTTTGTCCCGGCAGTGGCTCCGAGTGCTTGGGCGATCGCCGGATTTCCTTTGCTCAAACTTCTGTTAGGAAAAGGGATGTCTGTTCTCTCGATTAATATCCGCTATGCCCTTGCTGTTGTACCAGGTATTTGTTATGGGGTAATTTTATGGTGGTCTGGGGAAGGCTTTAATAATTTTTTTCGGAAAAACCAGCCCCGTCATCCCCGACAAATCAGCCCATTTTTTAAAAAATTCTGGATTACTTGTTTAACCTTATCTATCGCTTTCACCATCACAGCTAATCCTAACCGGACACTTTACTTTATGATTCCGGATTCTTTGCAACCTTGGGTTTATGTGTCCCCGATTGAGCAATGGTCTCGCAGTGTTGATATTCAGGGCACGATTGGCCGTATTCCTCAGGATGCAAGCGTCTCCGCAACAACCTACATCATTCCTCATCTATCTAGTCGTCGAGAAATTATTCGTTTACCCGGCATCGAAATTGAAAACGATCAACAAAACATCGAAAAAGTTGATTTTATTGTGGCAGATCTATGGCGTCTAGTGCGTTATCAAGTCGCTTTTGATGAAGATTGGCAACGATTGAAAGATTATGTTGGGGTAATTGATCAAATTGTTGATCAAAATGAATATGGCATTGTTGATTTTAAAGAAGGCGTTATTTTGTTAGAAAAAGGAAAAAGTTCAACACCTGATTCAAAACAGCAGTGGAGAGCCTATCGACAAGCTTTGATCCCGATCTTAAGTAAAAACGATAATTGAATATAAAAAAACTACCCCCTAATATCTTTATGGTATTGGGGGTCAACGAGATAATTTAGAGATTCATTTTTGAGTATTCTGTTTAATCGAGATCAGTATCATCATCGTCATCATCATCTTCAAAGCCGTCTTCATCCATCAGCTCAGATAAGTCTTGATCGTCTGCCATCTCATCGATCAAGTCATCTTTTTTCTCGCGGTAAATAATGCGACCGTTTTCTTCTAGCCATTCTAGTAATGATGTCTTTTGCTCGAGGGCAATCACGGAGGCAGGCGCGTATCGAGGTTCTTGGCGCAGGGAAGGATTTTTCATAGTCAAAACTAGGCGATCGCTACGGATATGTGAGCAGTTTTTTAGTATAGCTCATTCAGGATTCGGGCAGGACTTTGGATGGGGTTATTTTTTAAGCCAAAACCGTACAAGGAGTCCCTGGCGTCGGTTCTAAAACCAGGGTGTCGGGTTGTTTTTCATGGAGCATCTGCTTAAAGTCAGCGACCGTACCTTGGGGTTTGAGGAATTTCATCACCAGCCCTTCAAAGTTGATATCTCCACCAGCGGCGGTGGGCAAAATGACCTGGGGTTTTAGCCATTCACAAACCTGTAGGGCACTGGCTTGACCTTTGATTACGGGGCCGAGGAGGGGCAGAGTAAGATTGATCAATGGCGTCACCACAACGTCAATCGGAGCATACTGCTTCAACTCCGGGGAATGGTAGCCGTGGGGTTCGTAATAGAGCGTTTGGCCAGTGCTGAGATCCTTGAGCAGGTAGCCATTTTCCAAAGTGGTTGGCCCCACCGGAGACCCTTTCAGAGCCAGAATTTCTAAATTATCAATGGTGTATTTCTGGTGATGCTCTAGGGTGTGGATGGTTTGATAACCCAGAGACTCCACGACCTTGGCCGCATTAGGGGAAGCGACAACGGGTAATGCATGATCCAACTGCTCTAGGGTAGGTATGTGGGCATGGTCCGGTAGCCCCTGGGATAGGAGTATTAAATCTATATTTTCGGGAATGGGACGATCCTGGGGGCGATCGCCTTTAAATAACCAAGGCGTATTCCCAAACATCAACGAACCCACTAGCCAAGGATCTAGCAAAATACGTTTTCCGGCCATCTCAATGAGCCAGCTATTACTGTCGAGGTATGTCAATTCCATGGGTGAGCCTAGAGTACTTATTTACAGATCTTAACAATTTCTGTCCTGGGGTTAACGGCGAGACTCCAATACGGCCTGGGGATAAGCAATACGCTTATGGTTGTACTGCTCCCATACTTTTACAAAAACATCCACAATGGACGGCAACTCATTTTTTGCAATGCCAGATTCAGCTAATTGACCATCTTGCCAACGGGCCCGAAATATACGATTGACCATAATTGCCGCCTGGTCTGGGGTCGCTTCTTTCAAGGAACGTAGGGCTGCTTCGCAGCTATCTGCCAGCATTACCACCCCTGTTTCCCTTGATTGGGGGATCGGGCCAGCATAACGGAATAACTGTTCATCCACACTGTCTGGGGGGTGGCCTTCTTTTTCGGCAAGGGCACGGGCCTGATGATAAAAATACGAAATTTGCATCGTCCCTTGGTGTTCTGGGATGAAGTCACGGATTGCCTTGGGTAGCTTGTGTTTTTTGGCCATTTTTTCCCCTTCCGTTACGTGCTTGCGAATAATCTCGACGCTTTCATAGGGGCTGAGTTGGTCATGTTTATTGGGGCCACCCTGCTGATTCTCAATAAAGCCTTCGGGGTCATGGGTCTTGCCAATGTCATGGTAGAGAGTTCCAGCGCGGATTAATTCCACATCACAGCCTAATTGGCGACCAGCAGCTTCGGCGAGGGAGGCGACAAATAGCGTGTGTTGGAAGGTTCCGGGGGTTTCTTTAGCAAGCTTGGCGAGTAGAGGACGATTCGGGTTGGAAAGTTCAGCTAAGCGAATGGGGGTCAGCAGTTCAAAGAAGCGTTCTAGATAGGGGGATAGTCCGAGGGCAATAATAATCCAGACGGTGCCAGAGAAGCCAAAAATCAATGCTTCTGGTAAGAGGACATACCAGAGGGTTTCGGCACTGGCACTGGCAATGAGATTCCAGGCGAGGCTAACGACAGCTTGCATGGCCCCAATGGTGAAGCCAAGGCTGGCTTGTTCTTCGCGCGATCGCAATTTGCCGCTCTGTTGGGCGGCAATGATTCCGCCGACGGTGGCCGCAATGAGGTGATCCCATTTAATGTTTTCGTTGCTAATGCCCGTAATCCCGGATAAGAGGGCCACTTGGGTGATCGCAATGTGGGGATGGTAGAGGCTACCGGTGAGTAATCCGACGGCTGGTAAGTTGTTGTTGTAGGGAAATTTCGTCAGGCCCAGGAGGGGGGTACTCAGGCTAATGAGCAGCAGCAGCACCCAATCACGCCGCCGCAGGTTTTTCTTGGTTTTGGTAACGACAAGGATGGTTATGGCAACGCCACCGCTAACTAGGAGCGCATAACCGCCGAGACCCAACCAGTTAATTTGGCGATCGCTGAGGCCAAAGCCATCGAGTAGCACAAAATCTTCCTGGCTAATTTGCTCTCCCTTGGTGACAATGACCTCGCCCGAATCAATGCTTACAACGACGGGTTCTACGGCAAGGGCTGCCTGTTCGGAACGGCGTTTGGTTTCTTCGCGGTCTTCGATCAGGTTGGGGCGCAGGGTTTGGCTTAAAGTGTCGATGGCAAAGGCGCGCCCGGATCTATCGTTTTCGAGTTGTACCTGGATAGTTTCTTGGAGGAGGCTTGGGGAAATGCCTGGGGGAATCCCTTGGGTCAAAATGCGATCGCCAGCCTGGAGAATATCATTACGGACTTGCTCCCATTCTGCGTCAGACAGGCGGAGTAAAAAGGTTTGGTGGGTTTGAAACAGGTCAGTGTTAAAGGTGGTTTGGGCTTCGGCGATCGCCTGTTGGTAGCCTTCCCGGGCCACCATGATCGTCGTGATCACCCTTTGCACTGCCGCAGGGCCAGCTCCCCCGGCATAGGCGTAGAGTTCCCGGGTCGGGGTCGCCAAATTTGCATCCGTGGGCAGCAGGGTATCAAGGGGCGGCAGGGGAGAAATTTCGAGTTGATCGGCGATCGCCAATACTGTTTCCCACTGGGCAGCGCTGGCTTGGCGGAGTGTTGTTTGGCTCGGAATCGATAAAATTTGGGGATCGAGAAAGGGAAATTCACCGGAAATGGTACGGACTCGGCTAATGTCATCGAGGAGGGTTTTGAGGTCTTGCTTGATAGCTGGCGTAACTTCTGGATCTCGCTTCAAACTAGGGATTGCGCCCTGGCGAATTTCCTGGCGTTTTGCCTCAGTGGTCTTGGTATCCTCAAATTCACCATCGCTGGGAGCCGTGATCGTCTTCGGGGCAATGGTATCCACCGCCAGTTGCGGCTGGTTATAAAAGCGATCGCCAATCACGCTAGTCAAGGATGTAACTGCCACCACTGCCAATACCGAAGCAGAAAGTTGACTAGGCGATTTCCGCCGGGTGGGAGATTGCCCTTGGCCCCGATGCTGTTTGGAATTAGACCAAAAATTCATATGCAAATTGAAAAAAGATGCGATTCATTCAGACGTCCACCCAGTGCAGAAAGATGCAATCGATCGCGGGATGCTAAACAAGGTGGCGTTGGGAAATAAGTTGAAGCTGGGGACGATATTGGAGAACGGACTGACTTGCAATAAGGGGTACCTGCTCCAACTGTAACTGATTTTCTGGGGGAAGTCCCGACCAGCGGCTCCAAAACTGTAAGACTTGGGTTTCCATTGCCTCTAAATCATGATGTAGCCGTAAACATAGGGGTAAATGGCGATCGCCCCGGAGGACACCGACAAAAATGGCGACCCAAAGGCTGATAATACTCGATTCTGACCGGACTAGGGCGAAACTCTCTGACCAACGCCCGTCACCATAGGCGATCACCCCATAGATTAGCAAAAGTTGTCGCGTTGCCTGATCAAGCTGTTTTTCGGCTCGAATCGTCCGACTGAAGCTTGTCCAGGTCTGTTGGGGAGTCCAGGGGGATGGTAGTAGTGTGCCGACCGGGGAATATTGCGCGATGTGGGTGCGGAATGTCCCAGGGGTAAGTTTTTCTCGGAAACAAGCACTCAAGGCTCCAGCCAAATCCAGCACCATAGGGTACTGCGCCGGGGGCGGGTCAAATTTTCCCAGGCGATCGCCTAAATCCTGGGGATCTTCGTGGCAAAACACCAACAGTGGCAACAACAAAAACGCATTTTCTAAGGGCTCTTCGGTAAACGGGGGCCGCCAACTGCCCGGTGTGCCGGTTTCGCTGTATTGGTTCATCAGGGTCTGCATTGAAAGGAGCAGGGGCGAGGTGTCATGGCCCTCAAATTGGCTGGCGATCGCCAACATCATGCCCAATAATCGGTGATAAAGACTCACAATCATTCCTGAACCTCCCCTTCGGAAGCCTGCCACGCTTCCCAAAGATCCGGTCGTCGGGCCTGGGTGCGTTGGATTTGCTGGGCCAAACGCCATTCCGCAATTTTTTGGTGATTACCAGACCGCAAGACCGCCGGTACTTCCCACTCCCGAAACTTAGCGGGGCGCGTATATTGCGGATAGTCCAACAGCGGCACCTGGAAACTATCGGCTTTCAGGGATGCTTCTTTGCCCACCGTGCCCGGCAGTAAGCGAATCACGCCGTTGAGCAACGTTAACGCCGGAATTTCGCCACAGGTCAAGACAAAATCGCCCAAGGAAATTTCCCGGGTTACCAAATGCTCCCGCACCCGCTCATCAACCCCTTCATAATGGCCGCAGATTAGAACCAACTGGTCATAGGTGGTTAATTCCGCCAAAAGTTGTTGGTCGAGCCGTTGTCCCTGGGGCGTCATCAAGATCACTTCCCGCTTAGGTTGCACGGGTAAAGACTCGACTGCGGCGAAGAGGGGTTCTGGTTTTAATAACATCCCCGCACCGCCCCCATAGGGTTCATCATCAACACTCCGGTGTTTATCCGTCGTGAAATCCCTGGGGTTAGTGAAGTTAACGGTGGCAATGCCTTTCCCTAAAGCTTTTCCCAGGAGGCCGGACTGGAGCGGCGAGGTAAAAAAATCTGGAAAAAGGGTCACAAGATCGAAATGTAAAGCCATAGAAAAAGGGGGAGTGAAAGTGATGGTTTTTTGACCTAAAAAAGAATAATCAGCTAATTTGAGAATGACAAGGACTATGCAATAATTGTGGGGATTTTTCTGGATTTCTCTGGTTCTTTTGGTAAGGGTTCAGACCGCAGGAATCTGGTCAATGGCTCGGCCCCCATGGTGGCTTCACCAAGTGCAAATGGATCTGGAATTTCGCCTCTCACCTGTCCTCAAGATTAAACTAATGCCGTCAGAAACTTCTCTTGCTCAGCAAACTTCTTTTAAGAGTTCCATCCTTGTCATTGGGGGAGCGGAAGATAAGGTTCATGGTAAGGAAATTCTCGCTTCGTTTTTCCGACGGTCTGGGGGCACTGGAGCGGCGATCGCCATTATTCCATCGGCATCCCGCGAACCGTTACTGATTGGCGATCGCTACCAACGGATCTTTGAGGATATGGGCGTCGCAAAGGTTAAGGTCTTAGACGTGCGCGATCGCATCCATGCTGAAGACCGCTATTACCAAGAATTTGTTGAAGATTGTACTGGCGTTTTTATGACGGGCGGCGACCAGCTTCGCCTCTGTGGTCTACTTGCAGATACGCCACTAATGGAACGCATTCGTCAACGAATTCACAGCGGCGAAATCACCCTCGCTGGCACTAGCGCCGGGGCCGCGGTGATGGGCCACCATATGATCGCTGGGGGCAGTAGCGGCGAATCTCCCAACCGGGGTCTGGTGGATTTGGCCATGGGCCTGGGGATGATTCCAGAAATTATCGTCGATCAGCATTTTCACAACCGCAATCGCATGGTGCGTCTCCTGAGTACGATCGCCGTGCATCCAGACCGCCTGGGGATTGGCATTGACGAAGATACGGCGGCGGTCTTTGAACAGGAAGGGTACTTAGAAGTCCTGGGCCGGGGGACAGTCACCATTGTTGATGCCCAGGATTTGACCCACACAAATCAGTCCCGTGTCGATACATCGGAACCGCTGAGTCTCCACAATTTGCATCTGCATATTCTCTGCCATGGCGATCGCTACGACCTCAAAAACCATCGGCCAATGTCCGGAAACCTTTAAATGATGGTCACTAACCGACAAATAATCCACGAACAAATTGTCCTAGAATAATTAGCAATTCTAGGGCGATCGCCAAATGTCATACTCCAGTTCACCATTTCCCCTTGACAGGCCACTGCTGCGGATAGCATTGGTCTAACGCCGCTTATCGTCCACCCAGCGGCATTTGCGCCCAGCCCCACCAGACTTTCAACCACGCCAACCTATGAGAATCCTCAAGACCCTAACCCTCAGAGGCCCCAATTATTGGAGTATTCGACGCAAAAAGTTGATCGTCATGCGTCTCGATCTCGAAGAAATTGCGGAAATCCCCTCCAACGAAATTAGCGGATTCTACGAAGCCCTCAGCGAAACCCTCCCGAGTCTCGTCGAACACCACTGTTCCCCCGGTTGCCGGGGTGGTTTTTTAAGTCGTGTCCGGGAAGGAACTCTCATGGGTCACATCGTGGAACATGTCGCCCTCGAACTCCAAGAATTAGCGGGTATGCCCGTTGGGTTTGGTCGCACCCGGGCCACTGGCGATCATGGTGTCTACAATGTCGTTTTTGAATATATCTACGAACAAGCAGGACGTTATGCCGGACGGGCCGCCGTACGTCTCTGTCAATCCATCCTTGATACTGGGCGCTATTCTCCCAAAGAACTAGAGCAGGATCTCGCCGATCTCACAGATCTCTGTGCCAGCTCAGCCCTCGGCCCCAGTACCGAAACCATCGTCAAAGAAGCCGAATCCCGTGGGATTCCCTGGTCATTGCTCAGTGCCCGTTCCATGATTCAACTGGGCTATGGCCTACATCAGCGACGATTGCAAGCCACCCTCAGCAACCAATCTGGCATTTTAGCCGTTGAATTAGCCTGTGACAAAGAAGGCACCAAAAATATTCTGGCCGATGCGGGTGTCCCCGTGCCCCGTGGTACCGTGATTCGCTATTTAGATGACCTTGAGGATGCCATTGAAGATGTCGGTGGCTATCCCATTGTGATTAAACCCCTCGATGGCAACCATGGCCGTGGCATTACCATTGATATCAAAACCTGGGCCGACGCAGAACACGCCTACGATCTCGCCAGTGAAGCCTCAAAAACCCGCTCCGTCATCGTAGAACGTTACTACAAAGGTAGTGACCACCGGGTATTGGTTATCAACGGTAAGCTCGTTGCTGTCTCCGAACGGGTACCAGCCCATGTGGTCGGGGATGGTCACTCAACCATTGAAACCCTCATCGAAGAAACAAACCGCGATCCAAACCGGGGCGACGGCCATGATAATGTCCTCACTCGCATCGTCATCGACCAAACAGCCCTGAAGGTGCTCGATCGCCAAGGCTTATCCCTGGATACCGTACTCCAGGACGGAGAAATTGCCTATTTGCGAGCCACGGCGAACCTCAGTACCGGGGGCATTGCCGTTGATCGTACCGATGATATCCACCCCTACAATGTGTGGCTCTTTGAGCGGGTGGCCAAAATTATTGGCTTGGATATTGCCGGGATTGATGTGGTTACTGAAGACATTACTCAGCCCCTCCCCGATACCGATGGGGTGATTGTGGAGGTCAATGCGGCCCCTGGTTTTCGGATGCACGTGGCGCCAAGCCGTGGTTTACCCCGAAATGTGGCGGCCCCGGTACTGGATATGCTTTATCCCGATGGTGCCCCCAGCCGGATCCCCATCATTGCCCTGACGGGAACCAATGGCAAAACTACCACTACCCGTTTAACGGCCCATATCTATCGCCAAACGGGAAAAGTCGTGGGCTATACCAGCACAGATGGGGTTTACATCGGTGACTATCTCGCCCAAAAGGGTGATAATACTGGCCCCCAAAGTGCGGCGATGATTCTCCAAGACCCAACGGTGGAAGTGGCCGTCCTGGAATCAGCCCGGGGCGGTATTTTACGGGCTGGTTTAGCCTTTGATCGCTGTGATGTAGGAGTCGTACTCAATGTCGCAGCAGATCACCTAGGTCTAGGGGATATCAATACCATTGAGCAAATGGCCCAGGTCAAGGGCGTGATTGCTGAAACAGTTAGTCCCGATGGCTATGCGGTTCTGAATGCGGATGATCCCCTCGTTGCCGCCATGGCCGAAAAGGTGCGGGGTAAGGTCACTTATTTTTCGATGCAGCCGGATAATCCCTTGGTTTTAGAGCACATACGACGGGGTGGCCTCGCAGCGGTTTATGACAATGGTTATCTGACGTTGTTAGAAGGAGAATGGAAGCTGCAGGTGGAGCATGTGAAGCACGCGCCGGTGACAATGGGGGGCATGGCTCCGTTTATGATCGCCAATGCCCTCGCTGCTTGTTTGGCCGCCTTTGCCCAGGGCGTTGATATTGAACATATTCGCCAGGGGTTACGCACCTTTAAGCCTTCGGCAGCCCAGACCCCAGGGCGGATGAACCTTTTTGATTTGGGAACGCACCACGCGCTGGTGGACTATGCCCATAATCCGGCGGGTTATGAGGCCGTTGGTGCCTTTGTGAAAAACTGGCCCGGCGAACGAATCGGGGTGGTGGGTGGCCCTGGCGATCGCCGCGATGAGGATTTAATTTTGTTGGGGCGCATTGCCGCTGCGGTTTTTGACCGAATTATCGTTAAAGAAGACGATGACAAACGGGGCCGCCACGCAGGGGAAGTGGCAGATTTAATCCGCCAGGGGATTCAAGAAGAAAATCCCAATTGCCAATACGAAACCATTCTTGATGAACAACGGGCCTTGAATGTTGCCCTCGATGAAGCGCCCCAGGAAGCTCTGGTGGTGATTTTCCCCGAAAGTGTAACCAGGGCGATCGCCATGATTGAGCAGCGCCTACCCAGCCAAACTAACCCTGGCCTGAATGGGACGACGACTGTCTCTTCCGAAGCTCCGGTGAATTCTCCCTCCATCGCTAGTTAAGGAGTCGTTTGTCCGTAATTCACCTATTTTTTCAAACAAAAAACGAGCATCCTACACCTGGAGATCAGGGGCGGGCGTTGCCCCTAGGGAAACTAAAGGAATCGTGCGGTAGTTGCCGAGGATTTTTAAAATTTCTGTGTGGGTCTGGAGTTCCGTCAGGGCTGCCTGAACATCGGGATTTGTAAGACAACCATCGAGATCGACAAAAAATAAATATTCCCCCAGGGAGCGTTTCGTGGGGCGCGATTCAATGCGGCTGAGGTTAATTTTGCGGCGGGCAAAGACCTCTAGGGCACTCACGAGAACCCCAGGAATTTTTGCGGGCAGGGTAAAGGCAAGGGAAATCACATCCCCAGCCGTTTGGACTTCCTTCCCTAAAACCCAAAACCGGGTGCAATTTTGCGGAAAATCACCAATGGCATCCACCACGATGGGTAAGTGGTAAAGATGTGCTGCCCGGGGCGCGGCGATCGCCCCTAGGTGAGGATTGTCCTTAAGGCTACCCAAGACCGCCGTGGTTGAATTCGCTTCAATGAGGGCCGCATGGGGCAGATGTTTTTCCAGCCACCGTTGACATTGGGCCAAGGCCTGGGGGTGGGAGCGGACTTCTTTGATGTCGCTAAAGTCTGGGGCGAAGGAAATTAGGGCATGGTGGATGGGCAGAATAATTTGATGGCAGATGGATAAAGGGTGCAATTCCCAGACCAAATCTAAGGAGATCGCCACCGACCCTTGAATCGAATTTTCCACCGGGATCACCGCTAATTGCACCTCATCGTGGGCGAGGGCATACAAACTCTGGGCAATGCTTTGGCAGGGTACTAGATCCACAGCCGGCGATTGTTCCCGCTGCAACCATCCTTGATAGGTCTGTGCCGCTGCTTCGGCGTTGGTGCCCGCTGGCCCAAGGTGAGCAATTTTTATGGTCATACCCGACGATCAATCTGCGAATGTTTCCAATCCTACCAATTTTTAAGGGCGTTGCCGCTGCCGTGGTCGCGTCGTCCACCAGATCATCGCCCCACTGGCCAGGAGCAAAAGCAAGCCCAGGGCATTGAGAAAAGGATAGATCACCTCTAAATTCACAGGGCCAAAATGTCCCCGGTGGAGCTCTAACAACCAATAAAAATCCGCCGTATTGCCCGCCAAAGAAGCCACTTGAAACAGGGATCCCGTCAACACCGTAATCAACAGAGGCGCGACCATAATCGGCACAAGGCGGCGGTGGATTTGACGGAGATCGCGTTGGGGAAAAGCCATAGCTGCTGTTACCTCGAAAAATAATCCCCTCTATTGTGGGATGTTTTCCAGAGATTGGTGGCTTGGGGCCGGGGCTGTGGTTTGGAAATATTTGTGGGCCGTGTAGGCGAGGGTAACGACCCCTGTCAGAATTGCGCTTTCATCAATATCAAAGAGGGGATGGTGCAGGGGATAGTTCAAGCGGTTTTGGTGGCCGACCCCCAAGCGAAACATTGTCCCGGGGAGATTTTCGAGGTACATGGAAAAATCTTCGGCCCCCAGGGAAGGCTCCGGCAAAATTTCTACATGGCGATCGCCCAGGGCTTCCCGACTCGCTTGTTCGAGGATTTTTGTCAAACCGGGATCATTTTGCACCGAAGGTACCCCCCGCTGGTAGTTGACCTTATATTTCGCGCCATAGGTATTGCAGATATTGGCGACAATATTCTCAATCCATTGGGGTAAATCCGCATGGGTTTCTGGGTGGAGCGATCGCACGGTGCCAGTCATATGTACTTCATCGGCGATGACATTGGCGGCCCGGCCCCCGTTAATTTTGCCAATGGTGAGGACGATGGGTCGCAGGGGATTTTGGGTACGGCTGATCGACTGTTGCAGGGCCGTAACCACCTGGGCAGCAATCCAAATCGCATCAATGGCTTGGTGGGGTCGCGCCCCATGACCCGATTCACCGTAGATAAAAATTTCTAAATCATCGGCGGCAGCCGTCAGGGCACCATAGCGAATCCCAATGTTTTTAGCGGGAATGGTCGGGAAAACGTGCAAGCCAATCACCCCATCGATCCCCACCAAAGCACCGTCATCGACCATCCATTTCGCCCCCTGGGCAATTTCTTCGGCGGGCTGAAATAAAAAACGAATATTACCGGCGATCGCCTCCGGGAGTTGGGCCAAAACCATCGCTGCCCCCAGACCCACCGTTGTGTGTACATCATGGCCGCAGGCGTGCATCACCCCCATGCGAGTGGAAGCGTAATCTAATTTTGTACATTCTTGGATCGGCAGCGCATCCATATCGACGCGGATCCCTAGGGTGCGCGGATCGGTGCCTTGGCCCTGGAGGTTACCAACCACCCCTGTTTTTCCCACGGACTCCTGTACCGCAATGCCGCAGGAAGATAAAACCCCAGACACATAGGCCGCTGTCTGTTGCTCCTCGCCGCTCAGTTCGGGGTGGGCGTGGATATGGCGACGGATTTCAATTAAACGGGGTGCTAAGGTTTCGGCAAGGCTTTTAATTTCGGCGAGCATAGGGGCGGTCAACTTTGGACTGGCAGTTGCAATGGAGGTTTAGCCTTTTATTTTAAAACAGCTAATTTGCTGGCGTTGCTCGGAGTTGTTGCTCACTGACGGCGATCGCCTCTGGATTTTTTAAAACCACCCCACAACAAAAATCCCCAGAAAAACTCCGGGGATCCAACAACCTTCTCCAAAACAAAAGACAAAACGACGAATTTTAAATAATGACAAGCTCAAATCAAACCAGCAAACACAGGTTTCTTAGATGGCACCCATGCTACCTAGGCCGAGGATCACCCCAACACCGAGGATATGTCCGAAACTCGTGGTTGCTAAGAGCGCAGGGAGACCCATACCACCGAACATATCAGGCATCGGCAATTCGGGGCCTTCGGAGGGGTGCTTAATGGTGGCTTTCCCAATGGCGATCGCCAAAACATTGCAGATCACCATCACAACGGCGACTTTGGGGCTCCAGGCCATGGTGGTGGGCACAGCAGCGGCAACGGTAAGGGCAAGGGACATAAATCTTGACTCCTAAATAACGATTAAATAAATTTTGGATTTTTTAGCGTAATTGTCCCTAGTTTTGCCCAAAGCTGAGCCTTTGCTTTATTTCCTTTGCAATACTTAGCAACATCGTAAAGTTTTATAAATGGATCGCCCCCATCGGCTACTCAGCACGAATCAATGCCAGCTCAATTTCATCTTCTGTGGGCTGGGCGATCGCCGCTGTAACATCGGGGCCAAAAAACCGTTCAATTTTCTCCTGGCGGGTCTGCCAATCTTCTAGGGAAAATAACGGCGACTTAAATTCCAGTACCAACGCATAGCGTCCTTCCCGGGATTCCTCGCGGATGTGGTGTAACAGGGGTCGTTCTTCGTCCGTCGGGCTTAAGCCCAGGCGTTCTAGGGCATCATCTAAATGGCAATCTTGACCATAGCGATACCGAGTCACATCTTTTCTGATTTGCTGTTGGGTCGCCGTTGCTTGGCTGTCCCGCAGTGCTTCTAATTCCGGTGAAAGCGCTTTGCTGTAGGCGATCGGTTTAATTTCCGCTGCCTTGAGGGCCAACCCCCCCAAAAGAATCGGGATGCCGTAGAACATTCCCGCCAAATTCAAGGTGGCATTACCAAAGCCATAGGCCGCGAAACCCACCACCGAGAGAATACCTCCCACCACTAAACCCACACTACCCAGGGAAATTTTGCCGAACATCCAGTTGCCCCATTAATCCTAAAAAACACAAAACGTTACTAATCTTAACACGGTGTTTTTAGGTCGTTGGCAAACTGTAATCGCTATTGGGCGTTGAAGGATCAGTAATTGTCGCCACCAAAGTCTTGATCACGTCCTTCGCGCCTTTGCCACCAGTGACAATCACCCGATGGGCTAAAACAAACGGTGCAAGGTATTTGATGTCATCGGTCGTAATGAAATCTCGATCCGCCAAGAACGCATAGGCCTGGGCCGCCCGTTGGAGAGCCACCGTGCCCCGGGGACTCACCCCCAGAATAATCCCTTCGTAATTGCGAGATTTTTGGACAATTTTGACGATATATTCCTGGATCGATTTTTCGACGTGGATTTGATTCACAAGACTTTGGAGTTCACGCATCTCCTCTAGGGAAATACAGGGCTTGAGTTCCTCTGGGGCAATGCGGGATTGGTGGAGTTGGAGCATATCCACCTCCTCAGAAAAGCCAGGATAGCCGAGGGTAAGCGAAAGAATAAAACGGTCCATCTGGGCTTCTGGGAGCGGAAAGGTGCCCTGGTATTCAATGGGGTTCTGGGTCGCAATCACGAAGAAAGGTTTAGGCACTTTACGGGCTTCACCATCGACGGTCACTTGTTGCTCTTCCATCACCTCAAGAAGTGCGGACTGGGTACGGGGGGTGGCCCGATTAATTTCGTCGGCGAGGAGGACATTGGCAAACACAGGGCCGGATAAAAATTCAAATTCGCGGCTACTGGGGTTCCAAATGTTGGTGCCTGTAATGTCACTGGGCAAGAGATCGGGGGTGCATTGAATCCGCTGAAAGCGGCCATTGACGGAACGGGCGAGGGATTTTGCTAAGAGGGTCTTGCCGACGCCGGGGACGTCTTCGAGGAGCACATGGCCGCCACTTAACATCGCCACAAGGACAAGACGAATGGCATCCTCTTTACCGACGATGGTTTTCGAGAGGTTATCGGTGAGGTCACGAATGCGTTCTTTCATGCTGATTGGAGGTGGTGGTGAGCAGGGTACGGGCGCGATCGCCATCCTGGTGAATTTGATTTTGGAGGGCCTGGAGGGAGGCAAATTTTTGTTCTGGACGCAGGTAATGGAGGAGATCCACCTTCAGGTTGGCCCCATAGAGATCCTGGTGATAATCCAAGAGGTGCACTTCCACCGTCGGCAGGGCAGTGGTTGTGACCGTGGGACGACACCCAATGTTTAGTATGCCCCATTGGGCGGTGGGCAAAACATCGCTGGTGACTTGCACCGCATAGACTCCGTATTTCGGTAAAAATTTCGTCGCTTCTCCCTGGAGATTGGCGGTGGGAAAACCGATTTGACGGCCTAATTTTTGACCATGGGTTACGGTGCCTTGGAGGGAATAGGGACGACCGAGCAGTTGATTTGCGTATTGAATTTGCCCCGTCGCCAGGGCTTCGCGAATGGCAGAACTGCTAATTCTTGTTTCGGCTTCCCGGCACAGGGGCGTGATATGAACATCAATCCCAAAGCTTTTGGCGATCGCCTGGAGATCAGTGGCACTGCCACTCCGCCCCCGACCAAAGGAAAAATCACTCCCGACACTAATGGACTGGGTTTGTAACTGTTTGACGAGGATTTCGGCGACAAACTCCTGGGGAGAGAGGGCCGCGAGTTCCCGGTCGAAGGGGAGCAATACCAATTGTTCGATCCCAAACTGCGCCAGAAAGGCTTGTTTCTCCGGGAGGGGCGTGAGGAGATGTTGGGGGTTCCCAGAGAAAAACTCCCGGGGGTGGGGGTCAAAGGTGACAACGGTGGCGTGGATTTTAGGAGAATTTGAAAGGCGATCGCCTACCACAACCCCTTGGGACAGCGCCCTTGCTTGGGTAACAGCCGGGGCAATGACCCGCTGGTGTCCCCGGTGAACCCCGTCAAAATTGCCCAGGGCAATGCAAGTGGGTGTTAACGCTTCAGTTGTTGATGAGATTACCCGCACGCTTTACAGTCCGAAACATTTGACCGTATTTTATACCGATATCAGACGGATAGTGCTTGGGCCGACCCAGGCAGCCCAGAATTTCCTTCTCCGGAGGCTTGCAAAATAATGGTCTTTCCTTCTTGGGCGATCGCCGTTCGGGGGAAAATAGCCTGGGCCGCTGCTTGGACGCCATCGAGGAAATCATCACCATGGCTTGGATCATGGTGAAACAAAATTAATTGCTTAACGTTGGCGGCCTGGGCCACCTTCACCGCCTCTTGCCAGGTACTATGGCCCCAGCCCACTTTGCTATGGTGCGGATCATGATATTCCTCGTCCGTGTAGGTCGCATCCATGATAAGGACATCGGCCCCCTGGGCGAGCCGTAGCACTTGATCATCGAGGCGATCGCCGTAATGTTCCGTGTCTGTGATGTAGGCGACCCCCAAACCTTGCCAATCGACCCGATAGCCCACCGCGCCACCGGGATGATTCAAAGGCCCATTGGTGACTCGTACTTCTCCGAGGGACACCGTTTCCCCCAGGGCTAAGGCAACAAAGTTTAGCTCCGCCCGCATCACCTGGAGAGGCACCGGAAAGTTGGGATGGAGCATTTGGTCATGGAGCCGTTTTTGAATCGGGATCTCGTCGTCCGCAGTGACGCCATAGATATTGAAACGATTTTGTGGCTGAAAAGCGGGCGTAAAAAAAGGAAACCCCTGGATGTGATCCCAATGGGAGTGGGAGAAAAATAAATGGGCAGCAATCGGTACCGATTCAGCGACCAACGCTTCACCCAGCAGGCGCAGTCCCGTACCGCCATCAAAGATTAGGCGTTGATTTCCCGCGCACATCTCTACACAGGAGGTGTTGCCCCCGTAGCGGACGGTTTCTCGCCCGGGGCAAGGAATACTGCCACGCACCCCCCAAAACTTGATCTTAAATTCCGTCTGGGCCTGGGCCATGGCTCGTAAATATTACGTGAACATTAAATGAATTGACGTGGGAAGGGGGTCTTGCCTGAGATCGTTGGTTTTTGGCGATGCTAAGACTGCCCTAGAGCTTCGATGCGACCAGCATTTCTATTGGTAAAACAAGCAAGATAGTAAGAATAGCTACCGTTAGACTAACAAACCCTGCCATCGATTTAGGGGGTTTGCATCACTTACGTAGCGTGATTTGGATCACCAGATCAACGACCTAGGTGGTGCAGTTGATTAATAACCTCGGTACAGGTTTGGGTTACTTGGTTCAGGGATTCTTTTTTCACGGCCGGGGGCGGGGCGATCGCCTCACCAATGCGCACGGTTAAGGGTACCGATTGGGGCATTTTCTTTCCCTTGACTAAAATTTTCTCAGTGCCCCAAAGACTAATGGGTAATAGGGGAACCTGGGCTTTCGCCGCAATGAGGGCTGCACCAGGTTTAGGATCGGTGATCGTACCGTCTGGAGTCCGAGTGCCCTGGAGAAAAATACCTACGCCCCAACCTTGTTCGAGGGCTTTGATCGCCGCGCGGATCGCCCCCCGATCCCCAGCTCCCCGCTTCACTGGGTAAGCGCCATAGAGAGTGATCGCCTGCTTGAGAATTGGCACCTGAAATAATTCTTCCTTCGCCATAAAAGCCACCGGACGACAGAGGCAATTGGATAAAATCGGTGGGTCAAAGTTACTGGCATGGTTACTCACCGCGATAAATGGCCCCTCCCTGGGCACATGTTCAACTCCATACACCCGGCCCCGAAAATACGTCCGAAACACCGGGTTCACAAAGCCCCATTTAAAGGCACGGTAAAGAATCAGGCTACTCAAAGGCTCCCTGACGCGGGGAGATTCTAACTCAGGCATGGTGAAACAAGCGGCGAAACAACGGATTTGATCAGTCGATATTACCGCGATCACCGGATCGATACCTAGACTCTCGGGACGAATTCAGAGAATTTTCACCTTCGTGACCTGTGGTGAGGGAATTCCTGATGATTTGTCGAGTTTTGCCCATTGGCTTTCGTCTTGGCCCCAAGCGTTATTTTGTAGCTTAAAGAACTTAATTTTTTCTTAAGATTCTTTTGGGGATCCAGAAACACTTTTAAGAATAAGGTTTTATATCAAAAATTGTTACTTAAATTACAAAAGAAAAATTCGGAAAACATCTTGCCAAAATGCGAATAGATAAAGAAATATCAAACTTTCAAGAAGAACTATTTTGCTTAGCTTATGTCTTTGTAGTAGACGTTACAACCATTGGGGATCAATCGATGTTAGCTTATCATCGAGAGATATAAAAGACTATTTAAATATTTACCCAGGAATCCCATGGCTCAAATTCTTGATCCCATCCCAAATGATGACAACAAAGCTCTACTTTGCTGCTATGTAAATGCAACCAGTCAAATTCAAGTTGCGCGTATTACAAATGTTGAAGATTGGTATTTTGAGCGGGTTGTTTTTCCCGGGCAACGGCTAATGTTTGAAGCCCTCCCCCAGGCGATCTTAGAAATTCATACGGGGATGATGGCGAGTGCTATTTTATCGGACACGATCCCCTGCTATCGTCTGGCAATGCAAGAAACTGGCTCGGAAACAGATGAACCAGAGCCGGCCCCGGTAAATCAAGATATTCCTGCGGCTAGACCGGTGGCGATCGCCCCCTAAGTTTTTCCTTAAATTTTTGCCACGAGCCATCCTCCGGGGTGGTTTTATTTTGTCTTCCCCCATCGTTAAACCCCAAAGCCAAAATGTAAGATAGAATACCGCTCCTAACTCTATTTGACCTTGACCGCCCATGACTAAGACCCTGCCTTCTGTAACTGTAATTGGTGGTGGCCTCGCTGGCACAGAAGCCGCCTGGCAAATTGCCCAAGCCGGGGTTCCGGTCACGCTCTATGAAATGCGCCCCGTTCAAAAAAGTCCAGCCCACCATACCGCCGACCTCGCTGAATTGGTTTGTAGTAATTCTTTTGGGGCGGCCTCCAGCGATCGCGCCGCCGGATTGCTTCACGAGGAACTTCGTCGCCTCCAATCCGTGATCATCAGCACCGCCGATCAACACCGGGTTCCTGCGGGGGGAGCCTTAGCCGTTGACCGGGGCGTTTTTAGTCAAGATCTCACCCAAAAGCTTGCCGAACATCCCCTCGTCACCTTTCGCCGGGAACCCCTAGACCAAATCCCCAGCGAAGGAATTACTGTTTTAGCGACTGGGCCTCTGACCACCGCTGCCCTCGCCACAGAACTGCAACAATTCACGGGCTTGGAATATATGAGCTTCTTTGATGCCGCCAGTCCGATTATTGTTGGTGAAAGTATTAACCAAGACATTGCCTTTCTCGCCTCTCGCTACGACAAGGGAGAAGCTGCCTATCTCAATTGCCCGATGGATCCAGCCCAGTACCAGGCGTTTTGGGCTGCCCTTTGTGAAGCAGAGCAAGCAGAATTGAAAGATTTTGAACTGGAGACCGCGAAGTTTTTTGAAGGCTGTCTTCCCATCGAAGAATTAGCCCGCCGGGGTGAAGATACCATGCGTTTTGGCCCCCTAAAACCTGTGGGTCTTTTTGATGCCCGCCTTGGAGATTTTCGCGCCCCCGAAAATAAAGGCAAACGTCCCTATGCAGTGGTGCAATTGCGCCAAGAAGATAAACAAGGTCAACTCTGGAATATGGTGGGTTTCCAAACCAATCTCCGTTGGGGCGAACAAAAGCGGGTGTTCCGGATGATCCCTGGGTTAGAAAATGCTGAATTTGTCCGCATGGGCGTGATGCACCGCAATACGTTTTTAAATTCCCCTGAGTTACTCGAAGCAACGCTTCAATTTAAAAAACGCCCGACCCTCCTCGCCGCTGGCCAGTTGATTGGCACCGAAGGTTATACAGCAGCAGCAGCAGGGGGATGGCTCGCCGGAACCAATGCCGCGCGGTTAGCCCAAGGATTAACGCCTTTGACCTTGCCGGAAACCACCATGATGGGCGCTCTCTTCGAGTTTATCCACAGTGCTTCTCCCAAGCATTTTCAACCGATGCCCCCCAATTTTGGGATTATTCCGCCCCTAGCAGAGCGCGTACGGAGCAAGAAAGAACGGTATGGCGTTTATCGCGATCGCTCCCTCACTGACCTGGAGCAATGGCGGGAAGAATCTTGTCGTCCAGCCGCCTTGGTCTAATAACGTCACAATGTCCGTCCCCCAGGTTCACCAAGATTTTTGACTCAGCAAGCGTACTTGAATGGTGCGCTTTTTTTTGTAGATGGAAGGGTAGGCGATCTCCAAAAAAAATCCCCCGATGATTACCGGGAGATTTACGGGTTAATTAGGCGTAATTCACATAATTCGCATTAAACAGAAGTGAGTTGCTTTGCCGCCGCATTAACATTGGCTTCAGGGCTATCAGCCTCAGAAGGAGGAACCACTTGCCAGAACTGGGGTAAATAGCTAGCCCAATTTGCAAGAATTGCTTTGGCTTTCGGGCTACCGGTTTTCTCGGCGTGGGCTGTGATCAAATCCTTCAATTGTTTTTCCCCTGCTGCGGTACCGACCCGTTGAATGTTCACAATCTCTGTATTCATCTTTTCGGGGAGAGTGTTGTGTTCATCGAGAATGTAGGTGAGGCCACCGGTCATCCCTGCGCCCACATTACGACCCACATCACCGAGCACCACAATTACGCCACCGGTCATGTATTCGCAACAGTGGTCGCCAGTACCTTCAACAACGGCTTTACCTTTTGAATTCCGCACCGCAAAACGTTCGCCCGCACGACCATTCGCATAGAGGGTGCCCCCAGTCGCCCCGTAGAGACAGGTATTGCCGATGATTACGTTATCTGCCGCTGCATATTGGGACTGGGTTGGGGGAACGATGATAATTTCACCGCCATTCATCCCTTTACCCACGTAGTCGTTGGCTTCCCCTTCGAGGTGCATGGTCATTCCCAAGAGATTAAAGGCTCCAAAACTTTGACCAGCAGAGCCTTTGAAGTTGAATTTGAGTTCTCCCTCAAAACCTTCATTGCCGTACTGCTTGGCGATAAAACCGGAAACCCGGGCACCGACGGAGCGATCAGTGTTGATGATCTTGATCTCTTGACTCAGGGAGCCTTGTTCACGGATGGCCTGTTGGACCGCCGCATTTGCCAAAATCTCATCGTCTAGGACAGGGCCATTACTGTGCACATCACCGTGGTTTAACCAATCGCGATTGTCGCGGACATCGGGCAGGTTGGTCAGGCAATCTAGGACGAGACCACTGGTCTTCGTGAGCTTGACGTTTTCACGGGGCTTGAGCAAATCGGCGCGGCCAATAATCTCATTAAGACTCCGGTAGCCGAGTTTGGCCAAGATGGCACGAATTTCTTCGGCGATGAAGTAGAAGAAATTAACCACGTGCTCAGGAATGCCCTTAAAGCGATCGCGGAGGCGCTGTTGTTGGGTTGCGACCCCGACGGGACATTGGTTAGTGTGACAAACCCGCGCCATAATACAGCCTTCGGCAATCATCGCAATGGAACCAAAACCGTATTCTTCGGCCCCCATGAGTGCGGCCATGATCACATCCCAGCCGGTTTTTAGACCACCATCGGCCCGGAGGATGACGCGATCGCGCAATTGATTATCCATGAGAGTTTTGTGTACTTCGGTCACACCCAATTCCCAGGGGCAACCTGCGTGCTTAATGGAACTGAGGGGCGAGGCACCAGTACCACCGTCATGGCCAGAAACCATAATGACATCGGCATTAGCCTTGGCGACCCCAGCGGCAATGGTTCCAATGCCAATTTCGGCAACCAGCTTTACGGAAACCTTCGCGGCAGGATTGATCTGATGAAGATCGTAAATTAACTGGGCGAGATCCTCGATGGAGTAAATATCGTGGTGGGGGGGCGGGGAAATGAGGGTCACACCGGGCTTAGAATTCCGCAGCATCGCGATGTATTCACTGACTTTTTTGCCGGGTAGTTGTCCCCCTTCGCCAGGTTTTGCCCCTTGGGCCATCTTGATCTCTAGCTGACGACCACTCATTAAATATTCAGGGGTCACCCCAAAGCGGCCGGAGGCAATTTGTTTGATGGCAGAGTTGGCGGTGTCGCCGTTGCGCAAGCCGTGGAGATGGGGCAAGGTGGGGGAATCACCGCTCGCATTCACATCGTCGAGGATCTTAAAGCGCACGGGATCTTCGCCCCCTTCGCCGGAGTTGGATTTGGCACCGAGGCGGTTCATGGCGATCGCCAAGGTTTCGTGGGCTTCCCGGGAGAGGGAACCTAAAGACATTCCACCGGTGCAGAAGCGTTTGACGATACTTTCTACGGACTCGACTTCACTGAGATCAATGGCTTGGCGATCGCTCTCGAAATCAAGCAAATCCCGGAGTGCCGTCGCAGGGCGATTTTCTAGATAATCCTGATAGTTGCCGTAGTGATCAAAGGCTTCCTGCTGATCGTCGTTGTAAGCTGCCACCGCCTTATGGAGGGCCTTGGTCATTTCAGGGGAATTCATGTGATATTCACCCCCCTTGCGGTAATTCACAAAGCCATAATTGGCCAGTTTACTGCCGGAAAGTTCAGGGAAAGCACGACTATGGAACGCAATCCCTTCCTGGGATAGGTCGGCGAGGGTCATGCCACCCACCCGGGACGTGGTGCCCTTGAAGGCAACATTGATCACTTCCATGCCGAGGCCAATCGCTTCAAAGATTTGGGCACCATGGTAGGACTGGAGCAGGGAGATCCCCATCTTGGACAGAATTTTTAGTAGCCCCGCTTCAATGGCATGGCGATAGTTGTCCTGGGCTTTTTCGATAGTCATGGCCGGAATTTGCTCAGCGGCCATTTGCTTCTGGACCCGGGGAATATGCCACCAGTGACGGACGGCTTCAAAAGCGAGGTAAGGACAAACGGCAGAAGCCCCATAACCCACGAGGCAGGCAAAGTGATGGGTACTCCAACATTGGGCCGTATCGACCACAATGGAGGCACTCAAGCGGAGGCCAACGCTGATGAGGTGGTGATGCACAGCCCCCACTGCTAGGAGGGGCGGAATAAAGCTGTGGTCTTGATCGACAGTGCCGTCGGTGCGATCGCTCAGGATAATAATTTTATTGCCAGCCCGAACGGCAGCTTCCGCCGCTGCACAGAGGCTTGTGAGGGCACCCCGGAGACCATCGGGGCCATTGGCGATCGCATAGGTCGTTGCCAAGGTCGTGGCCCCCAGTTGGCTATCCCGGACCCGTTGCAGTTCTGCTTCGTTGAGGACGGGGCTATTCAGTTTGAGCACCTTGGCATCTTCGGTGCCGCAATCCAAGAGATTACCCCGTTCGCCGAGGTACATATTCAAGGACATGACCAGGCTTTCCCGCAGGGGGTCGATGGGGGGGTTGGTGACCTGGGCAAAGCGTTGCTTAAAGTAGTCGTAGAGCAGACGGGGCTTGTCGGACAGTACCGCCAGGGGAATATCATCGCCCATGCAGAAGGTCGGTTCTTTGCCCATCTCCGCCATGGCATTGATGATCATCTCGACGTCTTCGGCGGTGTAGCCAAAGGCCGTTTGGAGCCGGAGCAGATCGGTTTCGCTTTGCTGGCGATCGCCAACGAAATCCTGGGATTCGAGGACTTGACGATTTTCCTTGAGCCAGGTGCCATAGGGTTGGGATTCAGCAACCCGCTGTTTGATTTCCCAGTTTTTGAGGAATTCTTGGGTTTGAAAATCAACGGCGACCATCTGGCCAGGGCCGAGACGACCCTTTTCCACAATATCTTCGTCGAGGACATCCACAACCCCCGCTTCCGAAGACACAAGAATATAGCCGTCCTTGGTGATGCAATAGCGGGCCGGGCGTAAACCATTCCGGTCTAGGGTTGCGCCGACGGTTTTGCCGTCACTGAATACGAGGAGGGCCGGGCCATCCCAAGGTTCTTGCATACCCGCGTAGTAGTCATAAAAATCGGTGATTTCCGGGTGTGCTTTGAGGCTGGGTTGATTTTGGTAGGCTTCTGGCACGAGGATCATCGCCGCTTCCATCGGCGATCGCCCAGCCCGAACCAACAGCTCCATCGCACTGTCTAAATTGAAAGAATCACTATTATCGGTATTGACAATCGGGTGGAGGGCTTCAATATCATCCTTGTCCCAACCGGGAATTTCGAGGATATTTTCCCGGGCCTTCATCCAGTTGATATTCCCGATGAGTGTATTGATTTCCCCGTTGTGACCCAACAAACGCATCGGGTGCGCCAGAGGCCATTTAGGCATGGTATTCGTGCTAAAGCGACGGTGGTAAACCGCAAATTCACTCTTATACAGCGGGTTGGTTAAATCCTTGTAGAACTTACCCAAGACTTCTGACTGTACCATGCCCTTATAAACGATAGTGCGACAGGACAAAGTACACACATAGAAAACATCAGTGAGGTGCTTCCCAATTTCCGAGCGGGCAATATAAAGGGCTTTATCCAGTTCATCGCCAGTTAACCCCTGTTCCGAGACCACAAACACCTGCTTCATCTGGGGTTGGTTTTCCCGCGCCTGAATACCTAGGGTTTCTGGGGCCACAGGTACATCCCGCCACCCTAAAATTTTAAATTGACGACGGGTTAGCACATCTTCAACTAACGCTTTTGCCGCTGCACATTCTGCTTCAGCCTGGGGGAGGAACACCATCCCAACGCCGTAGGTTTCGGGGGCTGGCTGGGTAATCCCTTCCGCTTGGAACCATTCAGCAAATAATTCGTGGGGCAACGCCGTCATCACCCCTGCACCATCACCGGATTCACGGTCGGCGGTACAACCACCCCGGTGCTCCATGCAGCCGAGGGCCGTCAGGGTTTGTTCAATTAATTTATGGGTTTTGCGACCATCTTTATAGGCCAAAAAGCCAACACCACAGGCATCCCGTTCTTCCACAAGCCAACGGGGACCGGTGTAGTAGTTTGTTGTTTCTTGATGATTGTTTTGGGAGAAGGTGCCTTGATGGTTCATTATGTCTCGGTCCATAGGTTAGGAATTTTAGGGTAGAAAAAACCTGGTGTGCTGTGGAGAGGGGACGTATTTTTGGGGACGACTGGCCTCTACACGAACCCACTGGAAATGCTTGACTAGAAATCTCCGTTGGGCTTATTTAGAATAGCGATATTTTGTCGGACGTCAAGTTTTGGGGACGATGATCTCTATCCACTGCTGATCATTCGTGGCTTTGGGCAGGATTTTAGCGACTGCATTTCCCCAGGGGATGACGTTAACGCTCTTTAATTTTTAACTTGACAAAATCTGCGCTAAAGACAGCGTAGCAATATTATAGGAAATAAATTCATTTAACAATAGGGAATACCGTTAAAGGGCAGTCGTTTGGGGGGCGTGAAACATTTCCCCTGGGATAAAGTCAGTGTTTGTTGATGTTGTAAGGAAAGAGTAGGCTTTGATGGGATTACGTCGTTGGCAATGGTTCTTGGGGACAGTGGGTTGTTTTGGGCTGAGTTTTGGGACACCTAATTTGCTGGTGGGAGACTTGGCAAGTCCGCGGGCGATCGCCAATCCCGTGAGCCTTAATACCCAAATCCAAGCCAAGGGCAGTCAAATTCGCCTCAATGGTCAAACCCTCCGGGGAGCCTGGGCTCAGTGGTCAGAAAATGGCACGGTGCGTCTGGGGATTGAGTCGATGACCTTGGAAAAAACCCTGGGGATGGAATTGGGGAATGGCCTCGATTTGGGACAGCAACCAGTCACCTGGTTTGACAATACTCCCTACCAATTGCCGATTCGCTTTGCCGCTCCCTACCGTTACCTCGATGTGACCGCTTTGGCCGCAGCGCAACGGTGGCAGGCCCGGCCCAACGGCAATGTCCTTGAGCTGACGACGCCTAAGGGGCAAATTTTGAGTGTCCGCCAGGGGCAACAGACCTGGGGCACGCGCTTGGTCATTGATCTAGACCGGCCTGTGCTCTGGCAAAAGGTGAGCCCCACAAAACTGCGGCTCCAGAGTGGTTATGGAGTGACGGCCCAACGGCTTAGGGCGCAATTAACGGCGAATGCACTGCCGTTTACCCTCAACGATAGTAACGGTTTAACGGAACTGGTGTTTAAAGCGGGGGCTCCAGAGATCCAGGTCTTTAGTTTGGCGAATCCACCCCGTCTAGTGGTCGATTTGCGATCGCAACCAGAAAATCAAAATCGGTCTGTGCAATGGCTCCCTGGGGTGCAGTGGCGACAGGAAAATTTTGCGGCCAGTTCTGGGCCTGTGCGGGTGACTTGGCTCGAAATTGACCCGGCCCAACGGCAACTCCAGCTCAAGCCAATCACCCCGGATAACAACACAATTGTGGGGTTAGCGCCCCTGTTGATCCAGGCAGACACCAATCAGGCGATCGCCGCCATTAATGCGGGCTTTTTTAACCGCAATAACCAATATCCCCTGGGAATTGTCCAAGGCAATCGAGCTTTACGTTCGGGGCCGATTCTCAATCGGGGGGCGGTGGCCTGGGATAATGCGGGCCGCTGGGAATTTGACCGCCTCAAGGTCGAAACCGATATTGTTGCGGGCAATGGTGAACAGGTCGGGGTTGAACTGATCAATAGCGGCTATGTGAAAGCCGGGGCCGCCCTGTATGACCGCGCCTGGGGCAGTCGTTACACCACAGCCGTTGATAATGAAATTGTGCTGACGGTGATGACCTCCGGGGGCCGCGACCAGGTCATTCGCCAGGAAACAGCGGGGAAAGCGGGCCAAAACAGTTATGAAATCCCCCAAGGTGGTTATTTGTTGG
This sequence comes from Synechococcus sp. BDU 130192, assembly GCF_963876085.1. Classification (NCBI taxonomy): domain Bacteria; kingdom Bacillati; phylum Cyanobacteriota; class Cyanophyceae; order Synechococcales; family Synechococcaceae; genus Synechococcus; species Synechococcus sp. BDU 130192. Next base: position 10,925 of record NZ_CAWNNO010000004.1, on the reverse strand, counting down.
TCTTCCGCTCCTTTCGCACCGGGGCAGCCAAATTTCCCGTGGGGGTGACCCTAGAACGGCGACCCAGATTTACCCCCAATAGTTTTGCGACGTTACCAAATATTGTCGGTGGTGGGCCGCTCCTTCTGAAAAATGGTCAGGTTGTTCTCAATGGCCAGGCAGAACAGTTTAGTACGGCCTTCAACATTCAGTCAGCTTCCCGCAGTGCGATCGCCAGAACCCGAGACAACAAAATTCTCCTGGTGACCCTCCATGGGGCAGCAGAAGAAACGGCAGGGGCAACCCTCAACGAATGGGCGAATATTCTTCGTCGCATGGGGGCCACGGATGCCTTGAATTTGGATGGGGGCGGATCTTCGGCCCTTGCCCTTGGTGCTAATTTAAGCGATCGCCACCCCACTACCGCCGGACGGGTTAACAACGGTATCGGCTTGTTTTTAGAATAGAACCGACGCACACTAATCCCTGCCCGAATTACCGATGAATAAACGCCTTGTCCAAGTCATTGTCTTTGTGATGATCGTTCTGTTGCTGGTGCCCCTCCTGGCAACCCCTGCCTTTGGTGCTGATCTCGACCAGGGCGCCCAGATCTTTGAAGCCCATTGTGCCGGCTGTCATCTCAATGGTGGCAATATCGTCCGGCGCGGCAAAAATCTCAAAAAACGGGCCATGGCGAAAAATGGCTATACCAACCTGGCGGCGATCGCCAATCTTGTTACCCAGGGGAAAGGCAATATGTCCGCCTACGGTGACAAACTCAGCCCCGAAGAAATTCAGGCCGTCTCCCAGTACGTTCTCCAGCAATCCCAAACCGACTGGAAATCCTAAAAATCAAAGTAAATGTAAGGAATATTCCCCTCTGGCCCAAAAATCAAAATACCGTAGAAACAGAGGGGGATCAGCGCCACTTTAAGGCCCCAATTCAGTTGCAGTTGCCATTGGCGTTGCACTAGATATGCGCCTCCCATGCCCAATAGGAGCAAACCCAACAGCACCAAAAAATCAGGTCTTGTTAAACCAAGCCCCTCCAAATAAATTTTTTGGGTAAATTGCAGATCCCCTGGATAATGCCACAGATGCCGCAAAAGCAAGACAGCACGGGGGCCATCTGGTAAACGGAAGGGAATCCAACTCAAAAACACGAACACCTGGGTCAAGAGCCATGCCCCCAGTATTCCCGGCAGCGACGCCCAAAAATTCTCTAACCACAGCCAACGATTCGCAAACCATTGTCCCAATCGATGAATCCCTAGGCCCAAACCGTGGAGACAACCCCAGAGGACATAACCCCAGGCGGCCCCATGCCACAGTCCAGCCAAAAACATCACTACAAAAAGATTGGCACAGGTGCGCCCCAGACCTCGCCGAGAGCCTCCCAGGGGAAAATACAGATAGTTGCGTAGCCAATCGCCTAGGCTGATATGCCAACGTCGCCAAAATTCTGCCAAACTCGTTGAAAAGTAAGGGAAATCAAAATTTTCGGGGAGCTGAAAACCGAGCAACTTAGCACTGCCCAGGGCCAGATCCACATAGCCGCTAAAGTCAAAGTAAAGCTGGAGGCCATAGGCCAGGACAAAAAGCCACAGATCGCCGCTGCCTGCCCGTTCGAGGTTGTTGGCACAGAGTTCCACAAAAACCCCCAGGTTGTCCGCAATGAGGACTTTTTTTACCGCCCCACTGGCGATGAGCCATAGCCCTTCGACCCCTTCGTCGAGTAATAAGCCTGCGGTTCTACGGCTTTGCCCAGAAAAGATATGAAAGCGAGTAATCGGCCCCGACAGGAGTTTAGGAAAAAATAATTTATAGCTGCTAAATGTCAATAGGGACTGGGCCGCGGGCGCCCCCCGGTACACATCTACCAGATAGGCGATACATTCGAAGGTGAAAAAGGAAATCCCCAGGGGCGCGATCAGCGTTTCTGGGAAGGCGATCGCCCATTGCTCTAGTCCAGGCCAGGGCCAGAGCCACGCTAGATTCTCCAGGGTAAAAGGAATATATTTAAACCCGAAGAGTACCGCTAGATTTAGAAAAATACCTAAGCCCAGCCAATACCCAGGCTGCCATTGCCACAATCGAAAAGCTTGCCGCAAAGACTGGGGGCGATCGCCCGCTGGGCCTTGGCGCACGAGGAGTTTACCCCAAAAAAAGTTCAAGGCCGTCAGACCTACCAGCAACGGTAAAAATTGCGGTTGTAGCAGGCTATAAAACAAGACACTAGCCAGTAGCAGCAGCCAGCGTTGCAAAGGCGGCCAAAACCGTCCCAAACCCCAATAGCTCACCACCGTTCCCAGGAGGAAACAGCCATAGCCGAAGGATACCAGCCTCATTGGTTCGTTAAAAAAACATCAGGGTCACCATAGCAGCCCTGTCTCAGAATTAATAGCCCTGGCCCGGATCAAAAGGTTCTACAATTTCGACTTCAACGGCCTTTTCAATTTCTGGTTCCGCCTCAATGACCAAAGGAGCCGACACGGGTTCTAGTTCCGGTAAGGCGATGCGCTGGGGTGCTTTTTCTTTCACAAGGTCTGGCATTGGTTCTGCCTTATCTAGCCAGTATTCCGCCACCGGTAACGTGTGCTCTAAATCTTCTAGCAGTCGCGGAATAATCATCACCGCGTGGAGCTCACCGATCCGTTCTGCTTCGTGCATCCCCGCATCAATGGCCATCGCTACGTTGGAAACAGTCCCGCGAATAATCGCCGTACACAGCCCATCCCCGATGGTTTCATAGGAGGCCAGTTGTACATCAGCGGACTTTAACATCGCGTCGGCGGCCCCCACCATCGCCGGAAAACCACGGGTTTCTAGGAGACCGATAGAACGATTACTCAAGCGACTATAGCCCCGTTGCTGTTGGGCAATTTCTGCCAAGTGACTCCCAATGGGAAAAATGGCTTCGAGGTTTGGCAACGGTCGGGGAATGACTAATTTAGAAACGTATTGATCAAACTGAGCAGCGGTGCGTGCCCCCTCTTCGACGGCCAGGCGGACATCTGCTGTTTTCCCCCGAACCACGGCTGTACAGTAGCCGCCCCCAGTTTTTTCATAGCCGACAAGGGTAACTGCCGCTGACTTGAGCATCATGTCCGCAGTGCCCACAATTGCCGGAAAGCTCTTAGTGGAAACGAGTCCCAAGGCACAATCTTGAAACGGATGCGCACGGTGGGGTGCTTGGCGGAGGGGTTGCCGACGGGCAGGAAAATTCATAGGAACTGGGGGAAGGATCGGTTTAGAACAGTCTCGCTTTATGATTAAGTTTATCGGGCAAATACTGATTTACCTATCATTTTACGTTATTCCACTTTTGATTCGGCTTTATGATTGGACAACCGCAATCTCCAGAACACAAACTCTCCCCTGAAGAAACGGACGCTTTATTCCGGTCACTGCTCCACAAGGAAGGGACTTGGGTCGAGTGGGGCATTGGTTGCCAACAACTCCAGCAGTCAGGCCATAGCGCCCAGGAAATTTTTGAGCAGACAGGTTTCCAGACGGCCCAGCAAAATATGATCATTGTGGCGGCCCAGGTGTACCAAAGCATCGCAGGTAGTGGTGTGCCCGAAGATCTGCTAGCCTATTGCCGTGGCCCCCGTTCTGATGTGCTGTATGAGCTACGGATCTTAAGTCATAGCCAAAGGGCGATCGCCGCCCAGGTGTGCCAGGCCAAAAGCCTTGAATTTGATGGAGCAAAGGAACTGGCCCGGGCGATGCAAGAGTTTGCCCGCTTACCCCAAATTCCCGATGGTTTCACGGAACACCCTGGGGATGCCGTTGCCTACCAAGCCTGGCGCTCCGCCAAGCAAAAAAAAGATTTACAAGACCGCACCCGCCTCATCGCCAAGGGGTTAAAATTTGCCCATTCTGCCACCGTCCGGCAAAAAATCGAGCAACTCCTCAGTGACCTCACCACCAGCCCCACCAAGGCGGCCCCGCTCCTCCCCCTCTACCGTTACGACGAAGACACCAATGTTCCCCTGCTAATTCCGGTGGCGGGATCTTTACCGTTAGAAAGCGATCGCCTGTTGAGCGTGCCTCCCCTCAAGCAAGCGTCTCCTTTTAATCTCGTGACAGTTGCCGCAGCGACAAGTCTGGTGCCGCTACCCAGTTGGCAAAATGTGCTGACAGCGGGAGATCCGGTAGTGATCTTCCACCAAACCGATCAACTGCCCCAGCCCATTCCCGGTAAGCCGGAACCCGTTTTGATTTTGCTCGATCGTCAACAAACTGTTTGGAATGACAACAGCTATTTTGCGGTGGATGCCGATGGTAAGGTGGAATTGGGTTGGTTTGCCGAAGCACCGATCGCCAAAATTTTAGGCCAAGTCCTCTTGGTGATGCGCCCGAAAAAAATTCTCGATGAGAATAACCTCCGGGAACCCTGGCAAATGGACGATTAAGCGCAAAAAATGCTGCTTTTGCCCGAATTTCTCTCTATTTAGCGCCAAAATTTTTATCTAGAAATTTCCCCTAACGGTGTACTAGATAGCATTACTTTTCTGGGCGATTGCGTTACAGTATGAAGTATAGAGCGTTATTCCTGAGGTGAAAAATGCCGCACTCGACCACTGCCTACACTGAAGCATCCCCAGATCACGCCATTTGGGACAGCCTGAAGCAGGCGATCGCCCGCAGTTCTGGTTTCAAGCGCTGGTATGCAAACCATTGCGAAATCCTCGCCCTTGAGAACCTCAGCGTCGATCAGCAAGTCACCATTTACCTCAAGGAAACCCTGGAGACCCTCGCTTATTAAGCGCCCCTCTCAATAGGGATCTGGTGGGCAACTACCAGCAAATCTTCAAGTTTCGTTATTCGTTCCAAACATCTTTCAAAATCAAAATAGTCAGCGGCGTTTTCCCTTCGGTTTGCGGCTGGCTGTTTTTTTGTGGGGCGATCGCTGGTTTGGCTTGGCTTTTTTTACCAGGTTTTGTAAGGCTCCAATCTCCGCCGTCGTTAAAGGCCGCCATTCCCCCGGCCCCAGACCAGTGAGGGTTAATTTCGCTGGCCCTGCACCCATGGCGACGCGCATAAGGCGTAATGTGGGGTGGCCCACTGTGGCGGTCATGCGGCGCACCTGACGATTTCGCCCTTCCGTTAGGGTCAGTTCTAACCAGGCTGTCGGGACATTTTTCCGGAACCGGATCGGGGGTTCTCGTGCGGGGACGGTTGGCTCAGGGGTCAAAAGATTGGCGATCGCCGGCCGCGTTTTTTTCCCTTGCACCATTACCCCCTGGCGCAACTGTTCTAAAGCCTGCCCGTCCGGAATATTTTCCACCTGTACCCAATAGGTGCGGGGGTGGGCAAATTTCGGTTCGCAAAGATAATGCTTCAAAGGAGCATCATTGGTCAATAATAAAAGCCCTTCGCTATCCAAATCCAAACGACCCACAGAATAAATATCTGGCACAGGCACAAAATCCTTCAACGTTTGCCGCTGTGACCCTTGGGGGCTATTATCAGTAAACTGACAAAGGACGTTATAAGGCTTGTGGAGCAAAACGTATGAGTGCTGCATTAGAACAAGAGATGACTACTAACATCATGCCCGAAGTCACCTCCCAGACACCAGAAAAAATCCAACTTCAGGAAACCCAACCCAGCCCCCTTGCGACTGCCCCGGCGGTGGCTCCTGAAACAAAAGCAGGGGAAAGTCCTCTCCTTGGCTTACTTTTGCTAGTGCCCTTTATTTTTCTGATTTTGATTGCAGCCGTTGTCGTTGAGCGCCTGATTAAATGGGGTTTGCGAAAATTCTTTGCAAATCAAACCTCTCCAGCAACTTCAATGCCGTCGTCTCCCTTTGCCATCTCCCGTGGCTGACCCCCATTTTTGTTAAAAACGAAAAGTTTTCATGGAGTCACCCTCTCTCTTTTTTAAAGATTAGAAAAAGTTTGTTTATGATGTCGCCATAGCAATGCTTAAAATTTAAAGCCAAACTATCGAAAAAGGGAATTTTTTATTGCCTTGTGGCTTGCGCAAACTAAAAAATAGAACAATTGGCCCTTTGTCCTCTGTGACTCCGTGAAAATGCGGAGACTTACTTTACAAAAAAGATGAAGTAACGGGATCAAGTGGGTCGCTGTCGGCTGAAAGTGTGCCAAGACAAAACTGAAAAATATGACTTTTTTTATATAGAATAGGGTTGATCTCGACCTAAGGTTCTCGCAGTTTTGGTTAAAATCATTCGCCGTAAGTTCATTGGCCATGCGCCGACCTATGATATTGGACTCAGTCAAGACCATAATTTCTTATTGGGTCAGGGTCTTATTGCGGCTAACTGTTTTAATAAATCCCACTCAACGGCCTATGCCTACGTCACCTACCAGACTGCTTACCTGAAGGCGAACTATCCCGTTGAATACATGACGGCACTGCTCAGTGCCAGCAGTGGAAATAAGGATAAAGTCCGCAAGTACCGAGAAAATGCCGAGCGCATGGGTATCCTGGTCTTGCCACCGGATATTAACGAGTCAGACCTGGATTTTAAGCCCGTAGGTCAAGGGATTCGTTTTGGTTTGTCAGCGGTTCAAAACCTTGGTGAAAATGCGATCAATGCCATTTTAGCGGCCCGGGAAGCGGGGCCTTTTTTAAGTTTGTCTGACCTCTGTTCTCGGTTAGATTTGCGTGTTGTGAACCGCCGCGCCCTAGAAACTTTAATTACCTGTGGTGGACTGGATTCACTCCATGATAATCGCCAGGCAATGCTGAAGGGTCTGGATTTAATGATGGATTGGGCACAGTTGAAAGCGAAAGAAAAGGCCAGTGGTCAAACGAATTTATTTGAAAGTCTGGGAGATACGGCAGCGGCATTTGATGAAGCCCCTGTGTTACCCAAAGTGGCTGATTTAACCTTAGAAGAAAAGCTCCGGCAAGAAAAAGAATTGCTGGGATTTTATGTTTCTGAACATCCTTTAGAAAAGCTGCGGTCAACGATTTCGCCGATTTTATCGCCCATCAGTCTCACGGCGATCGCCAATCACATCAATAAAAAAGTCAGCGCCGTGGCGATCCTCACGGACATGCGCAAGATTTTTACGAAGGCCAATAATGAGCCCATGGCCTTTATTCAATTAGAAGATATTTCGGGTCAAGTAGAAGGGATTGTCTTTCCCCGCACTTATCAGAAAGTTGAGCAACTCTTACAGCTTGATAGCCGTGTCATTGTGTGGGGCAAAGTGCAACAAAAAGAGGATCGAACGCAACTGATTGTGGACGATCTAGAACCCATTGAAGAGGTGCGAATGTTGATGATTCGCCTCTCTCCGAGTGAGCTTCATCACACCCAAAGTCAGCAGCGACTGAAGCAAATTTTGTCACAGCAGGCTGGGGATAAGAAGAAGCGGGGGCGGATCCCGGTGATCGTGATCGTTGGGAGGGGCGGCGATCGCACCTTTATTCGCCTTGGGCAAGACTATTGGGTCGAGGACGATCACCAGGCCCTCTTGGCACTCCGACAGGGGGGCTTCCGTGTCTACCGCGAAAACCTGATTCCCCAGGCCCAAGCGAGCTAACCATTACTTCTACTTTTTAAAAGAAACCCATAAAACCCATAAATCCTATGTCTTACACTTACGAATATCCAAAACCGAGCGTTACCGTTGACTGTGTTGTTTTCGGCCTCGACGCCACCCATACTCTGAAAATGATGCTGATTCAGCGGGGCGTTGAACCCTTTAAAGGGGAATGGGCCTTACCGGGGGGTTTTGTACGCCTTGATGAATCCCTCGAAGAAGCAGCCATGCGCGAACTCCGGGAAGAAACGGGCGTCGAAAAAATATTTCTAGAGCAGCTTTACACCTTTGGGGCTCCGGATCGTGACCCCCGCGATCGGGTGATTACCGTGGCCTACTATGCTTTGATTAATCTAGAGGATCATCCAATTCATGCCCAAACGGATGCTGATGCTGTGGCTTGGTTTTCGCTGGATGAACTGCCCAATGTTGCTTTTGATCACCAGCAAATCATTGATGTGGCGACCCAACGGCTCCAGGGTAAACTCCGCTATGAACCCATTGGCTTTGAGCTGCTGCCGCGCAAATTTACCTTGACCCAACTCCAAAAACTCTACGAGCAGATTTTAGGAACCCAATTGGATAAGCGGAACTTCCGGCGCAAAATCCTTAAAATGGATCTCCTGATTAAATTAGATGAGTTGCAAACTGGGGTCGCCCACCGCGCGGCACGGCTGTACTCCTTTGATGAGGCTAAATATCAACGGCTCAAGGAGGCTGGCTTTAATTTCGAGCTTTAAGGCAGGTTTGGAGATCGTTCAGTTTGTCAGAGTCGCATCATTTTGAAGGCGATCGCCAAAAGTAGATGGAACCCATCGAGGAAAAACGCGATCCGAGTCTCTGGTATCGGCTTTACTGCGCAGGCTTAATGCTGGGCCAGGTGCTATGGCGTCTCCTGCGCGGGAAACTCCGGCGTGACCAGATCACGGAACAAATGCTAACGGCGGGACCGAAGGCGTTGGTGCCAGTGCTGCTGGTCGCTTTTTTTGGGGGCATGATCTTTACGATCCAAACTGCAAGGGAACTCACCACCTTTGGGGCCGAAAGTTTCGTCGGGGGGGCGTTTGCGATCGCCTTTTGTCGGGAACTGGCCCCGATTTTGACCGCGAGTATCATTGCGGGCCAGGTGGGGTCGGCCTTTGCGGCGGAATTAGGCTCGATGAAAATCACCGAACAGATCGATGCTCTGTATATGCTCCGGTCTAATCCCGTTGATTATCTGGTGATGCCCCGGGTGGTGGCCTGCTGTTTGATGTTGCCGATTTTAACGGTCTTTGCCTTGGTGGTGGGGGTGATCGGGGGTACCGGAGCCGCCTATCAGTTCTATGATCTTGCCCCCATTAATTTTTTAACGTCTGTACAAACTTTTCTCCAGCCCCGAGACCTGATTAATGTCGGCGTCAAAGGGATTCTTTTTGGGCTATTGGTGGGGATTATCGGCTGCAGTTGGGGGCTGACCACCATCGGCAGTACGCAGCAGGTGGGTCGCTCTGCCACCTCAGCGGTGGTGACGACTTGGATCGGTATCTTTATGTTGGATTTCTTTTTATCGCTCCTGTTGTTTCACCAATCTCCTCTGGGTTAAAGGAGTCCGCAAAGATTTACTCAGCCTGAGGTCAGGGGGATATGTTATTTTCCAAGGAGATTCTTTTATTCCGAGTGCTACATGTTACTGAGCGATGATCTGTTGTTGAATTTTAAGCGGTGTGAACGTCGGGCTTTTTTAGACCTTCATGGCGATCGCACTGAGCAGACATCGGAAAAAGATTTTCTCCAAAAATTACGCAAAGAAAACCAGCGCCAAATTCAGGAATATCTGGGTCAACGCCCCTACCACGAACCCGCCGCCGCCGATTGGGAAACCTGTGCCGCCGAAACAGAAGCGCTGATGGCCGCAGGGGTCGAATGCATTTATCGGGGGGTCTTACTCTATCACTTCGACCAATGGCCCGGTACCCCTGTTGAACAGTTAACCCTGGTGGGGAAACCCACGGTTCTCTTGCGACAGGCTGGCCCTTCCCGCTGGGGTAACTGGCATTATCGACCGATCAGCGTCAAATTAGGCCAAAAACCAAAGCCAGAATACAAGCTGGTGGCAATGTTCCACTCTTTTCTATTGGAAGCGATCCAAGGGCGATCGCCCCGCTTAACCCAACTCATTTTGCGGGCTCGCCGGCCCCACCGTGTTGACGTAGACCTCTGGGCCGACAAACTCCAGGAAACGATCACCGACTGCATTAATCTGCTATTACCCGAATTAGAGCCGGAAGTCTTTATTTCCCGGCAACGCTGTCACCTCTGCTCTTGGCACAACCATTGCTATGCGATCGCCCAGGCCGATAACCATTTATCCCTCGTGCCCGGTGTCACCCCCAACCGCTACGAATCCCTCCAGGGCATCGGCGTCAATACCCTCGAATCCCTCGCCCAAACCTCCCCCAAACACCTGGGCCAACACCTAGGCGCCGATATCGCCATGCAACTCCAACAACAGGCCCGGGCGATTGTCCACCAAGAAGTTGTCTGGCGCATCAACCGTCCCAACAAAACCCAGCCTATTCCCCAGGGAAGCGTCGAACTTTTTTTTGATATCGAAGCAGAACCCGACCGCAACGTTGATTATCTTCTGGGGGTGTATCTGGTCGATCGCCAAAACCAAAAGGAAAAGTTTTACGGTTTTGTGGCAGAAACTTTGGAAGAAGAAGGCAAAATTTGGCAAGAATTTGTGGCATTTGTCACGCAATTTCCCGAAGCACCGATTTTTCATTTTTCCCCCTACGAACGGGACACCCTCAATCGCCTGGGGAAAAAATACGGCACACCGCCCCAGCAACTCCAAAAAATTGTGGGTCGCCTGATGGATATTCACCAATGGGTGACAAAATATCTCGTGTTTCCCGTAGAAAGTTATTCTCTCAAGGCCCTGGCCAATTGCCTCGGCTACCAATGGCGCGAACAGGGGGTCAGCGGCGATCAAACCGTATGCTGGTATGACCAATGGTTAGAAACAGGCAATCGCCAATTATTAGAGGCCATTGTCCGCTACAACGAAGATGATTGTCGGGCAACCCATCACCTCAAACAATGGATCACCAGCTTCCTAGAATCCCAGCAAAAAACCATGGTTTTACGTTGATCCCGTGGGTTACAGTAAACCGCGATAGCGAATAAACATTAAAATCGCCGCCCAAGAACCCAGGGCAACCTTAACCGCCACGATGATATTGAGGATCGTGATCCAACCACCACTAAATAACGTGCCAAATTCACCGTGGGGGAGCTGGAAGCCCATCAGGGACAATGCTGCTAAGAGAAAAAAGACCAGTACCGAAATTTTTTCGAGAATCGCTGCATTCCATTTTTTATAAATGGCATCCATCCATTGGGGCGAAGAGACGATCGCCACCAAACCAATGGCCG
>NZ_CAWNNO010000003.1:0-102222 GCF_963876085.1 Synechococcus sp. BDU 130192 | reverse complement strand
GTTTCAGTCCCGTGGTCGGGATTTAGTGGTTGGAAAGAAAATTTTCTTAAGTGCCTGCTCTGCGATTAGGTCAGTTTCAGTCCCGTGGTCGGGATTTAGTGGTTGGAAAGTCTTTATGAATTTAATGGCCGATATTACGAAAAATGCGTTTCAGTCCCGTGGTCGGGATTTAGTGGTTGGAAAGTCCGCGAGCCAGGACTCTTACGATACCTAGCTTTGCAAAGCTCATTTGGCGGATGTCGCTCCATGCATCCAATTTTACCCATGATCGCTCTATAAATTGTTGACCTTTAAGTATTGAAAAGTATTGAGTTTTCAAGGTTCTAGAGGTTTTGGCAAAGTCCCTAGGATTTTTGGTCACGCTATGGGTTTGCCAATTTGATTTTAGGTCAAATCTAAAGGATGATGCTACCCGGCTTTTCTGGCGTAGATGTACCGTAGGCGATCGCCTTTTTAACAGCCGTGGCATCGAGAATATAAATACAAACAGCATCTTCATCCGGTTTGATCAGTTTTTCTATCGCAGTTTGTAGTTTTGCAAATTGCTTCGTCGTCAGAAAGCATTCAAAAACACTAAATTGTTTCCAAGTGCCATAACCCGATAATAAATCAAACAAACGCTTGCGGCGCTTATCCCCTGCCTTTGTAGAAGGTAAGTCGTAAATGATCAGGTAAAAAAGAGTGTTCATCGAATGATTAACGGTTCGTAGGGAATCCCTTCCTGTAGGTGCCTTGCGAGCAATCTGGCCTGTAACTCAATGGCCCGACGATAACTGCACTTGTAGTTAAAAATGGGATGTTTAAATTCCGAACAAAGTTTATGATCAAAGGCAGATAAAAAGACCTTACAAGCATCATCTTTGAGACGGTAAGCACCAAGACTTTCATTAAAATCTTTGGGTTTAATTTCTTTTTGCTTCAGGACAGTGAGGACAACACTATCGGCGATGAGGGGGCGAAATTCTTCCATAAGGTCGAGGACGAGGGCGGGCTGACCACGGGTGGTTTCATGGAGAAAGCCGATGTAGGGATCGAGTCCAGCAATGTGGGCCGCAGCAGTCACTTGGGTGCGGAGTAAGCCGTAACCAAAGCTGAGTAAAGCATTGACGGGGTCGGTGGGGGGACGACGAAAACGTCCAGTGAATTCCCATTGGTCTCCTAAAATATCTTGCCAGCAGGCGAAATATTCCCGCGCGGCTAAGCCTTCAACACCCCGCACTTCATCAAGAGACTGTTTTTGAAGCACCAGTTTTTCGCGACCTTTGAGGGGATTTTCTTTTTGTCCCCGTCGGTAGAGGAGATTGTATTGGTTGTGGATTTTACCTTTGGCGATCGCCTTGACGATATCTAAGCATTGTTGGGGATTCTCATGGGCGCGAAATTGAGCAAGACGCAGTTGACCATTGCGGGATTCATTGGGGAGAGCAGAGCCAACATATTTACCAAAGCGACTGAGATAATGCACAGGTAAACCAAGTTCTAGGGCATATCCAAAGGCTTCCCCTGTCATGCTGGGATAACCCAGAAGAATAATATCTTCCAAGGTTTGAGCGGGAATCGATTGTTTTTTCCATGTGCCATCTTCAGATTTCAGGGCAATCTTGAATGCTTCTTGTTGTTTGCTCAGAATGGCATCTGGCTGAGTTAGGTATAGAGTTGACATAGTTAATTAGATTTAACGAGTTTTTTAATTTCTTTGGGTAAACATAGTCGTTTCAGGCTACAGTCAGTACATTTTTTCTGATTAGTGATCGGTAATGGCATGGGGCGATTACTAGCAAGATGGGCTGCCATAATCGCTTGCTCGGTCAAGTTTCGGAGAGTTTGGGTAAATTCAACCTGTTGTCGCCGTCGATTGCCGTAATAGAAAATTTCACCGTAGGGAATTTCTTGTTTGGTGCATTCCTCTAGGCATAGGGCTGCGGCGCAAAGTTGGAAATGATCATTGAGGTGTTTCCCCATTTTTCCTTTTTTATATTCGAGGGGAATCAGTAAGCCATCAGTCTCTTCTACCGCATCGATAATGCCTTTAATTTTTAGGCGATCGTTCCAAACCCATTGCTGCCTATGAATGCGGGTATCTCCTTCAATTGATGTCCCAGCTTGATCAATATTCCGATGAAGATGGTTTCCCCGAATAATATGGTCATTAATTTCCATCTCCCCAAGTACATATTCAAAGTAAAAACGTCTTGGGCAATATTCCCATGCATTTAGATAGGCGAGAGGTAGATAATCGTCCATTTTAAACCTTTAATATCTAGAAACTTGTCCCATACCCATCGGCGTTTTTCGTCCTATACCTGCATAAAAAGAAAAGTCAGCTAAGGTATTAATTTGCTTGATAATTTGGGCATTTACATCTCCTAAAATACTGAAACTCATTTCACCAACACAGCCAATAAATTTACTCCGTTTATCGCTGACCATTTTAGTTCTAATATCAAAGAAACTAGGATAAATAGGCTCGAAAATAGTCTCTGTAAATTCAAAAGGAATTTCACTATATTGATTCCATCGCTTAAGTAAACTCCGAAAAATCAAGTCTCGATCTGGTAGAGAAACATCGTATTGTGTTTTTCTGAATGCTGTAGGTGTACAGAATCTAAAATTTATTTTTCTTGCCTGTTGTGAAGTTTGGCTATCTGTGCCATCAAGGGCTTGTTCATAGAGTCTGGTGTAAGAAATAAAGTTTGCCCATGGCTGTTGTGACTGGGGATTGGAAAGAATACTGACAATATCAAGCTGGGCAGACCCTAGCTGCCAAGGTTCCGTGCGGTTTATATTTAGCCAGAGATGAGCTAGTTTTCCAAATAGGCTGTCATCCAGTAAGGTAATGCGCCACCAACAGGGAGTCCCGGCGGCGATCGCCCGATGATAGCTCCATTGCATTAGCTTACGATTGAGCTTGATCTGCACTGGACTGAGGGTAAAGGCTTTTTCACTCTGTTGTTGGTGCAGTTGTGTCCCCAGGTCTTTATCAACGGAACTAACCAGGTCAAGAAATAGAGCGTGAAGATTACGACCATTAAGATGGGTTTTTAGCAGTGGCGATCGCGGGACAAAATTAATAACTAAACTGTAGGGCATTTTTCTAGAAAACTATAATTAGTTTATATTTTCTTTGATGTAAGAAATGATTGATTTATGTTTTTCTCCATTCTTTTCACAAATATGAAGAAGTTTCTCCTCTGTGCCTTTAGAGGCAATCTTTATGAAGACTTTAGGCAAATCTACAAATCCCAACTCTGAATCATATTGATAATTTTCTAATGCATGAGCAAAGCATAAGCCTATTTGATCTTCGTTTCTTATTGTCACCAGAATATTTTTGTTATAAGCACTGCCCCATCGTAAACTTCGTTTACTCCATTTAGTTTGATCTTTGTCATAAAATTGTTCCTGAACATTCACATGGGCATACTCACTCCCACCACAAAGTCTTTCAATAGGAACTGTTATAGAATGTGGTTTTTCATCAGTAATATCAACTTCACTAGAGTGATCTTTACCGATAAATTGTAAAGTTACGGAAGGCTGCCAGCTACGGGTTGGAATTACCCCTTTTTCGTGAGTTCCCTGACAAGTTAAATCACTACCATAGACATAATCATGGAGCATGGAGAAAGTCTCTAATACTCGATAATCATCAACTTGTTGCTGAGAAAAAATGCAATCTCCAACTGCTTCTGCATCAAATTCATTTAATTGAGAAAGAACTGATCGATAGTTATTCCAAGCTTCTGTATCTAAAGTATTGAGAAAATCAGGAATGCGATCGCCCACTACAATTACTTTTGCATCTTGGACATTACCACGACGATTACAACGACCTACTCGTTGAATTAAATTCTCTGGGGGACAAATTTGAGTAATCAAAGTTTCTGCATTGAGATCACAGCCAACTTCAATGGCTCTAGTCGTTACCAAAATGTAAGGTTGCCCATTGTCATCTCGTTGTTTGATTTGTTGATAAATATCTGGTCTAAGCTGATCTGCAATTCGACCATGGTAGAGAAATAAGTTATCTGGATTTAGTTTCTCCTTAAGTTTTAGATATACACCCACTGCATCCTTAACGGTCTCTACAATTAGCAATATTCTGCGTTGAGGTTTTGCTTTAATTTCTTCAAGGGCGATCGCCGTTACTTGTTCTTGAAAATTACTAGAATCGAAACTGCCATCTTCTTGTTCTTCTCCAATAGAAATTTTATCCAAATAATCAAAGCTCCTCAATTTAGGTTCAACAAAATCAGAAAAATCTAGAGGCTCTAAATAATCAAAAGTTTTTATGAGTTTTTCCGGCATAGTTGCCGTCATTAAAACAAGTGATCGACCTTGTTCATAAAGTGACTTCACCAAACTTTGGAAGTTGGTAAAGGCAATATTTTCATAGCTATGGGCTTCATCAAAGCAAATCAAAGTTTTTTGCTGCTGGATGCGATGGGGAAAAATAAATGATTTTTGTTTATCCCCAAAGGCGAAATAGCGATAAATAAATTTATCTAGGGTAGTTAGAATTACATCGCCTTTATATAAATGGCGACGAGGGTTATTTTTGGGTTTAAAATTTTCACCATTTCCATATAATTTTCTTGTCATTACCGAGCCTGTATCAATGACTAAAGAAAATTGGCGATTTTGATTCTCTTCTAGAGCAGAAAATCGAGTTAGATATTTATCAATCCGTTCTGATTGATCTTCAATTAAACTTCTCGTCGGCAAAACCAAAAATAAACGGTTGCGATTGGCTAATGCAGGAAATAATATTGCCTCTGTTTTACCGGAGCCAGTAGGAGCTTTGAGCAGTAGTGCGGGATATTTATCCTCTCCGATAATGTTATCCATTACTGCCTGTTGCATTTCATTAGAAGTAAAACTCTTATCTTCTGGAATTTTCAGGTATAAAGTATTACAGTCTATAGCTCCTAATTTTTCATTGACTAGCCGTTTCAGGATAATAATATGCTTATTATTTCTTGTTGAATTAATATCACAATTATTGTTCCACCAGTCTTTCACTGCCTTGTTAAGTCGTTTTGCCCAATCCGTCTCTTTATCTTTTAGGCGATCGCCTTGATAGCTTTCCATCTCCTGCTTTAAATCTTTAGGGAAAGGCATCGACCATGTGGTGAGTGGTAATGATATTTCAGAAACATCATCACCAAATACCCAAGGCTCTAGAGAAAACTTATAATTATTTTGAGGATCTTGGACAATATTGAAATCCATAAAAGCTCGGCTTTCTGCCTGCTCGTCATCATCATAAAAACGACAAGCAATCTCTGCTTCTATCTGATCGCACATTTCTAAAATGTATAGTTCTCTAGCATAAGCAAGGGGATCAGCTTCTAGGATTTCTCGATACTGGCTCGCTTTACCCAATAAATTATTAGACTGAGCTAATGTTTTTAATTTATAGCTATCCCTTGCAATATCATGGATAGAGAAATCATGATGTCCTTTTGCAAGGTATTCTGCCCAAGGCTCATGCTTGTCCTCTGCTAGAAAGCGATGACCACTAAATGAATAAATTAATTTGGGTTTATTGTTTTTAACCTCTACTTTGAATTTGAACTTTTGAGGTTTACCCATGTCATGAATTTTAGCGGCTCTCAAAGTTCTTTTCTTAGCTGCATCAAGATCTGCTATATTTACAAACTCTGGTGATTGCCAATTCCATAAACTAACCAGTTTAGTGACATTTGCCACGTGATTACCTAATGGCTGGAACAGTAAATTCTTAGGAATTTTGTTTTTTCCATCAGGAAAAAAAACTCTTCCGAAAATAAATTGTCTCTTTTTAGCTTGGATCATTTCTACTTAATAGGCTAACTAATGAGCTAGGGATAAAAATATTTTCCTGATCAGTCCAGTAATTTAGTATGGGATGATTAGCTGAATCAGAATAGTAGGCTCCTGTAAAAGGAATAAAGCCATCAACCGCTGTGGGTTCTTCTCCCCAAACACCTGTTTCTTCAAGTTGTGCATAGGCTTCCTTTTGCCATCGATAATGGTAAAGATTGTAAATATCGCAGCCTCCATACCATTGAGAATTTTGAATCAAATCATCCGCAGGAACCACAGTAGAAGGAGTTGCTACACATTCTTCTTCGATCATCTCAATGACTTCAGAAGCCTTTTCGACATAGGCATAACCTTCTTTCCCGATATAGCAACCAAAACCTTCTACAGCGCGTAAAGCCTCTAATTTTTTTGCAGATTGTGAGATAACAAAGCCGCTTAACTGTTCTGTAAAGAAATATTCCCAAGTATGGAGTTGAAAATTTTTACCTTTACCTTTGATAACTAACTTAGAAAAGTCATCATGGTTAAACTCTTGCATCCCTTTACGATAGGTGCGATGAATGCCAGTCCATTCACTTAGATCCGGATATGCACCTAAGGTGATGTAATCCGGTGGTAGTAAATAGGTTGGTGGTTTTTCTTTATTAACCTTTGTCTCAGGAATATCTAAGCCAGCTTTCATCATGGTCAGTCGCCGTAGAAAACCAGACAAACTTGTGGGAGGAACAAAGGGGTAGGTTGCAATGTTTAAGATCGAACCGGGGATCATCCTAAACGTCATTGCCGCCGTAGGTTTTATGGTGAGTTGGAGGCAATACATGGCTTATTTCTGGAGAACATTATCAACGAACGTACTGGAATAATCTTGTAATTTTGCTAGGGCGGTGTCTCCGATCCATCGTTCAAAGTGATTGAGTTCAACATGATTTTCGCTTTCATGCTCTGGAATTTGTGACAGACGAATAAAATCATTTACGGCAATCTCTGGATCGGTCACAGAAGGAGAGATTACAGGTCTTTTTCCTCGTGGAACAAGGTAACGATCTACCACTAATAAAGGTTGATGTGTATCTGGGTTTTCGGCGATCGCCACCCCTTTAGGATTACCGGAGCCAATGCGTGGGAGAGCATCAAGAAAGGCATAGGCAACAGCGGCAAAATCTTGATCCGTAATGCTTAAGCCGTGGTTAGAAACAGGGTATAGAATACCGGGCTGATTGTATTGCCGCTTAAAAGGAATGGGTGTTTCATCCTTGCCACTTTTTGGGCTTGCCATACGGGATGGGTGCATTGCCCGCTGCTTCTCTTCTGGATCAATGTTTTGAATCGCGACACCGCCACCGTGGCTTACGCGACCGATCAATGTTTTCTTGCCAGCTTCTAAACCACCAAATACAGAGCAAATTGGGCATTCAATTTCTGCACAGGTAGCAGGAATTCCGCATTTCAGCTTATCGCCTAACAGAGTGCCATCTTTATGGGGCGCCCAAATCAAACAACGTCGTTCAACACCCCGTCTTTTAGTTGGCGAGATATAGCATTTTTCTAAAGATTGACCATCACGAGTGCTAAGTTTAACAACCTCTACCATGTTGACGTTGACTTGTACTTCATGCCCTAAATAAAGCTCTTGAGAGCCTTCAAGAATGGCATAGATATCAAAGTGAAGACGAGTATTATTATTGATTTGGGGTAATCCAGTAGCCATTTTTAATTATCTCCAGAATTTTTAGATTTACGGACAAGTTCGGGGAAACGAGTATAAAGAGAAAGTTTCAATTGATAGGTTAATTCTTTCCAATCTTTCTCTTGAGAATAGTTATCACTGTCTGCAAAATGAGCATAGGCATTGGTGACATCATCAATATAAAGTTGTAACCAAGTTTTTCCTTCTTTCTCTTGTTCTCGGTTTGATTGACCAAGCGTTTGTAAAAGCTCTTGAGTTTGCTGATAAATAAAATAGTTATCAGGATTCTTCCAAAGTCGAGCCTGAACAATTGTCTCAACTCCTAAGGTTGCGTAATAACCAAAAAAGTTGGGATCATCAACTTTTTCAATTAATTTACTCATCTCTCTACGATAGTCTTCCTCTTTTTCTTTAGACTTTAGAGAACTTTCCATAGAGCCAACAAAGGCAGCCGTTAAACCCGTTAAGGCAGCAACATCTTTATAAAGACGCGCTCGTTTAGCTAGTCGCTTATTAGAGGTCATGTTATTTCCTAAATCATGTTGGATAGTTTGCCAGTAAAGTTGACGTACTTTTTCTAATTCAAAACAATCGGAGTAAGTAACATTTTTAGTTATTGAATATTCTGCTAAATAGGGCATGTCTTTTTGTATATGGCGGATAGCATCTCCTAGCTTTAGATTGATTTCTTTTCCGCTCTCAATAATGCTTTGTCCATAGCCTGCCATGATTCCTTTAACGAAAATAAGATGGCGGTTAGATAAAATAATCGGCTCACTTGCTTGGGTGATTAAAGAAAACTTAAAGTCTTGTAATACCTCCACGCTAAATAATGAAGCAACTTTGGCGATCGCATATTGCACTTGCCCTAATTTTGAGGAGGCGGCATCACCTTTTGATGTTTTGTCAGAAGTGAGAACAATATATTTACCTGCGTTGAGATTCATTTCTTTACAGGTCAACATCCTCAGATAATCTTTCAGTTTGAGTTGAGTTGAGATCTGGTTATCTGCTGCTTCGAGTTTTAAAATAATGCTCTCATCAGTCACCTTTAAGGGAGAGGCAAATGCTAATAATGCACAAGAATCACAGATATGGGGTCTGCCTTCACCTGATGCCGATTGCCGACGCTGAGATGGTCGCTCAAACATAAATCGCAGGACTTGCCATTTTGCAGTTTTAGGATCAAGATCTATCCCACAGGAATAACAAAACTCTTTGTGATCATCTCCCGGCGATCGCGATCTTGGTGTGACGATCTCTTCCGTCAGGACTGGCGCAGGTAATTGGTCAAACTGATCTTCTTTCAGTTCTAGCAATCGATACATTTCAATAAGACACTTAGCAAAAATATCTCCCCGTGTTCCATTAATTTGATCAGTTGCCGTTTTAGTAAAGCCTTTCGCAATAGCTTTGATTTGACGAAAGCTTTCAGGAGATTTCTTTAGATCCTCTTTTATAAAGATAAATGGATCTCCTCCACTTTCCTCTAGAAGTAGCTGTTTTTGGTTTACAAAATCCTCTGAAAAAATAAGTTTTTCAATGACTTTTTCTTTTTGCTTTACAAGCTTATTCCTGTCTTTTTTTGCAAGATTATCTTGCTGCAACTGACTTTCAATGCTTTTTAAATCTTGATTTAGATTTTTTTGTTCTTCAAGCATTTTTTGAAAAGACTTGGAGAATAGCTCTTGATATTTCGCTGCTTCTTTAGCTTGCATAGCCTCTTTATCAGCGATTTCTTTTGTCTTTGATTTTTGATCCTTTTCAGAAAGTTCTTGAGTCTCTAATTCTTTATACAGGATATCAATTTTATTTTGGCGATCACTTTGTCTTTGCTTTGCATCTCGCCATACTGCAAAATACCAAGCAGCAAGCATATTCGCTTGTGATTGATTAATCACCGGAATTTCTAAGGCACTAAAACCCCGACCGGAAAGTGTGACAGACTTTAAAATTGCGACAAATGTCTGCATTAAGCCCGATAATTCATATCGAGGTAAGCCATACTCTGAAAAAGTGACTTCCTGTAAAAACTTTTTCCATAGCTCTGTAAAGTCGGGAATGCTTTGATTAGGAATAAATATCTCTACATGGCGATCGCTCTCATTTAAGACCGCAATTTTATAGACTTTTTGTAAATACTCTAAGTAACGCTCAATAATGCTTTCAGTGGATAACCGAGCTTGCAATTCTCCCGGTAATGTCGATTTAAAGAGAATTTTTAAAGATCCAATTTCCTGATTCTGAAAATAGATTTTGTTTGCTTTAATATGTAAATTCCATAGAAAATCAACATTGTTATTTGAAGGCGATATATTTAATTGCCGTATCAGTTGAGAATTGCTAAAGTTTTTTGCGATTGATTCAGCTATAACCTTAATCTCAGAATTAGATTTTAAGCTAATAATTAGTGAATTTTTGGCACTTCTCTCAAGCAACTGTGAGCAGGAGACTGCACTTACTAAAATTTTCAAGGCCCGTAATCGCTGAGAACTAATAAACATGAGCTTCAAAGTAGCGGTAGAGAGATATCACTCGAAAGTGTCCGTAAATCCTTGTTGATATCAATCATAACTGACAAAATTGGAATTAGATCACAGTGTAAGGACAAAGTACACGGACACTTTTGGTATGAGTCGAAGAGGCCAGTCAGTTACGTTATCGCTAAGGGAGTTGGAAAAAGCTCAGCTTGAGGAGTTGGCCCTAGAGTTTGGCTGTGAGTGGGGCGATCGCCCGAATATCTCTAAGCTCATCAAACTGATTGCCAAACGGGAGCTTAAAATCGCTCCGAATAACGATTGGCAATTAGAGCGAATTAATGTCTTGGAGCGCATCCGGACTTTTTTAATTGATCAGGGGCAGATAGATGAGGCGATCGCCCTTGCCCAGATCTTAAGCGAACGAGGTGAACTCAAAGACATTGCCTTAAAACGAGAAATCGAAAAATTCTTACAACAGCCTCTACCAACATGGCGACAGCGCATTGACAATTTTATTTATCGGCAACAGCCTTTTCAGCTTTCCTATCGAGATGCACAGGACAGAGAATTTACTTTTTCCATTCATCACGCTCAAATCGTTACCCACGAAAAACGCCAATACCTTGACTGTTGGGCAACGGAAACGGAAGGAAATCTTGATTTACCTGAACTGCAACACAACTGGAGTTTGCGTTTAGACCGGATTCAGGATGCTGCCGTCAGTCCCCTCAATGAAAAATGGCGATCACACCTCGATAGCATTTCTATAGAACTACACTTGTATCGAGGATTGGCTTTTGCTTATCAAGGGAAAAGTGCCGATGTCCATAATGATTGGCATCCAGAGCTCCCTAAAACACGTCAAGTCATCCGCCAGGTAACTAGTACATTTTGGTTTTTTCGGGAAATCTTACCTTATGGGAAAGATTGTAAGATTATTGCCCCTCAATCTATCAGTGATCTTTTTAAACAAGATCTTGAGGCACTCTATCAAATGTATAACCCAAAACATTGATATTCTTTCTGACAAAGTTGCGCAAACTAGAGAGTTTTATCCAGAGCATTTTGTTGGTGAACTCATGTTTCAGAACGACAATACCGATGAATGTGAAGTTTATCCTTTCCTCACAGAGGCGATCGCCCGCCTAGAGCAAAAAGTTGCCTACTACCGCGACGAAGCATAACCCATCCCTGGTCACGCCTGGGAAGCAGGGCGATTGACTGAACTTTTATAAGACTTACCACAATAGGGACAAAAACGATGTTTTAAAGAAGTGATTGGCTGTTGGCAACCCCGACAACGACTCTGCAACTTCGTCCCACAAGCAAAACAATATTGCGCCCGTAAGACCAACCATAATGGATCCGGCGCTGACCCTGGCGTCCAACATTGGGGACAAAACCGCAACGCCCGTTGCTTCTCCACCGCCACCGCGATGCCGCGACTTAAAGCCTCTAAATATTCCTCCGGCACCTGGAGTGCATAGGCTAGCCCTTGCTTTGTGCACTGATTGAGTTGCGTCGTCTGACCCCGTTCCACCTTCCCATAGCTCTGGGGATGGATCTCCGCCTTGAGGGCCACTTCCCGTTGGGTGAGCCCTAACCGCCGCCGTTGACGCTGAACATAATCTCCCAAAGACTCGTCAGATTGCGGTGTTATTAGCGCTTCTAGTTTATCCATAATTTCTTTACTTTTTTATACCAGCTAACATTTATCTAAATATCTTTAATGTGCTACTTTTAACCTACTTTATTTTTCTACCATAGAGTTTAGCTTTAAGACCAGAGATAATGCCCACCCTTGCCACCGTCGCCACAGAGTTTTTAGAACGACCCGGTCTTGCCCCCAGCACGGTGCGTTCCTACACAACAGCCCTGCTTCCCCTCCTAGCAAACTATGGTGCTTGGCCCATTACCCACCTCGACCGCAAAACCCTACAGGATTACCTCCAACAGTTAGAACACCTCAGCTACACCACCCACCGTCGCCACCAAGCGATTCTCCAATCCCTACTGAACTTTGCTGTTGAACAGCAGTATTTAGTCACCAATCCCCTGGCCCGCCTGCCCCAACGCAAACCTAATCCAAACAAAGGTGAACACCACAGCGACCAGACGATCCGTTACCTGACCCCAGAGCAACTTCACATTCTCTACCAAGCCAGCGCCCAGCAGCCCCGTCTCCATTGCCTCGTGCGCTTACTCCACCGCACCGGGGCCCGCATTGCCGAATTATTGTCCCTGGACTATGACCAAGTGGATTTACAAGAACGTCGCTTCCAGGTGATTGGGAAAGGCAACAAACAGCGCTGGTGTTTTTACAGTCCAGATGTCGATGAAAGCCTAGGGATTTATTTAAAGTACTATCGCCATCCAGAGCATCCAGCCCTGTTTACCGCCCAACAACCCTTAACAAAAGCCATTAGTCGCCTCAGTTATCGCACCGCCTACAGCGATTGGCGCACCATGACCCAACAAGAACCCCAACTCCAGGGCCTCCGGTTCCATGATTTGCGCCACACCTTTGCCACCGAGCGGGTTGGGTTGATGGGTATTGAAACCCTGAGAGCCTTGATGGGCCATGAAAATATTCAGACAACCTTACGCTACCAAAAAGTGACATCTCAGAGAGCAGAAACTATCGCCAAGCAAGCATTAGCAACGCTTACCCAAGACTCAAACTAACCATTAACAATAAACCAAATAATAAAAGAACAATACTGAGTCACAAACGCTTAGTTAAGCTTTAAAGATAAAGAGTATGGTATATACTCTTTGATAAACACCCGTGACCTTAATTCCCCCCAGGCGATCGCCAACGCCATGATGCTTACGGGAGATTAGAAAACCTGAAAATTAGTTACTTTCATTTTTGCGACGTAGGATAAATCGAGAGGCGCTGGGGAAACCAAAGAATCACACCACATAAACCGGCTAAACCGAGGGCAGCAGCGATCGCCACTAGGGGAATAATTCCCTGACTCCAATTTTTGACAGCGATCGCCACCCAAGCCCAGACAAACACACCGCCATAGACGACATCTCGATGTTTCATTGTCACGGCGATCGCCAAGAGAATCCCCACAATCAACAAACTAACTGTCCAGAAGGCTGCCCCTAAGCCCCAGCCCTGCCAACCCAGGAAATCCAGAACACAGGCCCCATTTACGATCGTCGCCACCGTAATCCAAGCACAATAAAGCGAGACCGGCATTTGCATAAACCACTTCACTTTTTTGGGCAATGGCTTTGGCCCACTCGCGAACCGTTGATAGAGCAAGACCAAGGGCAACAACACGAGGGCAATTAACCCCAAAGACAAGACAAAGCGCTGGTATTGAAAGGCAATAACCCACAAAATCTGCGCCACACTACTCCAAGCGAGGGCATAACCCAATTTGCGGGCGTGGGGTTTTTGTTTCTGACTGGGTAAAGCTTGGTAAATAGCCAGGGAAATCAAACCGAGATAGATCAAGCCCCAAATAGAAAAGGCATAACCGGCAGGCACAATGGGCACTGCGGCAAAGTATTGGTCAGAAATCTCAGCAATGGTTAAACCGTCCAGGGGCTTAATATTTGCCAAGATATTAGTCACAAAGGCCGCGGCGATCGCCACAAGATTTAGGGACTGGCGGCGGGTATCACGGTCGAAATTTAACATGGAATCTATAATCGTCGGTCTCAACAATTGAACTTTACTCTGATCGTAAACATTTTTTACGCTGAGTTGACTATTTCTGAGATAGGTTAACCAACTCGCATTTCCCAAAACACCATGTTTTGATCGGTCAACTTTAGATAAAAGCCCAGAATCTTAGATCAATAAAATTGCTTAAATTGCAAGATGCCTAGGAGAGAATTTAGTAGTGACGCCTGACAGTGACACAATCAAATTTATTGACAAGCTTTCTTAAAAAGAATATGGTGTTACCACTTCTACTTTAGAGAGTCTTTCTCAATAAAATCAATTTACTCAAAAGGGTGTCATTATGCAGCAGCTCTATCGAAATGAGATAAAGCCGAGGCCAGGGTCTGGATCTGCTGGCTCCGGTCAATGGCGATCGCTACCGGGACCCTCATCCCAAGCTTTCTTAGAACGCCAAGGAGCCAGGGAATCTAATGCACGCAGCTATCCTCGGCGCATTCAGTTAGCAATCCAAGAAGCCCAGGGCATTTTCCTCAAAGATGTCGATGGCAATGAATATTTTGATTGCCTGGCAGGAGCAGGAACTTTGGCCCTTGGGCACAATCATCCAGTTGTGCTAGAAGCGATGCAACAAACGTTGACAGGTCGCTATCCCTTACACACTCTGGATCTCACAACACCAATTAAGGATCGGTTTGTAGAAGAATTATTTGCGAGTTTACCGCCAAATTTTGCGAGGCGTGCCAAGATTCAATTTTGTGGCCCGACGGGGGCTGATGCGGTCGAAGCGGCGTTGAAATTGGTCAAAACAGCCACCGGACGCCGTAGTATTTTGTCTTTTTCGGGAGGTTACCACGGTATGAGTCATGGGGCTTTGAGCCTCACGGGTAATCTTGCCCCGAAGCAGGCGATCGCCGGACTGATGGCAGACGTCCATTTCTTGCCCTATCCCTACGCCTACCGTTGTCCTTTTGGCCTAGGAGGAGAAGACAGCCAGCGCATGAGTGCCAAATACATCGAACATCTTTTAGATGATCCAGAAAGTGGCATTGTGCCGCCAGCTGGGATGATTCTCGAAGTTGTTCAGGGAGAAGGGGGCGTGATTCCAGCGCCGGATCCTTGGCTACGGGAGATGGCACGGATTACCAGTGAACGGGGCATTCCTTTAATTGTGGATGAAATTCAAACAGGTTGGGGCCGCACCGGGAAGCTTTACGCTTTTGACCATGCAGGTATAACCCCGGATGTCGTGCTACTTTCAAAGGCGATTGGTGGTTCTTTGCCTTTGTCAGTGGTTTTGTACAATGAAGCCCTTGATTTATGGAAACCAGGAGCCCATGCAGGCACGTTCCGGGGTAATCAGTTAGCCATGGCAGCAGGTACCGCCACGCTCAAGTTCATTATAAAGAACGAGCTGGCCGATCAAGCAGGAATTTTAGGGGCGCACCTGTTGGGACAACTGCGCCAAATTCAGCAGGAATCTCCTTGCCTTGGAGACATACGCGGTCGTGGTTTGATGATCGGCGTCGAGATTATTAATCCCCATGCTGGCACAACGGCCTACCCTGAACTGGCGAAACAGATCCAGGCGGAATGTTTGCAACGGGGTCTAATTTTAGAGCTAGGTGGACGTTTTGGTACTGTGGTGCGCTTTTTACCACCTTTAATTATTACAACAGCTCAAATTGATGCAATTAGCGACATTTTTGCACAATCTGTCCAAGCTGCGATGCAAAAACTAGGCTAGTTTTTTGCCAGTGTTCTTACAGTCCGGTTATTTTGCAAACTTGATATGGCACTTTCCCAAGCGACCCATCGTCTTGAACAATATTTTCTGACCCATCAATCAGAAAGTATTGACTACTATTCTGAGATAATTGCTTTTACACAAGAGCTGCTTATTCAGAATATTTCTCAAAGTAAGCAACCCTATTCAGGGGCATCACCCCAAAAATTGTTAGAGAATTTTCACAAAAATAATTACCTCGATTTCACACCAAAACATTACTCCCAGCTGCAAACTCAGCTCGCACAAGTGCTGGCCCATACGATTTCGGTAACAAATCCTACTTGCATTGCCCACCTCCATTGTCCGCCTCTCATTCCGGCGATCGCCGCTGAATTGATCATTGGCGCGACGAATCAGTCGATGGATTCATGGGATCAAAGTCCCTGTGCCACAATTCTTGAGCAGAACCTGACAAACTGGCTCTGTCAAACCTTCGGTTATGGCAGTAACGCAGACGGGATTTTTACCAGTGGTGGAACACAGTCTAATTTGATGGGCCTGCTGTTGGCTCGGGATAATTATGCTAAAACCCATTTAAATTGGCAGATCCAAAAACAGGGTTTGCCGCCAGAGGCTGCCACATTTCGAATTTTATGTTCGGAAGTAGCGCATTTCACCGTGCGTCAGGGAGCAGCGTTATTGGGTTTGGGAGAAAATGCTGTTATTCCAGTGTCTGTCGATGCAAATTTTTGCATGGAGACGGCGGCTCTAAAAGGAAAGTTAACGGCGCTGCAAGACCAAGGTTTACGACCAATCTTGATTGTCGGCACGGCTGGTACTACTGATTTTGGCAGTATTGACCCCCTCGCAGAAGTTGCCCAAATTGCTCAATCGCAAGGCATTTGGTTCCATGTTGATGCGGCATTTGGCGGCGCTTTACAACTGAGTACGCAGCACGCCCACAAATTATCGGGCATCGAGCAAGCGGATTCGATCACCGTTGATTTCCATAAACTGTTTTATCAGCCCATTAGTTGTGGTGCGTTTTTGCTGAAAAATCGGGCAAATTTCAGCTTAATTCGGCTCAATGCAGATTATCTCAATCCGGAAATTAATGAAGCGCAAGGCATTCCCGATCTGGTGACGAAATCGATTCAAACGACGCGGCGATTTGATGCGTTGAAATTATGGCTATCCCTGCAAGTGCTTGGGGTCGAGGCCTTTGACGCAATGGTTAACACCACCATCGACCTCGCCCAGTCTACCGCGAAATTGATTGACGGCGATCGCCATTTTGAGTTGGTTACCAAAAATCCTGCCATTAATGCCGTGGTGTTCCGGTATGTTGGCGATCGCCCAAACGCAGTGAACTTAGAAGCAATTAATCAGCAAATTCCAAAGCAGCTCATGCTGATGGGAAAAGCCGTCATTGCCCAAACCCAAGTCCACCAAAAAACCCAGTTAAAATTCACCCTCCTAAATCCCCTAACTCAAGTTGAACATCTCCAGTCCCTACTGGCAGAAATCAAAGTATTAGGTCAAAAATTAGAGCAAGACTATCAAAAAAAATGAATAGTAGACAAATTGCCGAAGCAGCAACAATTCAGAGCTTTTTAAACTGTTATTTACGTGAAACAGGGAATTTTAACTCCCTCGCCACCGAGGATCCCCTCACCTTCCAAGTGAAAGAGCGCACTGATGCAAAATCCGCGATTATTTGTCCCCTCCCTCAGCAAAATATCGAGATTCTGGTAGGTGTAAAATACTGGTCTCCCAGCGATCGCCACCTCTTTACCTTTCCGCTCTTCTATAAATGCGCCGCCCGCGACCAGCTGCTCGAACTAGATTATTTAACCCTGAGTACCCTACTCCTCAAGGAACTTAGCCTCAACACGGGATCAGCAGAACCCTATGACGAGCTAATTGAAAGGATGATCCAAAGCTGCAACAACATTCAGCAATTTGTCGAAGCCAGACAGCCCAATGTCTCTGAACTATACAACTTCAAACGCAACTTCGGTGAAACAGAGCAATCCTTAATCCTAGGACATCACTTGCATCCCACGCCAAAAAGTAGACAAGGGTTTTTACCTGAGGAGATGAATGATTATTCTCCAGAAACAGAAGGGAAATTTGCCCTCCATTATTTCCGCGCCCACAAATCCATCGTCGTTGAAGGCTCTACCTTAGAAGCCAGCGCCACCGAGCTAATCAAAACAGAATTACGCAATGATGAGACTGTTCCCGAAGACTTTAAAGCCGCTTACTGTGGCGACGACGAATATGCGTTAGTGCCTGTTCATCCTTGGCAAGGTCGCTGGTTACTGCACTCTGAGAAAGTTCAGGATTTCATTAGTCAGGGTTTGCTGGAAGATTTGGGACAGCAAGGTCGTAAATTTAAACCTACATCCTCCGTGCGGACTGTCTACAACGAAGATGCCCGCTTTATGGTGAAACTTTCTCTTAATATTAAAATCACTAATTCAGTGCGGGCAAACCTCTTTAAAGAATTGGAGCGAGGCTTAGAAGTGAATAAAATCTTTTCTAGCACCATCGGTGAAGATTTACGCGCCCATTTCCCTCATTTTGAAGTGATTCGTGATCCGGCTTATATCACGATTCCTCTGGATGGCAAAGAATCAGGTTTTGCCACAATTTTACGGGCTAATCCCTTTCAAACCAAAGCGAAACAAGTAGATAATTATTCCACTAATGCTAATACCGATGCCAGTTGCTTAATTGGTCTTTGTCAGGATGCGATTGATGGCAGCAGTTCTCGCCTTGCAAATATTATTCGTACCTTAGCTAACCAGGAAAATCGCTCTACGGAAGCAGTCAGCGTTGATTGGTTTAAGCAGTACCTAGCCCTGTCAGTGAGACCAATATTATGGATGTACTTCACCTATGGCATTGCCCTAGAAGCGCACCAACAAAACAGTATTTTAGAGCTTAAGAATGGCTATCCTAAGTATTTCTATTACCGCGACAACCAAGGTTACTATTACCGCGAATCTTTTACAGATAAATTAGATGGCATCCTTGAAGGAATTAGTCAAAAAAGTGAAACTTTTTGCCCTGATGAGGTAATTGATGAACGACTTGTTTATTACGTCTTTATTAACAATGTCTTTGGCATCGTTAATGCTTTAGGTGTTGCTGAACTCGTTGACGAAAATCTTCTCCTTCAAAAACTGAATAATGTCATCGCTGAATTTGCTAATTTTGATTTAGCAGGTTCTCAGCTTCTTGATAATTTGCAAGGAAAAACCTTCCTTACTAAAGCTAATCTTTTAACGCGCTTTAACAACATGGATGAACTAGTTGGTTCTGTAGCAAATCAATCAGTTTACATCAACATCCAAAATCCTTTATATCTCTTGAAAGCAAGTGTAAAGGAGGAAGTTTATGCCTAGTTTAGAGACTCAAATTCAGCCTGTTTATAAAGTCTATGACAAAACTGTTTCAGCATACCTTTCTTTTCATCCGATGACGTTAGAAAAGGACTTGGAGCGTATCCACCGCTGGATGAATCACCAGCATGTTATTCCCTTTTGGCAAATGGCCTGGCCTATTGAAAAAATTGAAGCTTACCTAAAGAAAGTTCTAGCAGATTCTCATCAAACTGCTTACATTGGTTGTATAGATAATAAACCAATGAGTTATTGGGAATGTTACTGGGTAATTGATGACATCCTTGGTAAATATTATCCAGCAGAGAGAGCAGATCAAGGTATTCATTTATTAATTGGTGAACCATATTTTCTTGGTAAAGGTTTAGCTTTACCTTTCCTACGGGCAATGACAATGTTTCAGTTTCAACATACTCCGACCACAAAAACGGTGACAGAACCAGATGCCCGTAATGCCAAGATGATCCACATTTTTAAAAAGTGTGGTTTTGAGTTCCAAAAGAATGTTGATCTTCCTGGTAAAACAGGTGCTTTAATGTTCTGCGATCGCCAAAAGTTTAAAAATATGTGGTCGCCGACTGACCTGTACCAATAAAAATCAGTGAGTGTAGCAATGAATAATCAAGTTTACGATTTACTCGGAATTGGTATCGGGCCATTTAATTTAAGTTTGGCAGCCTTACTAGATCCAATTTCTGAAGTTAATGCAGTCTTTCTCGAACGAAAGCTTCAATTTGATTGGCATTCTGGTCTGTTGCTCGAAGCCGCAACTATTCAAGTGCCTTTTATGGCGGATTTGGTCACGATGGCAGATCCCCGTAGTCGCTTTACCTTTTTAAATTATCTCCGCGAACATTCTCGTCTTTATAATTTCTATTTCCTTGAGGAATTTAAGATTTATCGCCGAGAATATAACCACTATTGTCAATGGGTTTCCGAGCAGTTGGGTGATACCTGTCAGTTCGGAAAAAACGTCGAGGCGATCGCCTGGAATGAAGCAGGTTACTTCACCGTGACAGTTCGCGATTATGAAACCAATAACGCCATCACTTATCACGCGAAACATTTAGCAATTGGGGTCGGTAGTACCGCAAGTATTCCTGATTGTCTAAAGAAACTTGGGAAGCAAGATAATATCTTCCATTCTAGTGAATTTCTCCACCGCAAAGAACAATGGCAAAATGCAAAGTCTGTGACTGTAATTGGCTCTGGACAAAGTGCTGGCGAAACATTTTATGAGCTGTTAAATACTCAAGTAGAATGCGGTTATCACCTCGAATGGCATACTCGTTCCCCAGGGTTTTTTCCCATGGAATACTCTAAACTAGGTCTCGAATATTTTTCCCCTGATTACATCGAATATTTTTACAATTTGCCTATCGAAAAACGTGATGAAATTCGTTCCGGTCAAAATCTTTTGTACAAAGGCATGGCTGCAGAATTAATTGCCCAAATTTACAATCGCTTCTACGAATTAACTATTGGTGGCACTGAGTTAGATGTGAAACTATGCTCCTCTCTGGAGGTAAAGGAGGCAGAAGTTACAGAGAACGGCTATCGTCTCGGTTATCGCCAGGTACAGCAAAATCATTATTTTGAACACAACACCGATTGCATTGTCCTTGCCACAGGCTATAAGCATCGAGTCCCAGAATTTATCGAACCCATCCGCGATCTAATCGAGTGGGATTATAAAGACCGCTTCTGCATCGACTTTAACTATCGCATTACTCTCACAAAATCTATTCCTAATTCAATTTTTGTACAGAATGGCGAACTTCACACCCACGGCATTGGTGCCCCAGATCTTGGTTTAGGTGCCCATCGCAGCTCGGTAATTATTAATACCCTACTTGGTCAAGAAGTTTATCCGATAGCCCAGAAAAATGTCTTCCAAAACTTCGGTGTAAGCTGATATGAATCACACTTTAAATCGTTCAATTTCAGTCTTATTTGTTTGTGCCTTTACTTATATTTTTTCAGAAGTATTACTCGCACCTTTTTATCCTGTTTTCTTTGAAAAAGTATTCGGTGTTGAAGATTTAAGCTATACTGGCTTCTATATTTTTATTTGTCGGGTGACAGTAGTGTTGACTGCACCGTTTTGGGGATTTTTTTCGAATAGATTAAATATCAAAATTTTACTTTATTCTGGGCAAATTTGTTCTGCGTTAGTTTGCATAGCCATAACCTTGACTCAAAATGTGACGCAGTTTACGATCGCCACAGTAATTTTGTTAATGTTTCGGAGTAGTTTTGTGATTCTTTATCCCCTAATTATTCAGTTAGGTGGTGAAGAAAGACGGGAGATGATGGCCGGAACTTACCAGGCTATTTTTCACACAGGAATTGTTGTTTCTAGTATCGTTGGAGTCTGGATTATTCAGCTTCAAAATCCCCTTAATGCATTTTTTATTGTGGCTTTATTAGATATATTGCAATTCGCTCTATGTTGGTTTTTCTTAGAAGCATTACCTGAAAATAAACAGTCAATTAAAAAAGTCAAATCAGACAATTCACCGATAGATATTCTGCAAACCCATTGGGCATTTATCCCAGCTATTGGCGTGATTTGTTTATTGTTTCAGTTTATTCACAATCTCGTGCGGCCCTATTTTGTTAGCTATGTCACTGGGGCAGATTATTTTGGCACAACTTTAACGACTGGCGGTATTCTATTTGCCATTCCCAGTTTAATGGCGATCGCCGCATTGCCTTTTATCCGCAGTTACGCCAAACCTCATCGCATTTCATTACTCTATACCATGGGATCTTTGCTGTTGGCAGTGACATTATTAATCCAAGGGTCAACAAATTCTTTATCGCTATTTGTATTTTCGAGAGTAGTTTATGGTTTCTTTCTTGCTGTCACCCAAGCGGCTTTAGAACTCTATTTATTTAACAATAGTGACCCACAAAAAATTCCTCTTAATTACACTTTAATGTTTGCTTTTGCTAATATTGGTATGGTTTTATCTCCCTTAACAGCCTCTTATGCCGTCGAGCAATATAATTTTGCTTTTCCTTTAATTCTAGCCGGTATTTTGTCAGTATTTACATTAGCCTATACTTGGTCACTCGGATTACATCCAGTGTTAGCAAAAACGATTACTCGACATCAACATGATGCTTGAAAAAGCAGATTTTTTCTTCTATTAATTAACTTATTTACCTAATGATCATGAATAATATTCAAGCTTTGAATGCCGCCTTAACTCCTGAAATCTGGAAAACCGTTAGTCTCAATCTCCTAACAAAAATGCTCTCGGAGTTTATGTATGAGGAGATCATCAAACCAGATGTTATTGATGACAAAGAAGACATTGTTACCTATCAACTGAACTTGCCTGATGGATTAGGTTATCGCTTTACTGCCAAGCTGCGAGTGTTTGATAGTTATCGCGTTGATCCAAAGTCGATTTATCGCGGCGAAAATGATGAATGGACACCTGCAACTAACCCCTTTCAGTTTGCATTAGATATCCATGAAACAGTGGGGATGACCGGTGAAACAACCGCCCATTTGTTGAAGGAACTCACCAATACTTTGATTGCTGATGCCCACATTTATCAGCGCAAACAAAGCAAAAATGTTGATCTCCTCAACCTCAACTATGCCGAGCTGGAAGGGGAAATGGAAGGTCACCCTTGGATTACTTTTAATAAGGGTCGCATTGGTTTTAGTTATGACGATTATTTAGAACATGCCCCCGAAAGCAAGCAATCTATCCAGATGACTTGGTTGGCGATCGCCCGCGAGCAGTCTAGTTACAACGGCGTTACCGATCTTGAGTATGAGCGTTTAATCGAAGAAGAATTATCTCCTGAAGCGGTTGCCAGATTCAGTGGTCTGTTAGAGGAGCGTGGTTTAGAGCCAGCTAAGTATTACTTCATGCCCGTCCATGATTGGCAATGGAAAAACATCGTTGTGCCGATCTTTGGTGAAGCGGTGGCATTGCAGTCGATTGTTTACCTCGGTAAGAGCGAAGATCTCTATCTACCGCAGCAATCCATCCGGACATTTGTCAACACTAGCCACAGCCAGAAGCGCCATGTGAAGTTGCCTCTCAGCATTCTGAATACGTTGGTTTATCGTGGTTTGCCCAATGAGCGTACCCAAATTGCCCCGAAGGTTACCGAGTACATCAAATCTATCCATGCCAACGATCCTTTTTTGAGTGAAGAATGCCGGATGATTCTGCCCGGTGAAGTGGCAAGTCTAAATTACAATCACAATTACTACAAGCAACTTTCCAGTGCCCCTTACCAATACAAAGAAATGTTGGGTTGTCTCTGGCGAGAAAGTGTTCTGAGCTATACCGACCCCGACGAAAGACCCGTTACTCTCGCGTCTTTAGTGCACCTCGATGCTGATGGTTATCCCCTGATTCTTAAGTTAGTTGATGTGTCCGGTTTAACCCTTGAAGATTGGTTAGATCGTCTTTTCAATACTGTTTTACCACCGTTACTTCACTACCTCTATCAATATGGCACGGTGTTCTCACCCCATGGTGAAAATACAATTCTTGTCCTCAAAAATAATATTCCCAGTCGCCTTGCAATGAAGGATTTTGTGGATGATGTTAATATCAGTGATCAGCCGCTACCGGAACTACTCAATCTTTCTGCAGATCTTAAAGAAGTCTTGCTCACTGAACCTCCCGAAGGCTTATGTCAGTTTATTTTTGCAGGCTTATTTATTTGTCACCATCGTTATCTTTCTGACCTTTTAGATCAACATATTTGCTATCCCGAAGTAAAATTCTGGCGGCAAGTACGACAAGCCATTCTGAATTACCAAGAGAAATTTCCACAGCTTCAAGATCGTTTTGAGTTGTTTAATCTTTTGGCTCCAAAATTTACAAAGCTCTGTTTAAACCGTAATCGTTTAATTACCTACGGCTATAACGACGACAGCGATCGCCCCCATGCTGCTGCTTATGGAAAGGTCAATAACGCTTTGCATACCGTATTGCACGATGCAGATTATGATCAGTTAATTGCTCGAAAAAAAAAGTTTCAAGCAGCCTTAACAACTCCTTTTGATTACTATGATGCGCAATATAACAAGACAGCCTCTATCCGTACTGTTGATTATGGGCAAGATTTAGAACGTATTTTTAACTGGATGCACCAAAGACATTTGGTTCCTTTTTGGAAGCTTAATCTTTCATTTACAGAATTTCAGAAGTTCCTGAGAAAATCTCTTACAGCAATCCAAAAGGATTTGGTAATTACTTCTTTGGAAGGGGAACCTATTTGTTATGGTATTTTTTATCAGGTCTCAGCAGATAATATTCGCCATTTTTATCCCTATCAAAAATCTGATATTGGTGGGCACATTGCCATAGGTGAAAGACGTCATTTGACCCCTGAATATCTTATACCGATCTTTCGGGCATCGTTTCAGTTTGCTTTTAAAACCTATGATACGGAGCGAATTATTATTGAACCTGACGCCAAAAATCGAATTTTAATCCCTCTTTTAACTAATATGGGTTTTAAAATCTATGACACAGTTAAGCTACCCCACAAAAAAGCAACTTTGATGATTTTAGAAAAACACACCTTTTTTTCAGAATTTTCCAAAATTCAAACAAGCCATAAGTTTGTCCGGCATTAATGTATTTTAATTCTGACAAATTCAATTGATTTCCTATATTTTTTAGGGGATCAATACATTTCTTAAACAAAAATAATTGGCAGCTTTTGCTGGTAGAAATAACTATGATCACTCAAAGCAAAATCGATCTAGAGGTTCTTAAAATCATTGAAAAAATCAAAAAGCGGATGACAACATTAGGACATCCTCCGATCACACAACTAACAGCAGAGCAGGGGCGATTTTTTTTTCAAGAAGCCATTAAACTCTACGATCTCAGGTTAGAAGTTGGCGTAAAATTTGAGAATCAATTAATTAAACGTCCTCATTCACCAGCAATTCCAATTAGAATCTATCGTCCTATTTGTGATAAAGGTGTTGACTTATCTTTACCAATACTTGTCTATTTTCAGGGGGGTGGTTGGGTTTTTGGTTCCTTGGATAGTGCAGACGATACTTGTTCTTTTTTAGCTAAATATGGGCAATGTATTGTGATCTCTGTAGATTATCGACGCTCTCCAGAACATAAGTATCCCGCAGCCGTCCATGATGCCCTTGATGCGATTTATTGGGCGGATCAACAAGCAGCTAGTTTGGGAGGCGATCGCCAACGATTAGCCCTTGGTGGAGAAAGTGCAGGGGGTAATTTAGCAGCGGTGGCAGCAATCCAGTTACGCAATGAGAGGAAAATTTCGCCCATTGCCCAATTACTGATTACTCCCGTTACCCAGTACGGCTTTGAGACAAACTCCTATCAAGCAGGTCATCAGCTTGGGTTATCAAAAGAAACAATGGCTTGGTTCTGGCAGCAGTATTTAGAAGATTTTTCCCAAGCAGAAGCATGGCAAGTGTCTCCACTAAGAGTTAAGGATGCCAGTCAACTACCACCCGCAATTATTGCAGTTGCGGAACAGGATCCCCTCCTGGATGATGGGTTAATGTATGGCGATCGCCTCCGGTCATTTGGAGTTCCGGTCAAAATTCTTCGATACCCGACCCTAATCCATAGTTTTATTCGCTCAATTCATGTGGTGCAAGCAGCGAAAGTAGCTTGTCATGAAATTGCAAATAGTTTAAAAACACAATTTTATGGACTCAATTAGGTATATTTTTATCTAAAAACTTTGCCTCTAAAGGATTTTCTCTATTTTTGCCACTACTTTTAGCAGAATTTGTGACTGTACTAGTTTTATTTACTCCAAGGGCACGATCCTTTCTTGGGTTAACCGTTATTTTTGGTACAGCAAAATTTGAAGGGTGATCTCCCCAGAGACCTGTCATCAGATGTAACATTGCGCGCCTCAGAAGTGACCAGCGATGCATGAGCTACAGCACCCACCGCCGCCCTGTCACCAGGGGCCACCAATTGTTAGAAAAAATACGGTTCAGAGCATCAGTAAACAGCAAAGCATAGTAGCTCACCATAGTGGCGTTCCATGGCGGCAATGAATTCTGCAGGGGGTAGGGCGGTGATCGCCTGCCATCGGCCGCCACCACCAAAGTAGCATTAAGGTTCTGTTTTCCTTGCTTTGTCTCTACCGTCACCGTTGCGGCTGTCTCACCATAGGTCACTGTCTGTACCTATGTTTCATAGTGGCAAGTAATCTGGGAAGCAGTTGCCACCTGGTCCATCGAGGCCACCCCAACGCACCATTTCATGGACAAAGTCATGTTTAGATTGCAGAAAATCTTTCCGATAGGAGGGAGATCCATAGTGGCCGAGGTGAATATGTTCTCCCCAATAAAATTCCAGAATGCCGTCCTGGGTCCAGGCATCATAGGACTGGGCAACGGATGCAGAAGACTGGTATTTATGGGCAGTCAACAGATAAACCATTAGGCTACCCAACAGTAAAAGTAGGCAAAAAACAACAAAAAATGCAAGAATAGACATTATATTCACTCAATTTTGGCTTTTTATTGAACTAAAACAGTCATTTAAAGAATTTTTAGATAATTAACCCTTTCCTTTGGGGCGTAGCTTCGATACTGTCGTGGGAATCATCGCGCTATTTTTGGGCGCTACGGCTGACTGGGTTGGTATGGGGACTAATTGATGGGTTGCCGCATCCCAGAGAATAAATTTGGCACAGTGGTGTAGGTCGCCCAGGCGGAGAGTCTTCACCTGGGAGAGCAGATGACGATTGACCTGATGACAAGCGGCTAGATGGTAATTGGGGATTTTTTCGGAGAGATGATGGATGCTGTGGTAGCTAATATCAGCGGTAAACCACCGTAGCCAAGGGGGCAGATCGAGGTAGCTGCTGCCTTCAATAGCGCCACGTAGATAATCCCAATCTGCGGTGCTGTGGGCATAGGCCCCTTCAAAATTGTGCTGGACAAAGAAGATGCAGATAAAAATGGCTCCAGCAAAGGTCATCACGGAGGCATAGAGGCTCCAAAATAGCCCTGGCCCAATGAGATCGCTCAATATAATCCAGCTACCCACCACAAAAATATTGTTTAATAGCACGTCCCAAAATTCTTCCCAGGTCTGCCAGTATTGAGATCGATAGGTGGTGGCGATCGCCCCAAAATTACTTAAACCCTGTTGATTAAGGTGGGCTAAGCTGTGGCGAAAAAATTCCCAAAAGCCCAATCCTAAAGTTAGTCTGGGCTGAATGACGAGGTAAAAAAAGCCACCGGGCAGGGCCATAATTGGCTGCCTTAGGAAAGCATAAAGCTTTTGCTTAGGGGCACTGAGTTGGGCAAACTCCTCTGTGGACAAAAAATCGGCAATGCCTCGATACCGTTGCCAATCGCCGTTGGTTTTATGGTGGTAGGCATGATCCCGTGACCAGGCATAGGGGGGGATGGCGTTAATAATTCCCAGCAAAAAACCAGCCCCTCGATTCATCTGTCTTGTCCGAAACAGAGAGTAATGACCGCAGTCATGCATCAACGAAAAGCAGCGCAACAAAAATAGCACCATTAAGCCAACAATGGGCGGTAACAGCCAAAGGGAAATCGATGCGGCTTTAATCGTTAAAATCCATAGCCCAACATAGGGCAGTACCGTATTGAGCATTTGATTGGTGGCGTGGCGATCGCTGCGCTGCATGTAGGGCGCTAAAACAAAATCTGACTTTTTGATCATGATATTACTTGATGATTTTCGAAGTCCATATCGAGGCAAACCGTACTACTGCTTGAGGCTGTCTAACGTTCCTCGGCCTGGCCAGAATCAAAAGCGAAAGGTGAATCTTTACAGTTGTGCTTTGATCGTCCTGGCAATTTGATCAGGATGGCTTTGGGAAATTTGACCAAGAGCAAGACCCCCAAGGATGACAGCGCTGCCAAGGGCGATCGCCTTACCTTGATCAGATTGTGGCGCTGGGGCCCTGATTGGGGCAAATTCGATTGACCCTGGGCCATTTTGACAAAGGGATGGACAGTGGCAGGAATGCGCCCAGGGTAGTGGAGATACTGCTGGAGCTGGCGACTTTTGATCGCTGAGGCTTAGTCTGTACTCCGATTTGGCGATAGTGTTAATTTTTCATGGTTCGCCACTTCGATACTTCCTGGTAGATTCAGGGGTCAAATTGAATTCTTCCCAGCGATCGCAAACTTGTTGGTAACAGTCGGGAGGGGCGATCGCCAAGTTCTGGAACCAATCCACCTCAATGGCGGCACCATGGTTGAGAACGAGGAGCATCTCCCGCTCAGGGGTATAGGTTTGTAACACCTTTAAGAGATGATCCAGCACGTCGCTCGGTAGACCACGGGACTTTAGGTATGGATAAACGGTCGCGGCTGGCCGGTATTGGAGATGATAGGGCACCACTGCTTGACGCCAATTCAAGCGAGTCAGATCTGTCGCGCCCACCTCACAAACAACCAGGCCGCGCCCTTGGGTCAAATATCCTTGCCAGGCTCCATGACCTAAGGACAATAGGTTTTCCCGAATAAAAGCAGCTTGCCAAGTCGTGTCGCGACACTGCCAAAGATCACTGAACAGCATTTTGAATTTCCTCCCGTAATTTTTGAGTCGCAACCACCATATTTTTGAGGGCCGGTATGACCTCTTCCCAACGGCGAGTTTTGAGGCCACAGTCTGGGTTGATCCAAGTTTGAGCAATCGCCAGGTGGTCAATGCCCGTGCGGAGCTGCTGCACCATCTGTTCAACGCTCGGAACAGCTGGATTATGGACGTCGTAAACCCCATTTCCTACTTGGTAGCGATAGCCAGCATTAGTAATTTCAAACAGGGTTTCATTATTACTGCGACTGTTTTCAATAGAGAGCACATCCGCATCTAGGCGTTCAATATGTTCAATGATGTCGCCAAATTCGGAGTAACACATATGGGTATGAACCTGGGTCTTTGGTTGAACAGCACTGGTGGCCAACCGGAAAGCATCGACTGCCCAATCTAGGTATGCTTGCCAACGTTTGATTTTTAGGGGTAACCCTTCCCGTAGGGCTGGTTCATCCACTTGAATAAGGGTCGCTCCAGCCGCTTCTAGGCTCGCTACTTCCTTCCGTAGGGCGAGGGCGATTTGCATTGCCTGGTCACGGCGGGGAATATCAGTGCGGGTAAACGACCAATTGATCATCGTCACTGGCCCAGTGAGCATACCCTTCACTGGTTTGTTCGTTAGGGATTGGGCGACCTGAAACTCTCGCACCGTCATCGGCTGGAGCCATGAAACATCACCATAGATAATCGGTGGCCGCACGCAACGGCTGCCATAGCTCTGTACTCAACCGTGGACTGTAAAGGCAAACCCTTGCAGTTGTTGGCCGAAATATTCCACCATATCGGTGCGCTCAAATTCCCCGTGCACCAGCACATCCAAGCCGATGTCTTCCTGGAGCTTGATGCAATCGACAATGTGCCCATCGATCGCTGCTTGGTAGTCTGTTTGGGAAATCTCCCCTTTTTTGTATTTCACTCGCAACTGACGTACAGCCTTCGTTTGGGGGAAGGAGCCGATGGTTGTGGTGGGCAAGGGAGGCAATTGGATCTGTTTGGCTAAACGGAGGTCATAGGGGAGCGATCGCTGAAAATCTGTTGCAGTCAATTTCTGGATTGCACTCTGCACTGCGACATTTGGCGGATTGAACTGCTTAAAGGTTTGCCACTGCTGCTCAATGGCCATTTGTTGGGTCGTCGTCTCATCACCAGCTAACGTGCGAGCGAGAAAGGTCACCTCCGTCAACTTTTGTTCCGCAAAGCTCAAAACCTGGCGTAAGGGTTCAGGCAACTGGGTTTCTGAGGTGGCATCGTGGGGGACAAACTGCAGTGAGGCGGATGGCTGTACCCGTAAGTTGGGGGCGATCGCCTGTAATTTTTTCAACAATGCCAAGGTGATATCGGGATGAATTTGCCAGATATTACGTCCATCGACGACCCCCGCCCCCAGAATTTTGTCGGTGGGGAATCCTTGGGATATCAGCAGATCTAAGTTGTGACCCCGGGTAAAATCTAAGCTGATCCCTGCCATAGGTAGCTGCGTCACCCAGCCATAGTTCACCCCCAGGTCATCAAAGTAGGTGATTAGCTGTATGGGCAAGCCGACTCCGGCTAGTTGGTGATAAGTCTTCTGCACCGCTGCCTTGAGATCGGTGGCTTGGCTTGTGACCAAAATTGGCTCATGCAGTTGGACTTCCTTTACCCCCAGGGCTTTGAGCTGGCCTAGGAGATCGACATATAGCGGCAGTAACTGATCCAACCAAGCCATCAAATCCCCGTTGTGGCGGCTCAGGGCCAAGAGGGTCACCGGACTGAGGACTACGGGTACGGCGCGATCGCCCAAAACGGCTTGCGATCGCTGCACCATCGCCAAAAATTCCCCAAAGTTTCCCAGGGGTTGCATCTTGTCTTCGATCTCAGGCACCAGGTAGTGGTAGTTAGTGTCGAACCACTTGGTCATTTCCAGCGCGGGTAAAGCATCCCGGCCCCGAGCCATGGCAAAGTAGCGATCAAGCCCGCTCAAACCCTGGAACCGCCGGGGAATCAGCCCCAAACGCACCGTCCAGTCTAGGACATGGTCGTAGAGGGTTTGATCCCCTACGGCAATGCGATCAATGCCCGCCGTTAACTGTGCTTGCCAGGTTTTGACCTCAAGATCCTGCCGTAGGGCCAATAACTCATCTGCGCTAGAAGTTCCGCCCCAAAAAGTTTCTAATGCTTTCTTAAGTTCCCGGCGTTTACCCATGCGAGCATAGCCGAGAGTCATTGTTTGAAATGTCGTCATTATGTATTGTCCTGAATGAATTTGATGCTAAAAAATTGAACGGCAAATTGTTAGGAAGCTTGACCACTAACCTGGGAAAACTAATGCTATGAATGCAGCAAAAAATTACCCCATTTAGGGATTAAACAAACTAAAAAGAAAAAGGCGATCGCCCATTAAATTGAGGCAGCAAAAAACGCCCAGGCCCTGAATCGAAACAGCGCCAATGACCACAACTTAATCGACAAAATCGTTAGGAATATTTTGGCAGTGATGCCTGAGTGGTTTTGAAGACTTGGGGGAGAAGCTTGTTCGAAACGCTTCTATGGCGGCACGTTCTTGAACGTGCCAAGACTAAAACAGTGATCATCCGTACCTCGCAGATGTTTTAGAAGGTGGTTGGCGATCGGCGGGCATTCTGACTTACACAATTTTTAGGGCTTAATTTTAGATTGACCATGACAATGACCCCTAAAATTACAGCGCTAAAACTGGCTTACAGCTGCGGGACAGCGGCAGATTTTCACTGCTCTTTCCCCGTTTCCTCTAGTGGCTGATCCCCACTAGAACCGAAAGTAGATTCTATAATATCATTGAATTCATATTCTTAGTGCTAAAGGCGAATATTCTTCAGACAAATCATAAATTTATGCTGAGGATTGTTGAAAATTAAAAGTGCCAAAAAGAGTCGCTAATTTTAAGGAAATCTCAAAGATAAATCTTGTGGTGACTGTTGCGGCAATAGGGTCAACTCACGAGTGGAAGTCAGGATTTTGGGAATTTTGAAGCAAGCCCAGGAAACGCCCGGTGGGGTCTGGCCACAGGGAAGCCCGTGCTCGATGGAATTGCATGGGCGTTGGATCTGAAGCGCTGGGCCGAAAATCTCCCAGCGATCGCCCCCCAATGGGATATCTCCTGGCAGAGGCAAAGGGAGTTCAGTCCCCTGGGCTTGATTGGATTTTTGATTTTTTGATCCCTACGGTAATTTACAAAGTCCTTGGAGAAATGCTAGCTTATAGGCCAACTGAGTAAGTCAGCTTAGTTCAAGGTTACGAAGCCTTGAAGCGGGGGAACCACCCGTCAACCCAACCGGGAAGACACCGGGGCTTATTTTCTGGGATACATAGAAAAGGGACATCTTCCAGTCCTAGCCCGTCAGCTAACCTCGTCAGCATCGGAAGAAGACTGAAGCACGGCGATCGCACCGTAAATCAGAATTCCCAGACAACGACTGTCAGTTACCAATCACTTCCCTCTATTTACTGTGAAAGGGTAGGTAATTTTGCATGGTTTTATTATCAAGTTTGGCCCGTGGGGTCAGAAAGTTTTTGGTACCACCTTTTTGGCAAGGAAGTCTCCGGAAAGAAGTTTGGCTACCCCTCTATGGTTTTGGGGGATTGTTACTGCTCTGGTGGGCGATCGCCTTAGTGCGGGGCGAAATGATGCCGACGCCCCTAGAAGCATTGGTCAATAACCTGGATTTTATTCTGCATCCCTTTTATCGGCGTGGCCCTGGCGATTTGGGTTTAGGTTGGTTGCTTTTGGCCAGTTTGCGCCGGGTGATTATTGGTTTTATTTTGGGGGCTTTG
Organism: Synechococcus sp. BDU 130192; assembly: GCF_963876085.1. Classification (NCBI taxonomy): domain Bacteria; kingdom Bacillati; phylum Cyanobacteriota; class Cyanophyceae; order Synechococcales; family Synechococcaceae; genus Synechococcus; species Synechococcus sp. BDU 130192. Next base: position 70,092 of record NZ_CAWNNO010000003.1, on the reverse strand, counting down.
GTGGCGATCCCAGTGGGAATCTGGATTGGCCTCTCCCGTAATGCCTGGCTCGCGATTAACCCGATCATTCAAATTCTCAAACCTGTCTCGCCCTTAGTTTGGCTACCGATCGCCTTGTCTATTTTTAGTGGGGCAGAACCCTCGGCAATTTTTGTCATTTTTATCACCTCCCTCTGGTCAACGATTATCAACACCGCAGAAGGTGTGGCCCAGGTACCGAAAGATTATCTCGAAGTGGCGCGAATGTTAGAAATGCCCCGCTGGAAACAACTATGGCGGGTTATTTTGCCAGCGAGTTTACCTTACATTTTCACAGGTCTGCGGATCAGCATGGGGGTCGCTTGGCTCGTCATTGTCGCGGTGGAAATGCTCACCGGGGGCATTGGCATTGGTTTTTTTGTGTGGGACGAATGGAACCGCCTCAATGTGAGTTCGGTATTTTTGGCAGTCTTTGTCATCGGCATCACAGGCTTAATTCTAGATTCGGCCCTCGCTTATCTGCAAACGGCGATTACCCATCGTCCGGCCCAGCATTAGGAGCATCACTGCAATGAATAAAATAAGTAGACGCTCCTTTGTATTTGGGATGGGGGCAACGGCTTCGGCATTAGTTTATGGTGCTTGTACTGCCCCAACGGGTAAAAAGATTCAGAGTCATTTGCCCCATGCTTTAGCGGTTGAGCCCTTGGTACGGCCAGAAAGTTTGGAAAAGCCGAATTTAACGGTGGGCTTTGTGCCAGTGAATGATTGTGCGCCCTTGGCGATCGCCTACAGAAAAGGTTTTTTCCAGAAATACGGTTTGAATGTCCAACTCAGTCGCGAAGCCAGTTGGGCCAATGCCCGTGATGGGTTGATCTTCGGTCGGTTAGATGCGTCGCCGGTGGTTTCTGGGGCGGTGACCAATGCGCGAATTGGTGCCGAAGGAGCTAGGGCTTTTCCGTTGGTGGCAGCGATGACCCTCCACCGCCATGGCAATGCTTTAACCATGAACCGACAGCTTTGGGAGGCTGGTATAAAACCATGGCCAGATTACCAAGGTGATTTAGCTAAATTTGGCCGAGATCTCCGCAGTTTTTGGCAAAAATCTCCCCTTGATGACCGCGCTTGGGGGATTCCCTTAAGTTCTTCGATTTATGAATATTTTGCCCGTTATTTAGTCGCCACCATTGGCCTTGATCCGATGCGAGAGTTGCGATTGGTGATTACGCCGCCGCCCCAGATGGTGAGCAATATGCGGATCGGGGCGATGCAAGCCTACATGGTGGCAGAACCTTGGAATACTAGGGCGATCGCCAAAAATGAAGGCATTGGGTTTACGTTCATTCAAGGGCGAGATGTGTGGCGGGGCCATCCGGATCGGGTGCTGGCGGTGGCAGAATCTTTCATTGAACAATACCCCAAAACCTACCGTTCCCTCGTCAAAGCCTTAATCGAAGCCTGTCAGTATTGTGGCGACCCCAATCATCGGCAAGAAGTGGCAAGCATTATTGCTGAACGGGCCTTTACAGGGGCCAATGTGAACTATACTCGTCCGGCCATCGTCGGGGATTACGACTACGGCGGTTTTGATGCCCAGCAACGGCTAGAGAGCAGTTTAGATACGACGACCTTTTTTGAGCTGCACCCCGAAACTTCGACAATTCCCCATGATCATTCCACGTTTCTCTGGCAGTCCCAGGGGATTTGGTTAATGACCCAAGCAGCCCGCTGGGGCCAAATTGAAACATTACCAACCGATCTAGAGGCGATCGCCAAGCGAGCCTGGCGCACCGATCTTTACCGGGACATTGCCGCCGAAATGGGGATTACCAGTCCCAGCGAAGATTACAAGGTAGAACCAGCCACTGCCTTTATCGACCAAAAAGCCTTTGATCCAAGCGACCCAGTCGGTTACCTCAATAGTTTTGAACTGCGGGCCAACCGTCCCCAAATTTATCCCGTTAGTTAAACCCCATTACAAAATTGGAATTCCACTATGACTAGACCCCAATCTTTCCCCTCCCCTGCCGCCATGGAATCTCCCAACGATACTTTTCTAGCCATTGAGCATATTCACAAACAATATCCCAAGGCCGATGGGAGCCAGTTTGTTGTCCTCGAAGATATCAATCTCACCATTGGTGCTCAGGAATATGTTTCTGTGATTGGCCATTCTGGTTGCGGTAAATCGACCCTGCTGCGGATCGTTGCGGGTTTAGAAAAACCCAGCGCCGGCCATGTCACCTTAGAAGGGAAACTGATTCGCCGCCCCGGTGCTGACCGGATGATGGTTTTCCAGGGCTACGCGCTCTTACCCTGGTTAACGGTCCGAGACAATATCCGCCTAGCCGTGGATGAAGTTCACAAGCATCTTTCCAAAGGCGATCGCCGCCACCTTGTTAACGAACATATCCACATGGTCAATCTCACCGCCGCCGCCGACAAATATCCCCACGAACTTTCTGGCGGCATGAAACAGCGGGTAGGGGTTGCGAGAGCTTTAGCGACTCGGCCAAAAATGCTCCTCCTCGATGAACCCTTTGGTGCCCTCGATGCCCTGACCCGACCGAAACTGCAAACCCAAGTCCTCGACATTTGGGAAAACCACCGCCAGGCCGTGATGATGATTACCCATGACGTTGACGAAGCCCTGTTTATGTCTGACAAAATCGTGATGCTGACCAATGGCCCCCAGGCTACAATTGGGCAAGTTTTAACGGTGGATCTCCCTCGACCCCGACATATCCACGAACTGCGGGAAACTCAAAAATACTATGATCTGCGCAATGAAGCCCTGGATTTTCTCGAACGCTATCAGTAAATAAGCCGTTTTTTGGCTCGCCCAGTCAGCATGAAAAAACTTTCTGAAAAACTACACCACTATTTTTTTGAGGAGGAACGTCCGGAAAAGGTGAGCCTAGCCAATGTTTTTGCCCTCACCGAGGAAAGATTATTTGGTTTTCCCCTGGCGCTCATTGCTTTTTTGAGTATTTTTGCAATTCCTGGCACCTCTTTTATTTTTGGCATGGCGATGCTGTCGATCACCCTGCAACTATGTCTGGGGCAGTCTAAACCTTGGGTGCCCCGCAAAGTTCTCCAAACGTCCTTTTCCCTACCGCAAATTCAGCGGTTTATGGGTTATCTGATTCCCTGGTTAAAAAGGGTCGAGAAAATCACAAAACCCCGTCTGACGCCCATTTGTCACAGTCTGCCGGGACGAATTATTTTGGGAATTGTTTTGTCGGCCATGGCCCTATTGGTGGTTTTACCGATTCCGGGGGCGAATACGGTGCCGGCGATCGCCATTTTTTTTGCGGCCCTCGGCCTCCAGGAAGATGATGGGGTTTTAAGCTTGCTCGGTATGGCGATCGCCTTAATTTTTATTGGGGTCATTATTGGCCTAATGTGGACAGGGAGTAATATTTTTCAAGTTATTTTTCGATAAAATTGCCCCCGATATCAGCGTCAACGTGGGGCGAAAAAACGTTTCCACAGTTCATCAAAACCCAAAATCAAGGGCGGACAAGTAATCAACACCAGCCACTGCCACGGATCGAGGGGGGCGGTAAAAAAAATCTCCTGGAAAAAAGCACTCTTCATAATCAAAATCACCAAAATCCATTCAGTGGCAATGCCGACCCAGATCAGCGGATTTGAGAAAAAGCCCAACCGAAAAATAGAGGTGGTTTCAGAGCGGCAGGTGAAAACATTGCCATTTTGACAGGCGACAATCGCCGCTAGGGTCATGGTGGTGGCTTGGGCATAGATCCCGACAGTGGCTGCATCGGTGCTGTGGCGCAATAAATCTGGGGTAATCGCCTGGAGTTCCGCTAAACCATAGCCATGACCCCACCAGACAATAAAAAAGCCCAGCATTCCCAAGACTGCTTCGATGGGGCCGAGAAAACAATAGGCACGGATCAGGAGCGATCGCCCCAACAGATTTTCCGTTTGTTTGCGGGGCGGTTGGGTCATCATATCCGGCTCTGCCGCCTCAATCCCTAGGGTTAAAGCAGGAATCATATCTGTGCCTAGATCGATCGCTAGGATCTGCATAATCACCAGGGCTGGGGGAATTTTGAGGGCCACCATCAATAGAAAAGGAGCCACTTCCGGAACATTAGAAGCCAAGATATAGGTGATAAATTTACGGATATTTTGGTAAATGGCGCGGCCCTGTTCTACAGCGCTAATGATCGTCGCAAAGTTGTCATCGGTGAGGACGATATCCGCCGCTTCCCTGGCGACATCGGTACCATTTAACCCCATGGCAATGCCAATGTGGGCCGCCCGTAAAGCCGGAGCATCATTCACCCCATCCCCCGTCACTGCCACCACTTCCCCAATGTCTTTATAGGCTTGCACCAGGCGTAATTTTTGTTCGGGAGACATCCGCGCAAACACGAGGCCCGAACGATATTTCAGGATTTGCCGCAGTTGAGCATCAGACAGATGGCCCATGCCTTCTCCGGTGACGACCCGGACTTGCTGATTGACAATGCCAATTTGTTGGGCGATCGCCTGGGCCGTGAGGCCATAGTCCCCCGTCACCATTGTCACCTTAATGCCAGCGGTATGACATTGGGCGATCGCCTGCTTCACCTCCGGCCGGGGCGGATCAAACATCGCAATTAAACCAATAAAAATCAAATCCCGCTCAAGATCCTGGGCGCGCAGATTAACCAAATCCCGTTGCCCTCGTCGCGCCGCCACCCCCAACACCCGAAACCCCTGGGCTGCAAGACGATCATTGGCTTGTACCACTTCTTCCCACTGTTCATGGCCCAAAGTTTGGATCGCCCCATTGCGCAACACCGCCTGACAATGGCGCAATACCTCCAGCGGTGCCCCTTTTGTAAAGGCCATACAGGGCAGTTCGCTCTGCCAAATATCTGACTCCTGCCAATCTAAGACCACAGTCATCAGTCGCCGGCGAGAATCAAAGGGAATCTCCCGTAACCGGGGATATTGTTGTTGTAAGTGTTCAATATTTAAGCCGGCCTTAACCGCAACGACGATCAAAGCAGCTTCGGTGGGATCGCCAATTTCCTGCCAGCGGCTCGGTGTGTCGAGGTGGATGAGTTGGGCATTAGAACAAAGGGCAGCCCCCGTCAATAGCAGGTCAATTTTCCAGCGGGCGGTGAAGTCTCCGGCTAAATTCACGGTGCCCGATCCAGGGTCATAACCGGCACCAGTGACTTCGATTAAAAAGGGTTGAATTTCTCCGGGTTGGCCGTGATTAGGGGTTTGTAGAGGCGGTTGAACAGGCAATTCTGCTTCGGTTAACCAGGGCAACCAGAGGTAATGGACGGTCATTTCATTTTTCGTGAGGGTACCCGTTTTATCCGTGCAGATCACCGTGGTGGCGCTGAGGGTTTCCACCGCAGAAAGACGGCGCACCAGGGCATTTTTGCGCACCATCCGCCGGACACCCATGGCAAGGGCGAGGGTAACAGTCGGCAGCAATCCTTCTGGCACGAGGGCAACGATAATGCCAATGGCAAAGACGAAACTTTCCCGCAGTTCCATCCCCACTAAAAATTCCGTCAACAGAAAAACAATCACGCCCATCGTCAAGGCGATCGCCGTAATAACGCGGACAATCTTACCCACCTGAATTTCGAGGCTACTGGGTTCCCGTTTCACATTGGTTGTTAGATGGGCCACATGACCAAATTCCGTTTGGGCACCGGTGCCATAGACCACTGCCACCCCCCGCCCCGACGAAACTGTCGCCCCCGCCAAGAGTAAATTGGCAATTTCTGCAGGATTTGTTTTTTCTCGGGTTGGTTGTTCTCCCCGGCGGAGGGGCTGGCCATCACGCACAGACGCCGTTTCTCGCACCCGTACCGGATAGGCATTCCGCGCCACAGGCAATGATTCCCCCGTCATCACCGAAAGATCAAGATATAAACTTTCTGAAGCGACCAACCGCGCATCCGCAGAAAGGCGATCGCCTTCTTCCAGTTGCATCACATCTCCCGGTACCAGTTCCACCGCCGGAATCGATTGGAGCGCACCATCTCGGTACACTTTCACCTGTGCGGGCAACACCTTTTTCAAAGCTGCTAGGGATTTTTCTGCCTGGAATTCCTGCCAAAAGCTAAAAATGCCATTCACCCAGATCACGGCCCAAATCGCCCAACCCAGTTCCGGCGTCCCCGAAACAAACGCCAAAATTCCCGCCACCCAGAGTAACAGGGCCATAAAGTGAGTGACTTGATCTAAAAAACGCAACCATAGGGGCCGTTGGGGCGGTTCCGGTAGCGCATTTGGCCCAAACTTTTCTAAACGTTGTTGTGCTACTTGGGCCGATAAGCCGTCAGGTTGAGATTCCAGGACAGCATAAACATCTTCCGGAACAAATGTCCAAATATGATTTGGTTCCATCACTGTGACCCATCACAACACATAATTCATTTGATGCTGTCACAACCCACGCCAAAACAAACCAATCTCCCCATAAGGATCAACGATTCTTTACATCATCATCTACTGGCATGACTTGCTCACATCACAGCATAAACATTGCAGTTGCCATAGCCACAATCCCAGAAAAAATTCACGATGCAGTACCCGAAAGCATTTTTTGAACCAATTTTAGATAAGTTTTAGTTATTATTTTGCCCAGAAAGACTCAAGCCCAGCTTATTTACATGTCATGGTCTTAGGACTATATTAAATCTCACATTCATAGTCGAAAGACTATCAATAGGCCAAGTTTAAGGGCAATGTCCTTGGGGATTCTGCCCTTTCTCTCTCGCTGTTTCCCGTCACTGATCCTTCGATCAATCGAGTACAGTACCTAGTCAAAGTAAACACAAATATATGAATCAATACAGTCGTCGTAAATTTTTGATCATCACTGGCATGGCAGCTTACCCATATTTTCTTTGTAGTAATTAGAGTTTTAGCACAGAAACAATTGGAACTTTCTTGGGCATTTTAAACAGTTTTATATTTATCGAGGAGGAATCTACTGTTATGAGACAACAGCAACTTTTTTGGCTGACTACTTTGATCGTTGGGGGCAATATTTTTCAGGCTGCTCCGCCACTACAGGCCCAGGAAATTAATTCGGAAACATCGCTGAGTTCACCAACACTACAGGAGACTCGTTATCTAGCCTCGGCCTCCATGGGACAAATGGCCTCAGTATTGAGATTACGGGACGTGAAGCCGACGGATTGGGCCTATGAAGCCCTACAAAGTCTAGTGGAACGGTATGGTTGCATTGTTGGTTATCCGGATCAAACATTCCGTGGCGATCGCCCCCTGAGCCGTTATGAATTTGCCGCCGGACTAAATGCTTGCCTCAATACCCTAGAACGGCAGATTCAAGGTAATAATGCCGATGTATCCTCTAGCGATCTCGCGACCCTCCGGCGATTGACCAACGAGTTTCAGGCAGAATTAGCTACCCTCGGCGCAAGGGTTGATGATCTCGAAGCCCGCACCAGTGAACTCGAAAACCAACAATTTTCAACGACCACAAAACTGAATGGGGAAGCTATTTTCTCTATCAGTGAGGCAACGGGTGGCGAACCAGAGGGCAACGATGCTCAGATTACCTTTAATAATCGTCTGCGGCTGAATTTGACCACCAGTTTTACCGGCAAAGATGCTCTAATCACCGGTTTGCAAGCCTATAATTTCACGGCAAGTAAAGGCATTACAGGTACCGGTAGCGTCGCTGAAACCCTCTTCCCGAATGATGCCTCTATTCTCGGAGAAGGAATGACTAGCCTCGCTTGGGAACCGCAATTTGCTGGGTTTAATCCGCAAAATCTTGAACCCAGTTGCGGTAACAACAGCCTTTGTCTGTACAAGTTGCTCTACATTGCGCCAATCACAGATAAGTTGACGGCATTTATCGGCCCGAAGGCGGAAGTCACCGATGCATTTCCGGCAATTCTTCCCTTTGCCAGTGAGGGCCAAGGAGCACTTTCTCGGTTTGCAACTTTAAATCCGGTGTTGCGGATGTCTGGCGGCACAAGTGGCACGGGACTTGCTTCCGCAGCGGGCTTTATCTATAAACCCAATGATGTCATCGATTGGCGGGCACTCTATGGATCCGTCAATGCGGCAATCCCTGGTAATGAAGGTTTTCCGGGGACACCGTTGGGGGCTGGCTTGTTCAATGGCAGTTTTATCGCTGCGACACAACTGACCCTTTACCCCAATGACAAACTTGATTTGGGTTTGAACTATGCCTATAGCTACCACCAGATCAACATTGCAGGTACGAGTTTAATGGGGGCTGAGACACGAATTTTGGGAGATTTGCCGCTGACCACCCCGGTGCAATTTAACTCCTTTGGGGCAACGGTGAATTGGCGTGTTAGTCCGAAGGTTAATCTGACGGGTTATGGGGCATACATTATGACGGATCAAGCGGGGAGTGGCTCTGCCTATACGAATCTGAGCAGTTGGATGGCGGGGCTATATTTTCCAGATGCCTTTGCTAAGGGGAACGCGGCAGGGATTTTGTTTGGTCAACCGCTCTATCGGGTGGATGCAGGCAATGGGGCGAGTTTAAGTCCGGCAAATATTGGCGATCGCCAAACCCCCTACCAATTGGAAGCCTTTTATCGCCATCAAATCAATGATCACATCAGCATTACACCAGGGGCATTTGTAATTTTCAATCCGGAAGGGGATGCCCAAAATGAGACAACCAGCGTCTTTGCTTTGCGTACGACTTATACCTTCTAGAACTAATTGATCACCATTTTGCTTGGTAAAAACTTATGAGTGTTTTTGTTGCGGCTGATAGTATTGACAAGGTGTTTCCCTTGTCGGGGGGTGATGAATATGTGGCCCTCAAGGGGATTGATCTCGAAATTAAAAAAGGGGAATTTATTTCCCTAATCGGTCACTCTGGTTGTGGGAAATCAACGCTCTTGAATATGATTGCGGGTTTAGATTTACCCACGGAAGGGATTGTTACCCTCGAAGGACAACGGGTGAAGCAACCGGGCCCGGATAAAATGGTAATCTTTCAGAACTATTCACTGCTGCCTTGGTTGACGGTATATCAGAATATTGCTCTGGCTGTCGGTGAGGTGATGAAGGGAGTTTCGGCCCAGGAACGACGCGCCCTCGTCGAGGAACACATTTATCTGGTCGGCCTGCGCCATGCTGTGGATAAATTACCAAAAGAATTGTCTGGGGGAATGAAACAGCGAGTGTCCATCTCGCGAGCCTTAGCAATTCCTCCTGAAGTCTTGATTCTCGATGAACCCTTCGGCGCGTTAGATGCGATCACCAAAGAAGAATTACAAGAGGAGTTGCTGCAAATTTGGAACGACCACCGTTGCACCGTCTTGATGATTACCCACGACATCGACGAAGCCCTCTTTTTGTGCGATCGCCTTGTGATGATGACCAACGGCCCCCACGCCAAAATTGGTGAAATTCTGACCATTCCTTTCTCCCGTCCCCGCGATCGCGACCGAATTATGGAAGACCCCGAATATTACGAATTGCGGAATTACGCCCTCGACTTTCTCTACAATCAGTTTGCCCATGACGAAGCGGCGTAGTCATTCGTTTTTCAAAAGTTTCCTCCATCGAGCTGTATCTGTTTTAATCTAGACAATTAGGACAGATTTTTTTCTTTTTAAAATTATCAAGCCATAAAAAACGATAGATAATTAATCTATCGCATCTCGTGGATTTTTTGAATGAGTAAATCGAACTAACAATGACTAATCTAATCGATTCCGATAGGCATCGTGAGTGCTGAATTGATTTCAGAATTCGTTGGTTTAGTAGTAACCTCTGGCATAATTTCTTTAAACATTAATCCCGATAGGAGTCCGAAAGTAATCCCCAAACAGAGGAGCCAAACATGGGATGAATTGATGATACAAATCAAGCGTCGATCGCCACTATAAACCTGAAGAGACCAACCAGAGTTATTTTTTTCTTGTAGTGACTGTGGAAGCTTATGCATGATGGAAGAATTCTTGAACTGTTAATTAACAATAACGGTGGCCATCCTCATGGCAAACATCGGCTAAATAAGAAAGCGCCCGAAACCGTAAACCAATTAACTCTTCATAAAAGGAATTCAGCTTACACAAGGGGGGGATCTCAATTATTACTACACCAAAAAGATTTATCTTTCGTTCACAAGGACAGCGAGTAGGAATAACCCGGCAAATTAGACGTACTGTGATTGGATTACTAATTTCAATTTGACTGAGATGCTGACACACAGATTGCAGGGGATGATGTTTCATGACCTTAACTCAGAACAGTTAAACAAATTGATTAACCTATGTAATCTCCTTCTAGAATAAACATAAAAATAAAAGATTGCTCCTGACGGGTTATATGGATATAAATTTTGTTTGATAACTTTTTTTTAACTTTTAAGCATGATAAATTCAGCCAATATAAAAGATCAGCTAAAATTAAGGAAGTATTTTATAAGATATTTGAATTAAATCCAGAAAGACCAAATCCCAAGTCCCATCTCAAGCTGTCACCTTAATATTTTTTACCTCCATGACTCATGTTTCAAACTTTAACCAAAAATAGTGCGGCGATCGCGTTCGTAATTTTAGGTTCCATAGCCGTTATTCCTAGGGCAAGTTCCCAAATTAGTGCTACTCCTTTATTACAAGCCGAAGATTTCCAGGGTTTGGTTTATTACCAAGACCCAAATACGAGGGGAATGCCCATTAATCGCCCTGGTATTTTCATCGGTCTGCCCCAGCAAGGGAGCAATCAAGGGGGGTGGTTGTTGGATATTCCGAGTAATGACGTGTTCGCGCCAAGTTCTTTGGGTGTCAATATTTTTCAATTTGAGCAGCGATATTTTTTATTCTTTGATTCAATCTCTAATTTTGATGATGGCAGAGCTTACAATCGAATCTTAGATGCCATAGAAATTCCCGCTGAGGCAGTTCTGCTGCGTTGTTCAGAAAGTATGAATGAAACATCAGAAACCATTGCGTTTTTAAATGCAGAAGAAAGAGCAATTATTGAAGTGCAATCTCCCAGTGCAATGGATGGAATTCTCGCTGAATTGCAAAACCCAACGATGCTTTATTCAGTTGATTCTCGCCGTTTGTCCATTGAGGCTATTCCTGGGGAGGGTTTTACGTGTAGTAGTTTTTCTCTTATCTATACAACTCTTGAATAATTGACTCTTTTCTTTGATCTAAAAAAACCTCTTCGTTCCAAACATTAAAAAATTTTTTCTAGAAATTTAAACCAAAACTCCCCTCAATCTCCGGTAGCTTGGGGCATTTCAGCATCACTGTAGCTACTTTGAAGGCGATCGCCGCTCTAAAAAACAGCATTATCATAAGTTTTGCTTATATTTTTTCTCAGAATACTAAGGCTAAACCTGTTTACATTTCATTGAATAATAGCTATACTAAATTTTAAGTCCATAGTTTAAATACTATTGTCAAACTTATATCACCAACCCTAAAGGCAAAGTTCTATGGGGTTTTGCCTTTTCCCTCAAAATTCCCTTGTCCTCTAACGTCTCAGTCAATTACAGCATTACAAAAAGAAACTATGTACCAATACAAGCATTCTGATTTTTTGCTTATTGCGACCCTTGACTGAATGCCCAACTACGCCCCCGATTCTCGCCACAGTTACCTGACCCATGACAACCGGGTGTCGTCCATAGTTTTTTACAAGTTTCCTCCATCAAGCTATATTCGTCCCGATCTAGGCAATTGGGGCGAATTTTTTTTGCGCTTAAGGCAGAATCCAGAGGCAAATAATAGCAGTTCATCTATTTTATTGCGTGGGTTCTTTGCATTGTGTCAACCTAAAATATAGTGTTTGATTTTATAAATTCCAATAATATTGTGACTTTTCATTTAATTTTTTGAATTGGTCACTAAGCTGACTATTCATAGAATAATTTCTGACAGAATTAATCCTGATTAAAGCTTGGCGATTAGGCCCACAATTCAAAGCAGCGTGTAAGACTAAGTTGACTTGGTTTTCACCACAGCAGATAGGCGAGTGCGTTAAACTCTAAACGTAATAATTTTACGGCAAAAATTAGGAGATTATATCGATGGCCCAGGCAATTTGGAATGGTGCAGTGGTGGCAGAAAGCGATCGCTGCGAGGTGGTAGAAGGAAACTATTATTTTCCCCCCGATGCCATTAAAACAGAGTATTTTAAGCCGAGTAACACCCACACGACTTGTTCTTGGAAGGGTCAGGCTAGCTATTACACCTTGTCCGTAGCCGGAGAAGAAAATAAGGATGCGGCTTGGTATTACCCAGAACCCAAGGAGAAAGCGGCGAATATTAAAGGCTACGTGGCGTTTTGGCGCGGCGTCAAAGTCGAGTCTTAGGATTTGAAGGGTTAAGGCGATCGCCAATGGGTTGTGGTTGTTTTGGTTGGTGATCCTTATGGGACACTAGAGAGTATGCCAAAGCAAAGTTACGGAAAAATTCCCCAGGAGCGATCGCAAACGCTACTGTTTGGCTTGCTTGATTTTGCAAATGATGCCCTCGATGCAGATGAACGCCAATTAGACCGACTACGGACAACGATAAAAGTCCATTGGCAATCGCCCAGACGACTGGTGGTGCAGACAAAATTGCGCCATTTGCAAACTTTAACGGCACTCACTCCTACGCCTTTAACCGTACCCCAACTGAAAACGGCCCTCAAGGATTTAGAAAGTTTTTTGGGGATTTTAGAGGATCATCGCACGACGATCCGGGGGTCTGATACTTGGCATTTTTCCTTAAATTTCTGGGGCGATCGCTGGGCGCGGGCAGAAAATATACAACAGTTTAATCACACTTGGGCCGCGCGTCGCTTGGGGACATCCGAAAAAAAGCAAAATAATTTTCAGGAGAATTCTCAAACAGATCATGACCCAACTTACCCGGACTGGCAAAGCCTGTGTCGGCAAGCGCTGGATACCCACTTAACCAGTAATCCCCTGACAGCGGGGGATGGCATGGCCTTTGAATTAGCGGATTTGTACGTGCCCTTGGGGGTGACTGCCGCCCATGCAGAGGAAGATTCTCTAAGCGATGATCCCCAGGATTTTTTGGCGCAATATCATCAGATTTCCCATAATCGACTGGCGATCATTGGGGAGCCAGGGGCCGGAAAAACGACTTTTTTGCAACAGTTGGCCCTGGCTTTGTCGGCAACCGAAGATCTACCCGTTTGGATCCCCCTGGCCGATGTGGGGGGGCGATCGCTAGAAAATTATTTGCTTGAAGTTTGGCTAAAGCAGCTTTTTAAGCAATTTACCATCGCGCCAAAAATCCAGACTGAATTTGCTGAACTGATTCAAAACAAACGAGTCTGGTTATTTTTAGATGCCCTTGATGAAATGGGGGACAATCTTAGCCAAGCGTCATTCAAACTCGACCGGGAACTCCAGGGCTGGTTAGGCAATGCTTCCGTCGTTTTGAGTTGTCGCAGTGCGGTGTGGGACACAGGGAAAAATGCCCTTACTGATTTTGTGATCCACCGTTGCCAAGGCTTTAGTGATGATGCCCAGCGTAAACAAGTGCAACGCTTTATCCAAAAATGGTTTCAAGGACAACCTCAACTCGGCGATCGCCTCTATGGTGAACTAAACCGCAGTATCCATAGTCGCATCCGTGGGGTTGCGCGCCAGCCGCTGTATTTGACCTTACTGTGTCGCACCTGGCAGCTCACCCAAGGCAAATTGCCGGGGACAAAAGCCATTTTGTATCGCCAGTTTGTGGAGGCTTTCTATGACTGGAAACAAGATACTTTTCCCACAACCCAGACCCAACGCCAGCAACTCAATCAGATTTTAGGGCAGTGCGCTCTCAAGGTGCTGCAAAAAAATCCCGCAAAAGCTCGGTTTCGTCAGGCTGAAATTCAACCGTTTTTCGATGCCGTTGATCCTGATTTTTTTACCCTCGCGCTCCAGTTGGGGTGGTTAAAGCGGGTCAGTCGCTCTGCAACAACGGGGGAAAATGTCTACGCTTTCCATCATTTAACGTTTCAAGAATACTTTGCGGCAACGGCGATCGCCCACTGGGAGATTTTTATTGACGAAGGCGGCGAATATCCGATATTTTCGTTGGGTTGGCAGGAAACGATTTTACTGTGGCTGGGGCGCGAAGAAATTGCCGCTGGCGAAAAAGAAAATTTTCTGCAAGCGCTTTTGCACTGGCAAGACCATTGTGGTGGTTTCTACGAAGTACGCGCCACCTGTTTTGTTGGCAAAGCTTTAGCCGAGTTTCCGGAATTTTCCCAAGGGCAAGCAGTGATCGATCAACTGGTGCAATGGCGTTTTGTCACCGCCCAGAGGCAACCCAAGTTACCATCGCCCCTAGTTGAGGAGGCAGGCATTGCGCTCTCCAGAAGCGATCGCCAGCGGGTGGTGACTACCCTCGAACAATTTTTAGCGACCCATCCCGATGCCTTTGACCGTTGGTTAGCAGCCCATAGCCTCGGCAAAAACCATGATTTTGGCAATCCCACGGCGATCGCCAACCTCGAAGATCTGCTGACAGAAAACGCAGATCCGAATTTTCAACTTAATCTCTGCCGCAGTTTAGGGGCCATCGCTCCCGATAATGCCCTCGTCATTGCCAGTCTTTCTCGCCTGTTGGCAGCGGATCAAAAAGCAACCATCCGCCGTAAAGCCGCCCTGCGTCTCGGTAAACTCCAGCCCCATCATCCCCAGGCGATCGCCACTTTGTTAGAGCTTGCGGCAACGTCTCCCCAGGCGATCGCCACCCTCCAGGAAATTTGTCCAGATCATCCTTTCGTGCAAACAGATACTGTTAGTCAAACTCTGCCCGCCCGACGGCGCACCGCAAAGCGGATCTCGGAGAGATCGCCCCAGCCTAAATCGTCCCGTGAACAGGCCCTGGCTAGCCAAAGTCTCTTAAAAAAATTGAGTCTAGAAACCAACCTCGATCAACGCACAAGGCTAGTTGCCCGTCTCAGTGGTTATCTGCCTGACCATCCAGAGATTATTCCCAATCTACTCATAGCCCTTCGTCAGGCCCGCCGCAAAAGTACCCTCAAGTTGACCGTTGACACCCTCGGTCAATTAATTGAGACGGAACAATTACCCCTCATTTTGCTCCAGGTGAAACACATTTATCAGACAGTAAACCCCAATTCTCCCAATCGGCGCTACTGTTATAAATTGCTCTGGGACTGGTCAAAAATTTTGCCTTACGAAGTCTTTCAACGGGCTTGGTCATCTTGTTAAATTTATCTCTATGGCCCAATCGTTATTTTTCGTCGCGTTGTTGTTACCGCCCGACCTAGGGGCGATCGCCTCTGGTTGGCAACATTATTGTGTTGAGCGATTCCAAACTAAAAAGGCTCTCAATTCGCCGCCCCACATCACCCTGCAACCGCCCTTTAAGTTTCCAGTCGCAGACATCGATCACCTCGAAAACATTCTCCAAACCTTTACCCAAAGCCAAATTAGTTTCTCGATTCAGTTGACGGGTTTTAATTGCTTTGCGCCGCGCGTGGTTTACATTGATGTCCAACTGACTCCCCAACTCCAAGACTGCCAATCCCAATTAAAAACGGCCTTTGGGACACAGTTAAACATTCAGGATCAACGTTATGGCGATCGCCCTTTTTGTCCCCATGTGACCATCGCTTTTAAAGATTTAAGCCGTACTAATTTTGACCGGGCCTGGGCCTTTTTTCGGGAGCGTTCTCTAAACCATTGTTTTACCGCTGGGGGTTTGAGTTTGCTACAACACAATGGCCGCCATTGGCAAGTTCGGGCAAATTTTCTGTTGCGTCACCTAGCCTAGGCATTATAAATTGGCCCCTGTTGCGCCTGATAAAATTGCAAGACCCCCTGGGCAAAAGCCAGCTCCACTTCTGTTTTCACGATAATGCCGCGCTGTTCAAGGGCCGTTTGCCAATTTGGGGGTTTTGGCCCTTCGTCGAAACCAATGGCCTCCGCATCAACGCCCCTAGCTCCGCTGACTACGCGCTTTAGGCCAGACCAGTGGATTCCCCCCAAACACATCGCACAGGGTTCGGTACTGGTAACCAACTCCAGGGCAGGCAAATTTGCAGTGCTGAAATTGTATTGGTTAAATTTGCGTTGGGCGATCGCCATTGCCACCATCTCCGCGTGGAGCAACGATAAATTTTCGCTAGTCACGAGGTTCACCCCTAGGGCGATCAGTTCCCCGGTTTCGATGTTAAAAATCCCGGCCCCGAAAGGCCCGCCTGTTTTTTGAATAGTATTTTCCCGGGCGGCACCCACCACAAAGCGCATTTTTTGGCGATCGCCTGGGGTCGGTTGATATTGGCTGCTGTATGCCTGCAACCATTGGGGCAAACGAAAACAAATTTCCGACGGTTGATGATACATCGCGCTTTTTACTCCATGTCTTGGGTTAATTCCATTGGGTCTTCGGAAAGTTAAAAAAAAAAGGTAGGTGCGCACCTACCTTTTAGAAACATACCTTTTTTAAGAATTCGACGGTGGTAGTTTGCGCAGTTCTCCGAGGAGTTTTTTTAATTGCCCTTGGACTGGCCCCAGGGTTGGATCCTCACTGTCTGCCAGTTGTTTTGACCATTTCTCGACGGTGGCGATCGCCGACTCCGGCGAAAAGGTAGGTGTACGCCTACCTTTTGGGGCAGAATCATTTAAAATGCGCTGAATCCGATCCTCAGAAAGCCGAAAAACCTTAGCCAGTTCCCGTTTCAAGGATTTTTCTCCCGTCTTGGGTCGGCCCCGTAAGCGTTTATAACCAGCAATTTCTAGCTTTTTTGCCGCCTCCCGAATCTCCGTGACCGTAAAATTTTTCCGTTGGGTATTTTCTTCGATTTCAATTTGCAGGGCATCCACAGCATCCGCCGCCGCGTCAATATCCACCACCCGCACCGGAATTCCTTCGGGAAATAAACTCGCATATTGATCGGGGTGGGCTAGTTTAATTTGATAAAGGGCCTCCCGACGATGTCCCCCGGCCAGTAGATGACCATGGCGATCCACCGTCAAAGGAGTAATTAAACCCAGCACCAGGATCGAATCGACCAATTCCTGGACGTGTTTATCATTGAGGGGACGGGCATCTCCCCCCGGACGATCCAAAATATCCTCAAACAACAGGAGCTTTAGATTTTGGTTAACTTCATTTTCATAGGCTTTTTCGGCGGTGAATTCTGCCGTCGCCCGTTGGTTGAGTCGATCAAGATTCAGGGTCGCTTTTTTACGGGCCATTAGTTTAGGTACTCCTGGAGCCACAACCAATAATTTTTAATTTCCGTCGCTGCTTTGCCATCCGGATTCCATTCTGTAACAGCACGTCCCTCGGCAACAGAAGCAGGAAAATCGGCACGACTGCGAATCAATGGCCCGACAGGGTAGTAGACGGCGAGCCCCTCGATCAATTCCGTCAAATTGGCCTGGGGATGGGCTTGGTTAATGCAAAAAACCGCTTGGGCTTGGGCCGCCCGGATTGCCGCGAGGGTCGCTCCTAGGGCATCGAGTTCGAGTTGGCCAGGTCGTAACACCACCACACAGAGATCGGCAATTTGGGCAATTTCAATTAAACTCGCTTCGGCACTGGGTTGGGTATCCACAAACAGCCAATCGGTCTGACAACGCTTCAGGGAAACTTGCACGCGACCTGCGGGGACGGTGTGGACTAACGGCGGATCATCGGCGCGGCGATCGCCCCAATCGGCACAACTCGCCTGGGGGTCGGTATCAATGATCGTGGCTGGCCCAGCCACCACAGCCAAATTCATCGTTAATGTGGACTTGCCGACGCCCCCTTTTCGACTAACAATCGCAATTTTTTTCATAGACATTTCCCACAGACCACATCAAATTACAGCAATTGATCTAGCTGAAAGTTTAACCCACTTCCCCCCAGACCCAGAAGACCAGAAGCACCTAAGCTTCCCCGAACAAACTCAACTGACCAAGGGGAAGGGAGCCGTAACGGCGTTGGTGTTGGCGTAAATGACAGGCCGAGCAAAGGGCGATGAGATTTTCCCGACGATTGTCTTCGGGGATGTAATTTTTGTGGTGAACGCTTAAGGTTAAAACAGCCCGCAGGTGACGATCAATGCCTTTGACCTTCACATCCGACGGAATACAAACCAAGCCACAGAGTTCACAGCGCCAGTCTGCATCCTCTTTTACTTGTAAGGCGATCGCCTGCCAATCATCAGAATATCGAGAAGAATGTTTCATCTAAACCTAGCGCCGCAAGATAATCCTGAAATCGCTACAGTATTAAAAAATTCTGGCCAACATCACAGCCAATACCGTCTGTTTTGTGACCTATTTTGTGATTCTAACCCTAATTATTAAGAAATCACCAAAAAAACCATCTCCATTACCCCAAAGCACCATGAAAATCGCCTTCTTTAGCAGCAAGCCCTACGATCAAGTCTCCTTTAACAACACCAACCAACGTTTTCACCACGAACTGGTCTTCCTCGAACCACGCCTCACCCCCGATACCGTTAGCCTCGCCGCTGGTTTTCCGGCCATTTGTGCATTTATCAACGACGACCTAGGAGAAGCTGTCCTCAAACAACTCGCCCACAACGGCACTCAATACATTGCCCTACGCTGTGCCGGGTTCAACAATATCAACCTTGAGGTCGCCCGCAAATTAGGCTTGACCGTTGTTCGGGTGCCTGCCTACTCCCCCTATGCCGTGGCCGAACATGCCGTGGGACTGATTTTGATGCTCAACCGCAAACTCTATCGCGCCTACAACCGTGTCCGGGACGATAACTTTGCCCTTAATGGCCTCCTGGGTTTCGATCTCCACGGTAAAACAGTCGGGATTATTGGCACCGGAAAAATTGGCGAATGCTTTGCCAAAATTATGCAAGGGTTTGGCTGTCGTTTACTGGCCCACGATCCCCAAGAAAATTCTGTCTGTTTAGATTTGGGTGTCCAATACACAGATTTACCAGATCTGCTCACCCAAGCCGATGTGATTTCCCTCCACTGTCCTTTAGTACCCGACACCTATCACCTGATTAACACCAACTCCCTCGCCCAGATCAAACCCGGTGCCATGCTGATTAATACCAGTCGGGGGGGCTTAATTGATACCAGGGCCGTTATCGAGGCACTGAAAACAGGTCAGTTGGGTTATTTTGGCACCGATGTCTACGAAGAAGAAGAAAATCTCTTTTTTGAAGATCTATCGGATACAGTGATTCAAGATGATACGTTTCAGTTATTACAATCTTTTCCGAATGTAGTGATCACTGCCCACCAAGCCTTTTTCACCCAGGAAGCCTTGGGAAATATTGCAACGACGACCTTAGATAATTTACAGGCACTGGAGAAAGGCAAAGCTTGCACGAATCAGTTATGTCCCTAGAAACTGCGCCAAGAATAGCTCACTTCAAATCAGTCACGGTTTTGTTTAGGGCTTGTCTGGCGATTTTGGTGACATAGACAGTCACAGCAACAGTAGCCACAAAACCAAGAATCCGGATCGACCACTGGGCAATGGGGTTGGCGCTGGTGCTTTCTGTGCCGAGGGTCGCAAGATTTCCGGCCAGGGAGCCAATGTAGACATACATGATGGTGCCAGGGATCATCCCCACAGAGCCGAGGACATAGTCTTTTAGGGAAACGCCCGTGACCCCATAGGCATAGTTAAGCAGATTAAAGGGAAATACAGGTGAGAGACGCGTCAGGAGAACAATCTTCAGGCCTTCCTTGCCCACAGCTTCGTCGATGGCGCGAAATTTCGGGTTGTCGGCGATTTTTTGGCTCACCCATTGGCGGGCCAGATAACGACCCACTAGGAAAGCAGCGATCGCCCCTAGGGTTGCGCCAACAAAGACGTAAATTGACCCTAAAGCGACACCAAAAACCACCCCGGCTCCCAAGGTCAGAATCGACCCCGGCAGAAAGGCCACCGTCGCCACCACATAAAGCACCATAAAGGCGATCGCCCCTAGGGCACCCAGACTATCAATCCATTGCAAGCCCTGGAGTAACCAAGCCTGGGGATCAAATCCTGTGCCAAAAATCCCCTGGACAAAGGTTGATGTTGAACTGGCCGCCGTCGCCATGCCAGCGAAAAATGTTGAGAGTGCAACCACTTCTAAAAGCATACTTACCCCAAATGCACCCAAGGCTAAACCCGTAAAGCTTTTCCAACAAGGTAATTTTTTTGGTTGCCGTCGATGCCTAGTTTTTTGATTGGTGTCACCCTTTAAGTTAGCAGGTTTCATCAAATTTCCCTCAAGTTAATCATTCTTTTTATCCGGCGATCGCCCCTAATCCACCGTCCAGAGGGTGTCTGCATCCCGCAACAAAAACAGCGTAAAACAAGCCGCCAGCATCGGTAAGGCCGCAAAGAAGAGGAGGTTATTAAAGGGATCGAGGTATTGCCGAAAGGAAGCAAAAGTTGACCCGGCATGGAGCAGCAGCACCAAAAAATAACACCGATTTTTTTGGAACCCCGTCACGAAACCCAACACAATGGCCAGTTGCACAATACCGATGAGAAAAATTACCCCGTTGCTGAGGCCAGAAATCAGATAAAAATTCTCGAAAACGGCCCTGGCATGGTCTGGGTTAAAAAATTTATCCAACGTCCAGACAAACATCACAATAAAAATACTGAGCCGTAACAGCAATAACGACAACGCAAGACGCGACACCTGTTTCATGATTTTTTTTCGTAAATTCATAATGTTTTCAGCAGCGATCGCCAGCAAATATTTTTATTCCGCTTCATTGGCCTTCGCGGCACAGGGATTTGCCTTAGAAGCGCAAGGATTTTCTTTTGCCGCACAAGGATTGGTTTTAGAAGCACAGGGGTTTTCCTTCGCCGCGCAGGGATTTGCCTTTGAGGCACAGGGATCGGTTATTTCTGTTTTACTCGCACAGGGATTTTTAAACAGTCCAGCGCAAGGGTTTTTGACACCGGAACAGCCGGCGATCGCCCCGAGACTTAGCAAAGAGATCGATACGAGGGTGGCAGCATAGCGAATTTTCATGGTCATTCTCCTGAAATTAATTAGATTGCTGAGTTAAAACCAAAGCTTTGCAGTGGTTCTTGAGCTTGATTAAATCGGCTAAACATGAAGCGCAGATGAGGGGAAACTAGAGAAAACTTAAAAATATTGAGCAATAAAATGTCGAGCAATCTTCAGGAAAAATTCAGACTGCCATCAGCGATCGCTCAGGCAAAAATGTCATTGTAGAAAAACAAGCCGTCCCATCTTTTGCATGAATTTATGGCCCCACAAACTTGGTTTATTGATCGCGGCGGCACCCAGGAGCTTTGGCCAGCCGCTGAGTTCCCGACATCGAAAACACAACCCTATCGGCTTTACCGTTTCCTGACGGATTTAGAAGATCTGCTAAACCGTGAGCCAGGCGATCGCCAACGTTTACAGGCCCTATATCCTTTAGTGCAGCGTTTGTTGCAGAGTTCAGAATGGCTGCAACTGATCCCCATTGCGCCAGATCCAAAAACAGGTTGGGCTGTGGAAATTTTGTATGATGAACCGCATTTTCCACTCACAGTGCAGCTTGTGGCCTGGGAACCCCAACGGGTCTCGCCGATCCATAACCATGGTTGTTGGGGCTTGGTCGCTCTATTGCAAGGCCGAGAAGAAAATCAATTTTGGCAGCGATCGCCTGGAGATTCGACCCAGTTAGTGGAGGCTGGGAGCTTAGTATTAAATCCTGGGGATTTGGTTTGTTTAATGCCAGACGCAATCCATCGGGTGAAAGCATTGGGCACGACGCCAACCATTAGCTTTAATGTGTATGGGGAGACCGACTATGACCAGCGCTTTGAATTTGACCTCGACCAGGGCAGGGCAACAAATTTTTAATCTTTTTCCCGGTAGTAAGCAATGGGGCTAAAAAAACTAAAAAAGGCGATCGCCAAACGCTTGAAATTAGACCATTGGCATTTTTCGACGAGTTCCCTGCAATTTCGCCTCACCTTTGAGCTGGCTGGTTTATCGATCTGTGGCCTCGGCATCGTTGCCATTTGGGCGGGCTGGCAGATGGAGCAAAACCTCGTGGCAGCCCACAAACAAACCCTAGATTACATTGCCTCGCGATTCCCGGAACAGTTAGAACTGTATAGCGAAATGGAACCCGTGGAAACCAGTCTGGTACGCACTCTCCAGCGGGTGACGACTGCTGATGTTATGGCTTGGGTGAAAGATCCTGACGGTCAACTGGTGACCCAATCAACGGCGACGGCTGATTTTGTCGCCCAAGTGCCTGATCTGATGACCTTTGAGCAAGGGGCAATGCCCCCCCAAATTGTGCGCGTAGGCGATCGCCAAATTGTCCTTTGCATTAGTTCCCTAGCGATCGCGGGGGAACCTGTAGGCCAACTGTATTTATCCCAGGACATCACCGCCGATCTGCAAAAACTCTATGTCAGTTTGTGGCGGCTGCGCCTGGTCAGTGGAGCAACGCTTATTTTATTAATCGCCGCGATCATACACCGCATTCAAAAAGTCACCCAACCCCTCGCCCAAATGAGTCACATGGCCCAGGCGATTTCTGCGGATGACCTCCAAGGGGCAAAGTTAGAACTCCAGCAAGCGCCCGATGAAATTTTAGGTTTGGCCCAGGTATTTAACGAAATGTTGTCCCGGTTATCAAGTGCCTGGGACAACCAACGGCAGTTTGTCGGTAATGTTTCCCACGAACTCCGTACTCCCCTGACGATTATCGAAGGTTATCTCCAGAGTCTCCTACGTCGCGGCGATGGCCTCAGTGAATATCAACAACAGGCGATCGCCACCGCTGCCACCGAAACAACCCACACCATTCAAATGCTCCAAGATTTGTTGGATTTGGCCAGGGCCGACGGGGGCCATTTACATTTCCGCACCCAGCCCGTCATGCTCAATACATTTCTCGAAGAAGTCAGCGTCATGGGTCAACAGATCAACCAACGCCCCATTCACCTCAAAACACCCCCAGAAGATGTCGTGATTCGCGCCGATCAAGACCGACTGCAACAGGTGATGTTAAATCTAATTGATAATGCCCTAAAGTATTCTGCCCCTGACCAGGCCATTGAAATTTGCCTCGAAACCGCTTCACCAATGGCCCTAATCCACATCGTTGATCAGGGTATTGGCATTGCCTTAGCCCACCAAGCTCGCATTTTTGAACGATTTTATCGGGTGGATGAAACCATGACTCGCTCCCGGGATGGCACAGGGTTAGGCTTGGCGATCGCCAAAAGTCTCATCGAAGGTATGGGCGGCAAAATTAGCCTCCGTTCTCAACCCAACCAGGGCAGTTGCTTTACCCTCAAGCTTCCCCTGTGGGATATTCAGTCCGTTTCCACAAGCCACAACTCCGAGCAGGATGGACTACGCCGCCATGGTTAAACCCCAAGCATTTCTCCTTTACAAAGACGTTGATCATTGAGTTTTCTGCAAATATGCACCACCACATCTTTATTAATTTCCCTTACCAACGACCACCCACTGACTATGAAACCCCATATTTTACTGGCCGAAGATGACCAAAACCTCGCTCAATTCGTTGCCTCCGAATTACGCCTAGAAGGTTATTTGATCACCGTTGCCCACAACGGCATCGATAGTCTAAATCTAATCCGAGAAAATACCTATGACCTATTGATTTTCGATTGGCTCATGCCGGGCTTGTCGGGGCTAGATTTATGTCTACGACTCCGCTCTAGTGGCATCGAAACGCCGATTCTTCTGTTGACCGCAAAGGATGAAATTTCTGATCGGGTCTCTGGGTTAAATGCCGGGGCCGATGATTATGTCACAAAGCCCTTTAGCATCGAAGAACTACTGGCCCGTGTCAATGCCCATCTCCGCCGCGCTCGCCGGGAAGTGGTTGACCAATTAGAATTTGAGGATCTTTCTCTCAATGGCATTACCCGCGAAGTTTACCGCGATCGCCAACTGATCCAGCTCACCGCCAAGGAATTTGATTTGTTAGAGTTACTCCTGCGCCACCCACGGCAAGTCCTAACCCGCGAGCAGATCCTCGAAAAAGTTTGGGGCTATGACTTTATGGGAGAATCCAACGTGATTGAAGTCTATATTCGGGCTTTACGGCTGAAGCTCGAAGCAACCAATCCGAAGCGATTGATCCATACGGTACGCAGTGTGGGCTACGTCTTGAAATAAATTTTTAAGCAGCTTCAAATGCACAAAATTGAAATGTCACTAAATCTACTCAATCATCGCTATTTTTCTCGCTAAAATAGTTTTTATTTAGACAAATTTTTAGTGGATTCAAACCGCAAATTATCACAAATTTTCTTGATTTTATTCTGATTATTTCACAATTGCCAAGGGGAATCAATAGATTTAATTTACAACTAAAAAGATATTCAAAAAAGATTTAATAATAGCTTTTATCGCAACCATCTCAACCCAGAGATAAACTATTCAGGCAGTAAATCCAGTAAAAGTTGTGTAGTCACCATCATAACCAGAGACTTTCTAAGGGTTTTCTTAGGATTAATTTTTGTTGAGGTAAGTCTCTCCTAATCTGAGAAACAAATAGATTAGAAAAAAGTTAAACTCTCTGGATTATGACGTTCAAAAAATTTGTTGCCACAGCCCTAATAGCGAGCGGTATGCTGGTGTCCTTGAGCAGTTGCGGTACTAATGAAGACAGCAACACCGAGAATACGCCACAAGTTGAAACTTCAGAAGTCGAAGTGACAGAAGAAACAACAGCGATCGCCCCTGGCATGACTCCCTTCGATTTCCCGACAGTGGGCATCACAGCCGAAGCCGGAGATTATGTACTGACCCCCACAAACAGGATGTGGACAAATGCCATAACCTCAGAAAACCCGGCGAACGAAACCTACATTTACTATTCTGCACAGATGTCCGCACCAGGAGAAGTTGAATCAGATATTGACTCAACCTTTGACGGGATTGTCACAATGCCGAACGCGATGATTATCCCCATCCCAAAAGGGCAAACAGCGCAAAAAGGCGACATCGTCCTGACCTGGTGGCAAACTGGCTCCGGGATGCAACGCGCAATCGTTGTGGATGATGCAAACCCCCAAGAACCCGTGGTTATGTATTTGGATTTAGCCTATGACAATCCGGCAACAGACCAAGACAGCGGTAAATCTATCGGTGCAACGGAATATCCACTTGCGCCTGATTCCTTCGTAAAGATTACCGACCCTTGGCAAGAAGGCAATATGATTGCGGCCAATGATGGCGAAAGATGGAATTCTGTGCAAATTGTCAAAGTTGCGGGCGAAAAAGTCTTGACCCTGGGTTTTGCGGGCAGAATGAAGGTTTATGACAAAGCAGATTGTAAACCTGTACCGCTCGTCCCCGATGTAGAGGCAGGGGATACAGTGCAAGCGGTTTTTGGGGCTTCATTTGGCGAATACACCGTGGCAAGAGTAGACAGAGAAATCGGTCGTGTCTTCGTAGAACAGTCTGGCTCCGAGAAGGCAATTCCCTATGGACAAGTTACCCCAAGCTTATAGTGGTGCATTGAAATTTCGGACAACACCCTTCGGAAAACCTCTCAGACTTGAATTTCCAAGCCAAAACAGCACACACTAGAAGGCGATCGCCTTTGGCGGAATAATTCTTCGAGAGGAAAGATGTTTTCATGCGCCCAATTCCAATTCAGCCTGAACCCCACCAAGAGTCTGTCTGGGACTATCCCCGTCCCGCCCGCCTAGAAGACACGGCGAAACATCTCATCGTTATCTGTAATCAGATCACCATTGCTGAGACCACTGGGGGAAAACGGGTGCTCGAAACCAGCCATCCACCAAGCTATTATTTTCCCGCCGCCGCCGTCCAATGCCAGTACCTCGTGCCCAACCGCCAACGGGGAATCTGTGAATGGAAAGGTCGCTACGAATACTACGATGTGGTGGTGGGCGATCGCCGTCTTGAAGCTGCTGCCTGGCGCTTTTTTCAACCGACCCCAGCCTTCCAAGACATTGAAAATTTCTACGGCTTTAGTGCCAAGGGGATGGATGCCTGCTACGTTAATGGAGAAAAAGTCACCCCCCAAGCGGGTAATTTTTATGGCGGTTGGATTACTGCTGATATTGTCGGCCCCTTTAAAGGAGAAGTGGGCACATGGGGTTGGTAAACGCCTCTTCTAAAATTACTTTTACTTTACCCGCATGATCACATCGCCCATGTTTGCTTCACTCCTTGAAAACTATCAAAAAACGCGATCGCTCACCCTTAAACTGGCCGAGCCCCTCGCCCCAGAAGATCAGGTTGTTCAGCCTGTGCCCTACGTGAGCCCCCCTAAATGGCACCTCGCCCATACCACTTGGTTCTTTGAAACTTTTGTCCTCCAAAAAAACCTTAAAGATTACCAAGCTCATCATCCCCAATATGCCTATCTTTTCAATAGTTACTATGAACAGGCTGGAGAAAGATGGGGGCGATCGCAACGGGGTTTTTTATCACGGCCAACGGTCGCTGAGATTATCGAATACCGTCATGCTGTTGATCAATTCCTCAAAACATTATTACTAGATATCGAAGCATTTGATTTACTCAAACAGGAACAAATCTACGAAACAATTACCCTCGGTATCCACCACGAACAGCAACACCAAGAACTATTATTATACGACTTAAAATATATTCTCGGTCATAATCCTTTGTTTCCGGCCTATATAACCAAATCTCCTTTGGAAACCCAACAAATACCCCATACATCAACATCAACTCCACCACAACATTATTTAGAAATCTCCGAAGGTATCTATAAAATTGGCCATCAAGGTGACTCATTTTATTTTGATAATGAACGGGGCAGACATCAAGTTTTTTTGCATCAGTACCGCATCCTCGACCGTCTAATTACCTGCGGTGAATACCGAGAATTTATCGAATCTGGCGGCTATCAAAATCCCCAATATTGGCTCATGGAAGGTTGGGAATGGATCCAGGCAGAAAACCTCACAGCTCCCCTGTATTGGCACTTGGATCAAAGCCCAGAGCAGCAAGGTTGGTGCCACTACACATTGCATGGTTATGAAGCCCTCGATTGGGACGCTCCCGTCACCCACATTAGTTTCTACGAAGCGGATGCCTTTGCTCGGTGGGCCGGAAAACGTCTACCCACTGAATTTGAGTGGGAAGTGGCTTGCAATTTATCCGAACCTGAGA
Source organism: Synechococcus sp. BDU 130192 (assembly GCF_963876085.1). Classification (NCBI taxonomy): domain Bacteria; kingdom Bacillati; phylum Cyanobacteriota; class Cyanophyceae; order Synechococcales; family Synechococcaceae; genus Synechococcus; species Synechococcus sp. BDU 130192. Next base: position 42,984 of record NZ_CAWNNO010000003.1, on the reverse strand, counting down.
TTCCTCAAACTGCTAATTTTTTGAATTCCCAGCAACTGCATCCCCAACCACGAACACAACACAGTCAACAATTTTATGGGGATGTTTGGGAATGGACCAGTAGTCCCTATTGCCCCTATCCGTACTATGAAATTCCGGCGGGTGCCCTAGGGGAATATAACGGTAAATTTATGGTGAATCAGATGGTACTCCGGGGTGGTTCCTGTGCGACTTTAAGGGAACATATCCGACCCACATACCGTAACTTTTTTCACCCACAAATGCGTTGGCAATTTTCCGGTTTACGCCTTGCGGAATATTCTTGAGTCCAGAAAATCTTGCCATCTTTTATTTTTACTAATTCACAATGTTATGCCCAGTCAAAATTTAACCCTTAATTCTTTTGCTTTAGATGTCCACCGGGGCTTATCTCACTCTCCCAAAAGTTTACCTTGTAAATATTTTTATGATGCCCAAGGTGATGCTTTATTTCAGCAAATTATGACCTTAGATGAATATTATTTAACCCGTTGTGAGCGGGAAATCTTTTTAACCCAAAAGCAACATATCCTAGACTTATTTTATGGCGATCGCCAACCGTTTACCCTGGTAGAATTAGGTGCTGGGGATGGTTCAAAAACCAAGATTTTACTTGATTACTTTCTAAGTCAAGCTGTTGATTTTATCTATGCCCCCGTCGATATTTCTGAAAATATTCTGACCCATTTAACAGAGACTATTCAGGCTGATTTACCCAATCTAAGCATTGCTCCGATCCAAGGAGATTATTTTCATACCGATTTTCTGGATCATGATTTAAGTCGGCGCAAGATTTTATTATTCTTAGGTTCAACCATTGGTAATCTTTCAGACCAGGAAACCGCTGATTTTCTGCAAAATATTACCCGCAATCTTGATCCAGGCGACTTGATCATGTTGGGTTTTGACTTGATGAAAGATCCCCAAATTATCCTCAAAGCTTACGACGATAGCCAGGGAGTGACCCGTGCTTTTAACCTCAATTTACTCGAACGAATTAATCGAGAACTAGAGGGTGATTTTCAACTGGATCATTTTCAACATTGCCCCATTTATCATCCCCTCACCGGCGAGGCACAAAGTTATCTCGTTAGTACCTGTACCCAAACCGTTACTCTCAATAAACTGTCCCAGAGTTATATTTTCGAGGCATGGGAGGCGATTCACATGGAAACCTCCCGGAAATATTCCCGCAAGCAGATTAAGGAACTGGCGGAGCAGCATCACTTTCGGGTACTACATACTTTTTCAGATCAACAAAAATATTATGTAAATTCCGTTTGGCAGAAATTAGCAGATTAATTTAGTTATGCAAAATTTAAGATTTTTCATCCTTCTCATAAGACAAAATTTACTGAGATTTTTTTACATTGATTATCAATTGAGAAGACATTTTTAATGGTAATCATTTTCACGACATTATTGGAAACTTAGTTCACTACGGTGATTCCCACAGAAATTCTTCAGGGAATTTTAAGACTAGGTCTTTTGGCGATCGCCTCGATATTTTTCTAGCAACAATCAATCCGATGCAGGCCAGAGCAAACAGAAAAATAAACACTTAGCTATCCAGTAAGCCATATAATTAATGATAATTAATGTCTGTTAGCGTTGCTTTCGTTTTGGCATTGATTTTAAAAGTTCCATTCCACGGCACAGGGAGACTTTTTTCAGGGTGAAGGCTCGAACAAAATTATTATGGCGCAGTGTTACTCTGACATTAGCCTATGCAGGGATCGGCCTCAGCACAAGTTATCTCGCCCAGGGTTTAAGTCTATCTTTTCCCTTCTGGCCTGCGGCGGGCTTGGCGATCGCCATTGTTTTGGCCCATGGATACCGTTACCTACCGGCGATCGCCCTGGGATCTGTACTGGTCGATGGGGTTTTAAGCGATTGGCATCTGCCTCTAGCGCTGACTTTAGCGGCTGGATCGACTTTGCAAATAGCCCTCGCAGCTTGGTGTGGCCGTCGCATCTCTGGGGTTACTCCCGCCCTGCGTCACCCCAAAGAAATTCTGCCTTTCTTGATTGTGATGGGGCCAGTTTGTAGTCTCTTGGGTAGTAGTGTGGGGGCCTACGCTCAATATTTTTTTGGGGAAATCACCGCTAGCCAAATTCCTTTTTCTGCCTTTACCTGGTGGGCTGGCGATGTTTTGGGGATCATTGTGTTTACCCCAGCAACTTTGATGTTTCTCCCCACGATGCAGTATCAGTGGCAGGGACGTCGCACAAAGGTACTTTTTCCGTCTCTCCTGTTGATGATCATGGCGGCGATCGCCTACGACCAAATTTACGCCTTTGAAACACAACGGATTCGCCTAGAGTTACAAGAATGTGCCCAAAATATGGCGCACCAATTCGAGAAAAATCTAACCCGCCACACCGAAGCCCTCCAAGGTGTTGAAAGTTTCATCCTCTCTAGCGAAACCGTTACAGCCAGCGAATTTCGGACCTTTACCCGCCACAGTTTGGAGAACTTGCCTGGTTTATCTGCCCTCTCTTGGAATCCATTTGTCCTTGATACAGAACGCCAAGCCTTCGAGGCCCAGCAACGGCTCGATCCCTTAATACCAGACGATTTCCAAATTACCGAACGGCTCCCCAATGGCGAACTAATTCCGGCCCAAAAACGGCCTTCCTACGTGGTCGTGCAGTTTATCGAACCCTTTAATGAAAAACATCGAATCGTTCAAGGCTTTGATATTCAATCGGATCCCCAACGGGCAGCGGCAGTTATCAACAGCATGGAAACCGACCAAGCCTATGCCACAGAACCCCTGACCTTGCTCCAAGACACCAATGGACAACGGAGTATCCTCGTGCTACTACCGGTCAATTCACAAGGAGAATCAGTGCGAGGATTTGCGGTAGGTGTTTACCGCTTGGACAATCTCTTGGCGGAAGTTTTTTCAGTCGGCACCTGCGCCCAGCAACAAAATTTACGGGTGGCCTTGCTCTACACTACGGAATCGGGTCAGACCCTTAATCTTGACCAGTTAGATCCACCCAATCCAACGGCGCACCGCAAAGCGGATCTCGGAGAGATCGCCACCACCGAAACCGAGCCCATTACTGTACCCATTCGTTACTGGGGGCGCACTTGGCAACTCCAAATTCAGCCCACTGAAGCTTTAATTTGGGCTAAAAAATCCTACACGCCTCAGTTGGTCTTAACCATTGCCCTTATTTTGTTATTGTTCAACGAATCTTTCCTGTTATTGGTCACCGCCGAGGAATTAGCCGAGCGTCGCCAAGCAGTCATCAATAGCTACCAGGCCAGCCATGATCCGTTGACGGATTTGTTAAATCGGCGGGCCTTTTTTGCCACCTTAGAACAAGCCCGGAGTGAAGCAAATTCTGGTTTAGCCAACCATGTATTGCTGTTTTGCGACCTGGATCATTTCAAGCCCGTCAATGACACCGTCGGTCACAATGCTGGCGATGTCCTCCTGCGGGATATTGCCCATTTACTTGCCCAACAGGTCCGCGCTGAAGACCAAGTTGCCCGGGTGGGAGGCGATGAATTTGCCCTGTTATTGCGGAATTGCACCCTAGAAAATGGTCTTGCCATTGCAGAGGCAATAGTCAGCGTTCTCAAAAACTATACGTTTACTTGGCAACAAGAAATCTTTCAGATCACAATCAGCATTGGTTTAATTTTGCTCACGTCAGAATCGGCTCCTTTGCCTTCCGTGGATGATTTGATGGCCCAGGCGGATCAGGCTTGTTACCGCGCCAAACGCAGTGGACGTAATCAAGTTTGTGTGGGTTAGATGTTTGGGTGTTGTTACTAACGGGTACGGTTGGGGTTAAGGGCTTCAAACCCAGAAACGATGTCTAAGAGTTCTTCGGTAATGGAATTTTGTCGTTGCTGACGATAGTTGGCCTGGAGATCACCCAGTCGCTCTTCGATATTTTTTTCGGCAGCTTGCATGGATGCAAGGCGAGCTGCATTTTCACTGGCGAGGGATTCTACGGCGGCACGGTACAGGCTTAAAAAAAGGTATTGGCGAACAACACCCGCAAAGGTTGGTGCCCAGGGGCCATTGAGGAGGGGAAAGGCGGTGGATTGCCAGGGGCGATCGCCCATTTCCCGGAGCCATTGACGGTCTAGGGGTAATAGTTGTCGGGTGACGGGCTGGTAAAGGGTTTTGGATTGGGATTGATGATAGATCAAGAGAATCTGGCGAACGGGTGATGTTTCGGCCTCGAAATACCATTGATCAATCAAGCCTAGGAGGTTTTGGATCAGGCGGGGCGTTCCTGCGAGGGAATTGGGCAGTCGGAAGGTTGTGTGGTGGGGGTGGTCTAAGGACTGTAAATAGGGCAAAAGGCGATCGCCGACGGTAGCCAAAGCATAATCAGCAGTTGTCAGATGCCGTTGTTGGCAAGCTTGCAGAGCATAGGTGGCAAGCTGTTCGTTAAATTGACCACACAGACCATGGTCAGAGCCAAACAAAATCAACCCCACTTTTCCCTGTAGAGAATTGCTAACCAAGGGCAACGGCTGATCAAGATCGGTTTCTGCAAAACGCCGATGCTGGAGCAGGGCTTGAAAACCTAGGTCGAGGCTGTGATTGTAATCTTGGAGAGCCATGCGGGCCTGTTCGTATTGCCGAATGCTAACCATGGCCAAGGCTTTCATGGTGCGGACAACGGCCCGGAGATCTTCAATACTGTTGATGGTGTTGCGCAGGGATTCGAGGGTGTGCATTGCTTAGGTTTTGATGGCGGCTTGGAGGGTTTCCAAAAGGAGGGTTTGATCGGCTTCGGTGAGGGGATGGGAATATTGAATGCGTTCCACAAGGTCGGGTAATTCTTGGGCGATCGCCTGGGCTAATTTTTGTTCCACCGTTGAGATTTCTTCTAGGGCCACATGGTCTAATAAACCTTGGGTGACGGCGATCAAAATGGCAATTTGGGCTGCCGCCGTCAGGGGTTGACTTTGATTTTGTTTGAGCACCTCCCGGATGCGTTTCCCCCGTTGGAGGGTTTGTTTAGTTTGTTCATCCAGTTGCGTCCCAAACCGGGCAAATACTTCGACCTCTTGGAATTGGGCATAGGCGAGGCGCAACGCTCCAGAAACAGCTTGGTAGGCGGCTAGTTGGGTTTTCCCGCCGACCCGGGACACGGATTTACCCACATCCACCGCTGGGAAAATACTCTTTTGGAACAGCTCTGGTGAGAGATAAATTTGGCCGTCGGTAATGGAAATTAAATTGGTTGGGATATAGGCCGAAAGATTTTGGGCTTGGGTTTCGATAATCGGCAAAGCGGTCAGGGAGCCGCCCCCCAAAGCTTCTGCCAGATGGGTTGCCCGTTCCAAAAGCCGCGAATGGAGGTAAAAAATGTCCCCAGGATAGGCCTCGCGCCCCGGTGGTCGTCGCAGCAAGAGGGAGAGTTCACGGTAGGTGCGGGCGTGGTGGGTCAGGTCATCGTAAACGATCAACACATCGCGCCCCTGTTCCATAAAATATTCCGCCATCGTCGTCGCGCCATAAGGGGTAATGTATTGCAGTCCAAGGGGATCCTGGCCCGCCGCCACAATCACGATGGTGTAATCCATGGCCCCCTGTTCCCGGAGGGTCGCAATCACCTTGGCGATCGCCGCTGACCGTTGACCGATGGCACAGTAGAGACAAATCACATCCTGGTCTTTTTGGTTGAGGATCGTATCGATGGCGATGGTGGTTTTTCCTGTCTGGCGATCGCCAATGATCAATTCCCGTTGTCCCCGACCAATGGGAATCAGGGCATCTACCACTTTCAGCCCTGTCTGCAAAGGCACCGTTACCGGGGCGCGATCCAAAATTGCGGCGGCCTCCCGTTCGACGGGTTTCCATTCCACTGCTTTGAGGGCACCCCGACCATCCAAAGGTTCCCCCAGCACGGTCAACACCCGCCCTAGTAGCATTTCTCCCACAGGCACATCCATCACCCTTTCGGTGCGGTAGACCTCATCCCCTGCCTGGAGGGCGTGGCTATCTCCTAGCAAAATTACGCCCACTTCATCGGGATCGAGGTTAAAGGCGATCCCCAGCAGCGGTTCACCCCCAGCACTGGAGTGCGAAAAATAAACCAATTCATCGGCTTGGACGTTGGGTAATCCCTTCACTCTGGCGATGCCGGGCCGGACAGATTCCACAACCCCCGTTTCCCGGAATGTCAGTTGGGCCGGAAAGGTTGCCAGGGTTTGCTGAATTTGCTGTAAGGCTTCTGTGTAAGTGCCTTGGAGAGATTGGGCCAGGAGTTCCATGGTGAGCAGTGGGTCAAAAAATTCAGGGCTTTAACGGGTGGCGATCGCCAAAGTTTGTTCGAGTTGATCGAGATAGGGATCAAGGCCCCAAACGATTTCTTGGCCAGCCAGTTTCAGTTCAATGCCACAGCCCAACTCCGGCACCGTGACAAAATGAATGGGCGTTCGGTCAAGCTCTAGAACGGTGGCAAGACTTTGTTTGATTTGCGCTTGGTGGGTGACATCCAGGGGGAATGCTGTCCGGATAAAGACAGCTTCTGGTGGGGTTTCTAAATGATTGATCTGTTGTCGTTGGGCCGGAGAAAGGTGTTGCAGTTGTTCACAGAAACGCTCTACTATTTGTTGCTCGAGGTTTACATTCGCCAAATCCCGGAGGGCTTGCCGGGCGATCGCCACCACCTGTTGGCTGACCTGTTGCCGGAGCGTATGGAAAAAAGCCCTCTGTTCTTGGTGCAGATCCGCTTCCCAAGCTTCCCGTTGGGCTTGGATATCCTCACGCAGGGTTAGTAATTGCCGTTGTCGCTCCTCATCTGCTGCTGCCCGCGCTGCCGCCAAAAATGAAGCCCGTTGCGCTTGAAGTGACTGTTGTTCCTGGTGATATTGTTCTAGGGCTTGGTGGGCCTGGGCTTGGAGATCCGTGGCCGTTTGCCATTGTTCTGCCAGTTGGGCCTGACGCTTGGCCATCACCTGCAAAATGGGCTTGTACAAAAACCAGCGCAACAACCCCAGCAAAATGACAAAGTTGAGGATTTGGGCAAACACCGTAAACCAGTCAATTAACACCGTTAACCCCCCTGGTTGAGAAAATAGTTCCAGAATGGATTGACAAACAGCAAAATCATCGACACCACTAGGCAATAGATCGCCGTTGATTCCACCATCGCGAGGCCCACAAATAGAGTGCGGGTAATCATATTGGCCTTGTCAGGTTGTTGGGCGATCGCCCCCAAAGCCCTAGCTACGGCCATGCCTTCCCCTAGGGCCGGGCCAATGGAACCAATGGCAATGGTAATACCAGCGGTTACCATCGCCACCGAGCCGATTAATGCGAGATCACTCATGAATTTTCCTCCATCGAAATACTTTGTTTTTTCTCCTGCACCGTCGCGGCAGAAGCAATGTAAACCAAGGCTAAAATCGCAAACACATAGGCTTGAATGACCCCAAATACAAGTCCCAATAAATTCATCGCCACAGGTACAAATAACGGAACAAGGGCTAATAAAATTGCCGCCAAAAGGTTTCCACTCATAATATTGCCAAAAAGACGCACGGCCAGGGCTAAAGTTCGGGAAAATTCACCAATGATTTGAAAGGGCAACATAATCGGCGTCGGCTGGAGATAACTTTTGAGATACCCTAAGATTCCCCGCTGACGGATTCCGTAGATCGGCACCGCAATAAATACGGCGATCGCCAAAGCAGTGGTGGTTGAAAGGGAGCCAGTGGGGGCTTGATAACCGGGAACTACAGTTAATAAGTTAGCCGTTAAAATGAATAAAAATAAAGTGCCCACAAAAGCAAGATAGGGTTCCGGTTCCTGTTGGGTGACCTCTGCAATGTGTTGATAAATGCCATCAACAACAATTTCTAAAAAATTTTGCCAAGGGGACAGTTTGGGACGCACCACTAATTTTTTTGTTACCCAAGCTGCTCCTATTACTAATAGGGCCATGGTGAGCCATGTGTAAACCAAAGTGGCATTAATCACCACAAACTGATATTGATAAAAAATGATGTTATCCGGTGTAATTTGCATCCTACATTTATTCCTCCAGCAACAGTTCCGATAATGAAGTTTGTGGCCGCCAACGATGAATTAAAATCGTTCGTGCTAACAAAAAACCTGCGAGGGCAATTAGTACTCGTTCCCAATGGCCACCAATCATCAAATATAAGGCTGTCATAGCGAGCATTAAGCGCACCACACCGCTGGTAATTATTAGTAATACTGGATGTTGAGAACGAGTTAATTGTTTAACGGTAAACCACAGCGCTGTGAAGTAAAATAATCCCAACCCAAAGCCGAGGGGAAAAACAAATAAATTAGGTATTATTGTTTCTAAAAATAGATTCATTGTAATTTTAATTGAGTTTTTAAATTCGTTTTTTAATCGAGTTTAGATTAGCGATTGGATTAGGCGATCGCCTTTAATATTTTTATCTTTTGCAGGAACAGTTAAATAATTCGACCTCATCGATTTTGCTCCCGTTGAATCCATAACCATGCATTCCAGCAGCCGAGAATAATCCCCAGAAATAAGCCCATTAATGTCCAGGAATAGGGACTCGGAAAGCGGCGGTCGAGCCAAATCCCCAGAAAGATCCCCAGTAGGGTCGGCCCCATCACCGACCAACCCACCATCCCAAAGACCCCAAATCCTAACCACAAACTGCGATCGCCTTCCTGTTTGGCCTGGAGTTTTTGTTGGGATTTTTGTTGGATCTGCCGTTCAAAATCTTCCCGGTGGCGATCGCCTTCTGGTGTGGTCATAGGGCACCTCCCAAATCGATAAAGTCCCGCACAATGCTACTTTCTAGACGCGCCAACATACTCCGTGCCCGTTCTTCTTGTTCATCTAACTGGGTAAATTGCGCTTGCACTGCCTGCTGTAAATCATCAAGATTATCCCCTCGCACCGCATTGCGCACCGACACCCAAACGGCAGCCCCCTGTTTCACTAAAATGCCTTCATCAATGGCCAGACAATGTTCTTCTCCCGTGATGCTCTCAAAGATCAAGAGACCCGCTGGCAAAACCGCCACATAATCCACATGGTTGGGCAATAGACAAAAGCCGCCCCCATCACCTTCTGCCATGATTTTTCGTACTGGCTGATCCACCAGTAATTCTGTCAAACACAGTACCTTGAGATCCATCTGGGCAATCATGGCCGCTGCACCTCCCCAATAGCCCCAATCATATAAAGAGCGCTTTCGGGCACATCGGCAAATTCATCGTTTAAAATTCGCTCACAACCCGTTAAGGCCGCCTCTAAACTGACCACTCGTCCTGTTTTGTTGGTGAACTGTTCCGTTGAGAAAAAAGGCTGGGTAAGAAATCGCTCTAACCGACGGGCGCGGTACACAATGGCGCGATCGCCCGCTGCGAGTTCCGCCATCCCCAACATCGCAATCATGTCCTTAAGCTCTTCGTAGGTGGCGAGGGTTTGACGCACCGCCAGGGCAATTTCGTAGTGACGCCGACCGGCGATCGCCGGCATCAACATTTTGGAACTCGAACGTAGGGGATCGACGGCTGGATAAAACCCCTCACTGGCCCGCTTGCGCGATAACACAATGGATGCCGATAAGTGGCCAAAGGTATGCACCGCCGCCGGATCGGTAAAATCATCAGCGGGCACATACACCGCCTGCACCGAGGTGATCGCCCCATTTTTTGTGCTGGTAATCCGTTCTTCGAGGGCGGCCAATTCTGTCGCTAAAGTAGGTTGATAGCCCACCCGCGAAGGCAGCTCTCCCATTAGACCCGAAACCTCCTGGCCAGCTTGAATAAAGCGGAAAATGTTATCAATCAAGAGCAACACATCCTGGCGAGCTTCATCCCGGAAATATTCAGCAATAGTTAACGCCGCATGGCCTACCCGAAACCTGGCTCCGGGCGGTTCATTCATCTGGCCAAACAGTAACACCGTCTGGTCTAGTACCCCCGTCGCCTGCATTTCCCGATAGAGTTCCTCAGCTTCTCGGTTCCGTTCACCGATACCGCAAAATAGACTAATCCCCTGGTGCTGACTGACCATGTTATGGATCATCTCGGTAATTAAGACCGTTTTGCCGACCCCTGCCCCCCCGAAGAGGCCTGCTTTTCCACCCCGTTCGATGGGGGCGAGGACATCAATTACTTTGATCCCTGTTTCCAGGATTTCTGCTTGGGTTGATTGTTGGGCGAGGGGAATAGCGGCTTGGTGAATTGAGCGATGCTTAACTGCAGTTAGGGGTTTGCCTTGATCGATCGCCTCACCAAAGACATTAAACATACGTCCGAGTAAGGCGCGGCCCACGGGCATTTTGAGGGGATGGCTGGTATCCGTCACGGTGGCTCCCCGGGCGAGGCCGGAGGTGGGGGTCAGGGCAATGCCCCGGACAAGGGTGGCGTTTAGGTGGGCGACGACTTCGATAATGATTTGACCTTTTTCCCCGGCATTGAGTTGATGGAGATAGCTGGGTAGCCGTTGGGGAAAACACACATCAACGACACTACCGCGCACGGAAACCACTTTCCCAATGTTTGTGGTTGTTGGCGGCTGGTGGGTCGATGGCATGGGGAGCGATAAATTAAGGCGATCGCCTTTGGGGAGGCTTTTTATCACTCTAGCGAAGATCCCTAGGGCCGCCACAAATGTGGAGAATTGCAAACATCAGACCATGCTTCAGAACGTCATAAATCAGGGAAATCAACAAATTTTTAAGGTATTTTTCATTTTTCTCAAACCATTTTCGCTATGCTGAACGTAGCTGGGTCTAAATCAAGGTTTAGGCTTTGTTGATCAAATTTTGATGGAAGCATAATCAGGCAAATGCAACGGATCAGAAAGTGGAAAAATATCTTGATCGGGACTGTGGGTGTCCTGTTAGTGGGCTGTGCCTCGGCCAATAACCAGTCTGATCCTGGGCCAGAAAGTACAACGACCCTCGATAGCATTTCCTTTGGTGTTGGCCCCTATTTCCCGACACCCAACGAGAACCGCCAACAGTTCGAGCCTTTCTTCGATGCCCTCGCCGCTGAACTGGATCTCCCCGGAGATGTCACCGTCACCGAAGATTGGATTGGCATTTCTGAAGCCCTACGTTCTGGCACCTTAGATCTGGCTTGGTTGGGGCCTTGGGGTTACGTTTTGGCGCACCATAATGATCCTTCCCTAGAGGCGATCGCCACCGTAAAATACCAGGACGAACCTGTTTACTACAGCGTTTTGATTGCCCGCGCCGATGCCCCCTTTGACACCCTCGAAGAGGCGATCGCCCTCAGTCAGCAGGGTGAAAAACTGAAACTTAGCTTGGCCGATGTCGGTTCCACATCTGGTTGGTTAATTCCCCAGGCAGAATTTAAACGCCGTAACCTCAATCCCGAAACCGTGTTTGACTATAGCGAAGGAGCGAGCCATGCCGCCCAGGTGATTGGCGTGAGTACCGGCCAGATCGACATTGCTTCCGATTACAACCGCAACCTCGATGTGATGATTGCTGAAGGACGCATTCAGGCTGACGAGATTAAAATCATTTGGCAGTCTGAACCTTTACCCAACGATCCCATTGTGGTGCGGGGAAATTTCCCGGAAGCCTACAAAAAACAACTCCAACAAAAATTAGTCAATCTCACTCCCGCCGAGGCCGCTGCCCTTTTACCAGAAAACTATACGGGTTTCGTCGCTTCCGATGGCAGCAACTATCAGCCCATCGAAGCAGCAGGTCTTGCCCTAGAGGTATTGAAATAGTGACCCTCTTGCAGCAACCCGCTAAAGCAAGCGATTTTGCCCAAATCCTACAGCAAGAACGACGCCGCCGATATAGTTTGTGGCGATTACTCAGGTCTGGTTTTTGGGGAACCCTGGGGGTAGCGATCCTGGTCATGGCCGTGCGCACCGCCGAAATTGATCCCCAACAGTTTTGGCAGCGCTTACCAACGGTGGGTCAATGGCTGCAGCAATTATTCCCCCCGGATTTTTCGGAGTTGCCCAATTTTCTGGTGGCGATCTGGGAAACGTTGGCGATCGCCATTGTCGGCACAGGGGCGGCGATGCTGGTGGCCTTACCCCTCGCCCTGTGCGTGGCCCGCAATACAACCCCAAATCGCTGGTTAGCCACGGGTTTACGGAGTTTTTTAAATTTACTGCGGGGCATTGATACCGCGATCTTTGCTCTCTTTTTTGTGTCGATTGTCGGCCTTGGCCCCTTTGCTGGGGCGTTGGGGGTCGCCTGTCACACGGCGGGTTCCATGGCCAAACTCTACGGTGAAGTGCTCGAATCAATTCCCCCTGAACCCATCGAAGCCATCGAAGTCACCGGGAGCGATCGCCTGCGCACCTTTGCCTTTGCGGTATTTCCTGAAGCATTACCGGGTTTGGTAGGCATTAGTCTCTACCTCTGGGAGTTTAACGTGCGTTCCTCTGTGATCCTCGGCATTGTCGGGGCCGGCGGCATTGGCTACGAATTGCTGGTTAGTCTGAAGCTACTCGACTTTCCCCGCTTGGCCACAATTTTGATCTTGATTTTGATTATGGTGAGTTTAATTGATGCCTTGAGTGCCTATTTACGCCGTCGCTTACAGTAGCCTTTATGGCCTCAAAAAGGAAGATTTTCGCTTAATTCGATGTAATTGCGATTAATTTATTTATTTTTCCTGCCTTACTGTCTTATTTAAGGTATTTTTACAGTAATTCTGGAATATTGATTGCCTTAAACAAAGTTTCGCCCTGATCACGCCGTCCAATGGTGCAGATCAAGGGCGATCGCCGCACTGAAAAATTCACTTTTACATTTACCTCACAACTAACGTTGGGTTAAAAAATTCATTTTCAAAAAAATTCTATGCTGCAGGTTCACCAACTCACAAAAGCCTATTCCCACGGTCAATTCAGCCTCCAGGACATTAGCTTTACCATCGAGCCCCATAGCTTTACTGTTCTCCTTGGCTCCAGTGGTGCGGGCAAAACAAGCTTGCTGCGCTGCTTGCCCCAATTGGTGTCCCTCGATGCTGGCCAAGTTTATTTTCAAGGTCTTGATCTAACCACCGCATCACCTCGACAGTTACGCCAAGCCAGGCAAAAAATGGCGATGATTGCCCAACAATTTAATTTAGTGCGACGCCGCACGGCCCTCGAAAATTGCCTGGGCGGACGGTTACCAGAGTTACCTCTCTGGCGATGTTTACTGGGACGTTTTCCTGAAGCGATGCTCTGTGAAGCTTTAGCCGCCCTAGAACGGGTGCAGCTCCTCGATGTTGCTTTTCAACGGGCTGACCAACTATCTGGGGGACAAAAACAACGGGTGGCGATCGCCCGCGCCCTGACCCAAAAAGCCCAACTGCTCCTGGCCGATGAACCCATTGCGAGCCTTGATCCAGAAACTGCGGCATTAGTGCTACAACTACTGCGCTCCCTCTGTAATGAAAAACGCCTCACTGTGATTTGTAGCCTCCATCAGGTTCATCTCGCCAAACGCTACGGCGATCGCATTTTAGGGATGCGCGCGGGTCAGATTATTTTGGATGTGCCCACCACGGCCTTTAACGACGACATCGCCAATGCTATCTATCAATAAATCTTTGATGCTCTATTTTTAGAAAGTTGGGGGGAGACCATAACTTTTATCAGCTCCCCTAATCCCAAAGCCCGATATCGTAACCATTTCAGGTGATTTAACTCCCATTGGAATCGGGGGAGCAGTAGCCCATACATTAAAAGCAACGCAATGAACGGATAGTTTAATGGCAAAACACCAATCTTCCCTGATTCATTTATTTATCCGTAAGGGTCGCTGAATTTAGGGTTATCGCCTGTTAAGCGGGAGATGGAGGTTCGATTCCTCCTCCGTTCGCCACGATCTTTTCCTAAATGACTTGGGCAGGTAGCTCAGTTGGTAGAGCAGATTCTTGCTGCACTTTTTTTACCCCAACGGGTCGCTGCATCAAGATTATCGGGTCGAAAGTTCAAGTCTTTCCCTGTCCCCCCATTTAGAAAAATGTCAAACCTGGAGACGGTAGCTCAATGGTAGAGCGCAATATTTGCCCTTAGGGGCCGCAGGACTAAAGGTTATCGCTATGGACGAATCTCCCTTTTGTCCGCCGAGATGCGGGTTCGATTCCGGCTCGTCTCCCTTCCCCACATGGGGTTTTGATCTAAAGTTGTTATCCCGCAAGGGACGGAGTTGTCATGTCATATCAATTTTTTACAGCCCGTGGCCAAACGCCCCAATCGCAACCAATTCCGGGTCGAGCGACAGAAATGGTGCAGGGGCGAGCCGGTGGTTATCACTTCGATCCGGGGATTTGGGTTATGTTGCGGCGCTGTTTATTAATCGGTACCGCCCAAAATACTTTTTATGCTGATAAGCACGAGTTGACGGGTGAGTTTACCCAGGTTGTGCAGCAGTGCGTGGTGGCGGATCCAGGCCGGGTCGCCCAGGAAATTCTCTATGCGAGCGATGGGCGATCGCTCAACAATAGCGCCCCTTTATATGCGTTAACGCTGTTATCCATGGGAGAAACCCCAGCGGCGAAACGGGCATTTATGGAAATCTTTCCCCAGGTGGTGCGCACCGGGAGCCATTTCTATGAATGGTTGAGCTACACCAAAGCCCTGCGGGGATTCGGAAAAGTGGTGCGTGAGTGCGGTAAAGGTTGGCTCAGTCAGAACGATGTGCAAGCTTTGGCCTACCAACTGCTGAAGTATCAACAACGGTACGGGTTTAGCCACCGGGATGCGTTGCGTTTATTCCACGTTAAACCCCCAAGTGTCGAGCATCAAACCTTATATAACTGGGTCGTTAACGGCTGGGAGCAGTTACCGAAACAGCCCCCTGCAACTGCCCTTGAACAAATTTGGTGGTACGAATGGCTAAAGCGCAACCCCGATCAAACGAAAAAGGCGATCGCCCAAGGCCACCTTACCCACGAAATGGTCGCCCCCATTGGTCAAATGGATGAGCAGACCTGGAAACTGTTGATGCTGGAGATGCCCATTGGTGCCCTGTTACGGAACCTAGGTTCCCTGACCGAAATTGGGGTATTGCGGGTCAACCGCCAGAAAAACCTCAAGCACGTGGCGATGGTTTTAAACGATAAACAACGCTTGCGCAAAGGTCGCATCCATCCCATTGACATCCTCAAAGCCCTAAAAACCTATCAATCTGGGGGTCGATTAGGGCGCAGCAAAAAAACCTGGGAACCTGTACCCCGCATTATCGACATCCTCGAAAAAGCCCTGGAGATGTCCTTTGAAACAGTGCCTGCCACCGGGAAAACGTTTCTCCATGCGGTGGATGTGTCGGGGTCGATGTCCTATTACTCTGTGGGTTCTGTCCATTTAACCTGTGCCGAGATAGCCGCAACCATGGCCCTGGTCACCGCAAAAGCCGAGAAAAATTATGCCATTCGTGGCTTTTCTACCGCGTTTAAAGATCTAGGCATTACCACCAGCGATAGTTTCCGCACGGCCTTACAAAAAACGAGTGATCAAAATTTCGGTGGCACCGATGCTTCCTCTGTCTACAAATGGGCGCTTAAACATCGCTTTCATGCCGATATAATTTGCTTCTGGACAGATTGTGAATCCTGGGCGGGCACGCAACCCTGCCAAAAACTGGCGGAATATCGCCGCAAAGTAAACCCTAATGTCAAGGCTATTTATGTGACCCTGGCCACCTACAAATTGAGTTTGGTTGATCCAAAAGATCCTCTGTCATGGGATTTAGGAGGGTTTGATCCGACGATGCCACGCTTGATCCAAATGATTGCCCAGGATGATTTAGCATAGCAAATTATTTCTTTTTTCAGGGAGTATTGAAAAATACTCTCTTTTTTAGTTGCTACACTTCAAATAATTACTAATTTTGTGTTTCATCTAAAATGTGTTTCGCGAGATCATTGAGAACTTGATTAGCCGCTAAAATACCACTAGAACTTGTCCATTCTCCATCATTAACTTGATAAATATTGCCATTTTCAACCACGGCGAGATTTTGCCAAAGGGGATGATCTTGCCATTGATTTTGGGTATCTTCACCTCGGTTTTCAGCCTCATTAAATGTGAAATAAAAAAGATAGTCGGCTTCGAGATCCTGGATACTTTCTAGGCCTATCTCGGCGGCAAAGTCATTTTTTTGTTGTACTTCAGGCCGTCGTAAGCCCACTTCAGCGACAATTTGCCCCGGAAAGGATTGTTCATAATAAATCCTCGCTGTCCCTGGCATAAACCGAACGAGGGAAACAGTTGGCGGCTGATCACCTAATTGTTCTTTGAGGTTGGCGACCCGCTGATCCCATTGCTCAAGTAAAGTTTGAGCTTCGGTTTCTCGGTTGAGGGCTTTGGCGTAGAGTTTGAAGTTCTCTTTCCAGGTGGCACCCAGGGTTTCGGAAAAAACGGTCGGGGCGATCGCCTGCAATTTGCCATAGAGTTGCTCCTGCCGGACTTTAGAGCCGATAATCAAATCTGGCTTTAAAGCGACAATATTTTCTAAATTTGGCTGAAATTCGTCACCAATCATGGGTACATCTTCTAATTCGGCGCTGAGATACTCGTAATAGGGATCGCCTTGCCAGGACTTGACGGCACCGACGGGTGTTACCCCCAGGGCAACTAACATATCTGTGCCTTCGTTGGTGAGCACGACAATTCGTTGGGGAGTGCCGCTAATTTCCGTCGTTCCCATGGCGTGTTCAATGGTGCGGGTTGCTTCGTCAGAAACTTGGGAAACAGGCTCTGGGGTCGTTGTGGGAGATGGATTTTGGATCGTGGCAAAACAGCCGCTTAAACTCATACTTGCTAGGCAGATTAAGCCAAGGATCTGGCGTCGAATCGTAGGTTTATTTTTTTGATATTGCATAAATTTTAAAGGTTTTTTAATTTTAAAAAAATAGGATGAAAAGGCAAAATAAAATCCTCCTCTCCATCCCAAACTAAGACGTAATTAACTTCTGAAATACGCAGGCGATCGCCCTGGATTTTACCAATCTAAACTGTAGCTTAAAGTGATGGTGCGACCTCTGCCAGCAAATTGATTTCTGCCCCCGTAAACCTGGGCAATAATGGGGAAATATTCAGCATTAAAAAGATTTTCAACGCCGAGCTGAATCTTGCCAGCACCAGTATCATAGCTACTGATAAAATCAGCAGTTAAGTAACTTTCTACTTCCCCTAAACCAAAGCCATTACCCTTGGGATCACGGCCCGCTGAATACAATAATTGCAGACGATTTTCCCAACCTTCAACGGGTTCATATTCCACAAAACCGGTTAGTTTAACAGGGGGAATTTGGAAACTAGGTAAGCCACTTTCAAAATCGCCATCGTTATTGGCATCCCGCTCGCCATCGGTGTAAGTAAAGGTTCCCCCTAGGGCGAGTTGTTCACTGAGTTGAGTACGTAGATCGGCCTCAACACCGTAGATGCGCTGGGGATCACGAATCGTTGTAAACGCACTATCAAAGGTAGTACCGAGATCTGAGTAACTATAAAAGCCAGCAATGGAAGCTTGCACATTACCCCAGTTGCCGCGAATCCCTAACTCATAGTTATCAACTCGTTGGGCTTCAGGCCGTAGATTTTCCACACTGCCCCCCGGAGAAGTCCGTAGGGAACGGGCCACATCCGCAATGGAAAAACCTTGGGCAAAGTTCCCAAAAATATTTACATTGTCATTAAGGGCATACACAGCGCCCACATTAAAGAGGGTCGCATCGTAGTTCAGTTCGCCCCCTGTGACATTATTGCCCGCTAGAGTGGTGAAATCATCCACACTGACATCAATAAATTCTTGGCGAATGCCACCATTGAGAACTAACTGATCGGTCACATTCCAATTTAACTGGGCAAATAAGCCGAGATTCTTTTGTTCTGTGGGTGGGGAAAGGAAACCAGTGCCAATTCGCTCAAAAACTAGGCCATTACTCGCTTCAAAGGTAGGTTCATCAAAGAGATCAGCAGGTTGAGCAGATTCTTCGTAAAAATAGTCCACACCCCAAAGTAAACTGAGGCGATCGCCTGCCGCGAGGGGCGTATTGATATCTAAACGACCACCAATTTTTTCGGACTCCACTTCCGATTGCAAAACTTCACCCCCAAAGGTGCCAAAATCATCATCGAAAGGATAGAAACGGGTGGAGTAATCTCGATAGTAAAGCTGACTGTTTAACTGACTGCCAAAGAGATCATCATTGCTGTAGGCCAAACTAACCAATGTATTTTCGGTGCCGGGTTGGTCAGGCAAGACTAGGCCAGGTCTGGCTTCTGCTTTATCGCCACTAGGAGATGGATTCAGGGCAAAGTCAGAATCCTGGTCATCGGAGAAGTAATTAAAGCTGAATTGGAGCCGTTGGTTTTCGTCGATGTTGTAGCCCAATTTTCCAAACAAATTGATGCTTCTGAGGTCAGCTAAACCCCCTTGACCCAGCGGATCGGGCGGAATGCGATCGCCATCGGCATCAAAGAAACCACCTGTCTTGGAAATCGCAAAATCCGCGACATAGTCAAACTTGTCCTCTGTACCAGACACAGAATGCTGGAGAGAGTAGCCAAAACTGTCTTCTGGATTGGTCGTGGAAAATTCAAAGCCGATAGTGCTGCGGGATTCTACGCCTGTAGCGGCTCCCTGCTTGGTAATAATATTGATAATCCCACCAGTGGCACCATCTCCATAGATCGCGCTGGGGCCACGGACAATTTCAATCCGCTCAATCACGCCCGGATCAATGGTGCGCAAATCCCGTTGGGCATTACGGTTTGTGCTCTGGGGTATCCCATCAACCAAGACCGAAATATTACGACCCCGGAGGCTTTGTCCAAAAATACTGGTGGTTTCTGTCGAAGGTGAGAGACCCGGCACTAACTTCGCCAAAATGCTGGAAAGATCGCGGTTGAGATCCGCTTGACGGGCAATTTCTGCCTGGGAAATCACTGTCACAGACCGGGGCACCGCCGCTTCCTCTGTTTCTGTCCGAGTTGCCGTAACGATTAATTCCAAATTATCAACAAAATCATCCGGTGTTACCTGTACAAGCAAACCAGAGGATTGAGACAATACATCAACAAAGGGCGCTGCTGTTTCACCTACAAGAATAATTTCAACGGTATTTTCAGATATTTGCGTAATTTCAATGGCCTCTAGACCAGCTTGGGGCGCAAAATCAGGCAAAATTGCACCATCTGTTAACTGGGCATTTTCGACTTCGAGGATGAGACGATCGCCCTCCAGCCGTTGATTTACTTCAGGGGCGATCGCCTGATCACTATCCAGAAAAACTTCTACACCCAAGGAGGTCGGGTTAATCCGAATATTACTAATTACTGTTTGGGCCACTACCGCCGGAGCCAGAACAACCAGCATCCCACTGGCAACCCCCAGACTATAGGTCAACTCTTTCAAGAAACTTCCCTCACACTTATTGCTAAAGAATTGCGTTAGATCAGGAAGATTAAGAGATTATCTCAACCATTGTCAAGTTCTTTATCGAGAATCTCTTGTATTTAAAATTTTCACAAAGCCACATTTATCAGCTAAAAGCCACTGAAACTAAGAACTAAAAGTATTTTTAGGAATTACTATTCTAGATTAAGGGCTTTGTTTTTGCTAAGACTTCTGATATATCAGAGTAAATTTATTGAAAATATTTTGAGTTAGGGTATAGTCATTTGGGCAGCAGTACCAGATAATGCTTCTTAAACGCCCTCGCACATTTCAACCCATAGCACTATGAACATCACAAATTTCTTTGCCGCCGGTGGCATCGTTGCTTATCCCTTGCTCCTCTTCTCTTTGGCCGGTGTAGCCTGCATTATTGAGCGAGCCGTTTTTTGGTGGCGGATTAATCGTCGGCAGCGTCAAGTTGTCCGGGACGCCCTCGGTCTATATCGGCAAGATCCGTTCAATGCGATGAAATTTTTGAAGCGTAACGCGGATCTACCCATTGCCCGGATTTTTTTAGAAGCCCTTGATTTAGAAAATCCCAACAGTGAAGAGTTTCGTCTCGCCCTCGAAAGTGCAACCCAAGCCGAAATCCCGACCCTAAAACGGTTTAATACTGTGTTTGACACAATTATTGCTGTTGCGCCCCTACTGGGATTGTTGGGAACGATCCTCGGTTTGATGCAATCTTTTTCGGCGCTCAACATTGGTGATGTGGGTAATACCAATGCCGCTGGGGTGACTGGTGGGATTAGTGAAGCATTGGTTTCGACTGTGATGGGTCTGGTTGTGGCAATCTTCACCCTGCTCTTTGCCAATCTTTTCAATGGGCTATATCAACGTAACCTAGCATTTATCCAAGAATATGGTGGCCAGTTAGAATTACTATATCGCCGTTTCTATGAAAAGAGTGAAGCAACGATTATGAACCGCTAATTCCTGCCAATAAAACGACACACAATTATTTTTTATCTGTAATCCATAGATTTAAGCTCAATTCTTTTGTTTTAAATTCATTACTATGCGTATTCCCCAGGAAGAACAAAAATCCGCAGGCATTAATATTGTGCCGATGATTGATATTATCTTTTCAATTTTGGCCTATTTTATTATTTCGACCCTCTATTTGACGAAATCTGAGGGCCTACCGGTTAATCTACCTGGGGCAAATACAGCACAACAGCAACCGAGCACTGAAATTACAGTGACCGTAGATGCGGCGGGAGATATTTTTCTCAACGAAGCACCCGTTGAAATCGCTACACTCCAAGCTGGTGTCCGAAATCTAATGGTTGAGAACCCAGAAACCTTGGTGATTATCAATGCCGATGAAGCAGTTAGCCATGGATCCGTAATTGAAGTAATGGATGAACTGCGGCAAATTGAAGGAGCAAGATTGGCGATCGCCGCCCAAAAAGAAACAACATCCACTAGCACTAATTAATACGAAGTATGATTTACGGCTACAAGGCTTCGCTCCTACATCTCAAAGCCTTACAGGATTTTTGGGGGATTAACTAATCGAGATATGAATTCATTTTTTTGTGCCGAGTCATCCCGCAAACTAGGAGAAGATCCTATCGGCTGGGGTGTCAATACAACCTATTATCTTTTGTTAGAATATGCCCAGCCTTGGCGCGAAAACATTTTAGAGAGTGATCCCCAATTTATACCGCTCCTAAAGTTTTACCAAACTTTTTTGACACCGAGAAAAATCCAAATCCGGCCCATATTTATTTGGGGTGAATCGTCGTCAAAAGATCGAAGTCGAGCTATTTTATTAAAACAAGAGCAAGGATTTATTCGAGGTTACAAACGCCAAGAATTTACAATTTCGAAGTTAGCAGAAGTTATTCCAATCCTAGAAACTTGTTTCACTGATTCAGATAGTTTTTTTGCTACAACAGATTCAAGCCAACAACAACGGGATATTCTTATTTGTACCCACGGCACTTATGACAAGTGTTGTGGAAAATATGGCAAGCCCTTTTATCGGCAAGCAGTACGATTGGTTCAAGAATTAAACCTTGAAGATCGAGTGCGCATTTGGCAAGCAACTCATTTCGGTGGACATCGCTTTGCGCCCACGGCCATCGAGTTTCCTGGAGGACGTTATTATGGCAGGCTAGATGAGGCTTCCTTGCAATCTTTACTGACCCGTCAAGGCGATTTAGATTTTCTCAAAAAAGTTTATCGAGGCTGGGGCGTTTTACCTGCGCCGGTACAAATCTTAGAGCGAGAATTATGGTACCGTCATGGTTGGCAATGGTTAGACTACGAGATTGATTTTCAAATATTAGACGCGAATAAAGACGAGACGTTTTTTCGGTGTCAGATCACGGCTCAACAAGAAGGCGATCGCCAAATAATTTATACCGCAGAGATTGTCGAAGACCCAACACAAAACATCCACCTCCGGGGTGGTTGCAAGGTGCCAACAGCCGAAAGATATCCCCAATTTAAGTTGCAAAATTTATCCCAAACCTCCTCTCATTAGAGAAAAGTAGCCTTTTCCAGTAACCACACCTAAAATTTTGGATTTTAGGCAAAAGCGACACTGCCCTCCCGTCGGGGATCGGCGATCGCCTGCAATTGCTGCGCTTCTTCAGACCACAATGCGGCCTGTACGCCACCAAAATACATTGATAGCGGCGGAAACTCCCGGAGCGGCATCGACAGATTCAATAAATTCTCAGCCCTTAAATCTTCTTCGTAGGCAAGCATCAATTGGTCGTCAAATGCTTCCACATGGAGGCGTGGGTGTCGGATCGCCTCACTGAGGGAATCACCATGCACTATAAAGTTGGTCAGTGACTGGGCGATCGCCGTGGTGATCCGCGACGCACCAGGGGAACCAATCGACAGTACAGATCCATTCCGGTGACGCGCAATGGTGGGGGCCATATTTGAAATCAATCTCGTGCCTGGCGCAATGGGTTCACTCTGCTCTCGATGCAGCTCCAACTCACCCAGGGAATTATTTAACCAAAAATTACGACCGGGAATTACCGCCCCAGAACCATAACCCGCCGATGCCGTCAGCGAACAGGCACAACCTTGATCATCGACCGTGGACACGTGGATCGTAGAAGGTGAACTGCGGTAATGATCGAGCTGATTTGTCCGGGCAAAATGTAGCAGATCCGTGACTGCTTGCCATCGATCTTGGTCAACATTGAGATGTTCAAAACGATAGTTAAGGACGGCCTCTTGGATCGCAGCAATGGTTTTATGGTCGAGACTTTGGCGGGTTTGCTGGAGGAGGAGTAAAGCGGCTAAACAAGCACCACCCACTGCGGGGGCCGGGTTGGTAACAATTTCCCAGTCACCGTAGTTCAGCCGAATTGGTTCTCTGATAATCGCTTCGTAGCTTGCCAAGTCAGCTTGGGTAATGGCACCGTGCGATCGCTCCATTGCAGCGACTAATTCCTGGGCTAAAGTCCCTTGATACAAACAGTCAGGGCCTTCATCAGCCATCAGCTTTAGAGTTTTAGCGAGGCCCGGTAAGCGGACGATCTCACCAGCCTTGAGATAATCTTTGCCGTTTGGATGAACAAGCTGATAACTTTCGGGATGCCACCCAAAAATCGCTGCATGGGCCTGTTCTAAATACATTCCTGAAACACGGGACAGGGGACTGCCTTGCTCTACCACTTTGGCCACGGGCTTGATTAATTCTGCCCAAGACAATTGGCCGTATTCTGCTGAGGCTTTGGCGATCCCGGCGAACATCCCTGGCACTGCCACCGCACCATAACCAATTCCGGTATAAATGCCACCACCATAGTTCAGCAAGGTCTTTTGTAACTCTGGGTAGGGGCGATCGCCAGGGAAATCTTTACCAGGCATCGCTGCATAGGCATCAATGACAACGGGTTCTCGATCCTGGGGCCAAATCGTGATGAAACCACTACCGCCCGGTGCCATGACCCCCAGTTCGCAACACATGGAAGTTAATGTGGCGGCGAGGGCGGCATCGATGGCGTTACCTCCCTGGGCGATAATCTCTGCGCCGATATTGGCGGCAAGTTTAGAATCGGCGGCGATCGCGACTTTGGTCATCGTTTTTGATTAATTGTTTTTGATCGAGAATGCATTGTGATTTTTTCCATAGCTCGATTTTCAGTTGAAAATCGAGATCTGTCTTTAGGGTAAGTTACGAAGCCAAATCACTTGATGTTAGAGCCTTTAGCGCTGCAGTCGTTTCTGCAAATACTCACAAGTCCAGCCCCGGTCCACTAGCACCTGCCAGGACACCAGATGAATGCCATCCCGCACTAGATAATCCCCATCCACCTCTTCGTAGTAACCCAAACGCCCCAACTTCTTCATCGCCTCAAACCAGTAGAAGAAATTCGCCCTTTCGCTTGTGTGATTGTTGGCCACTGCATTCTTGACTGCATAGACAAAAAAGCCCGCTGGATTTTTCACATAGTGGTCACGCCGATACCGCTGATAGGCGGCGATCGCCCCCTCAATAATTTCTGCCGCCGTCGTTTTCACTAACCGCACCAAAGAAGGATTCAACACAATCCCTAAATCATCAAGCCGTTCCAAATGAGCCTTGGCTTGGGCATTCACCACCACATCCGCTTTATCCGCTTCTTCCGTCTGCGATTGCTTTTCCTCAACGGCCTGAGTTGTAACGTTCCTAGCTTCCTGAACTGGAGGTCGCTTATCTTTTTCTTTCTCTTTTTGCCTCAATTCCCTTGATTCCGTTGAAAACTCAACCCTTTTCCCAGAATTAGAAGTTGATTGACTCTCTCCTTGCTCCCTAGGCCCAATCATCGCCGATTTCTCAGTCACCAGCCCATTATCGTGATCACAAATGTTTCTTGTTGATTCTACACTTTGGCCCGGCGCTTTTTCTTTCTCTTGGTCTAACTTATGGGTTTCACCAGTTACTGCATTTCCAACTTCATGGTTTTTAACATTTTTCCCTTGGCTAAACTGAGTTTTCTGTTCCAGTACATCAGTAGCCTGAGAATTCAAAAAAGAAAATTTTAATTGAACAGCAGAACAAGCCTGATCTGTTGAATCTTTAATATCTATATAAGAAGATACGGCAGCATTAGGGTTTGAGGCGCGTTTTTGGGAAGTTTTATTCCCAAACTGGGAAGTTTTGTTCTCGATTTGGGAAGTTTTATTCCCGGGACGATAAGCGGCGAGTTTGTAGATTTTGCTGTTGTACTGGCGCTGAATATCGACGAGACCAATGTTTGCGAGTTCGGTTACGGCCTGGCGGATCCACTTAGAACAGTAGGGTTTCTTGCGGAATTTGCCAGTCCAGTGGCGGAAAGTATCGAGGTCTACTTCAAAGGTTGTACCGGCGGGACGTTTGCGTAGAAGCCAGTTGTAGAGGGTGGCGGCGCAGCGACTGACTTGGTTGAGGAGGTAGTCACTATCGGCGGTAATCATGGCAAAGGCAGTCATTTTTTTTATTCTCCAGATGGGGGGGTTGGAGAATCAGCAAAAAAGCTGCTAGAATGTACCCATTAAGAACCGGTGCAAAAAGTTCTTTGTTGGGTTGGTGGAAGCAGATTTTCGCCGACCCTCATCTTTTTTAAATTTCTCTAATTCTACAGGATCTTCTCCAGGAAAAGAAAAGGCGCTCGCCCAAGATCAGCACAGGCCAGCTTAATATTGATGGGCTAGCGCGATGAAAAGCAAAGTATCCTGGAAGTATTTAGCCGAAGTCATAGATCAGCCATAATTTAACAAAAGTACACAAAAACTCCAGCAGGCTAGGTGGGTAACTTGTACTTTTGAAGTAATGATCCCACCGCGATCGCCTTTTATGTCTCTAAACTTAGAGCAAACTCTCAAAAACTCTTCATTCACACCTACATTGCTAGGCGCTAACTCCAGAGCAGGTATTCGCTTGGTAAATGCGTTGCAGACTTGACTTGGTTAGGGCAGGGACAAGGCGATCGCAAGCCAGACGCGCCCCGGAGATATTGCGGGCGGTGGGGCCAAGTTGCAGGGCGGCTAATCCTCCCATGAGGAATAGATCACAGCCTTGCCAGCGTAAATATTCATCCAAAATAGGGAGACCGTTCAAGATTGGTTGGGGATAGCGATCCATCACCTTCGTGAGTAGGGGTTCGGCCATGACATCAAAGCGACTCCCCGTTGCTAACCAGAGGCGATCGCCCTGGAGAATTTCCCCATTGTCACAGTGCAACTGCCAGTGATTCCCTTGCCAATGGGCGGCTTGGATTTGGCAATTGGGCTTGAGGGTAACTTTGTCCTGGCGTTCGGCGCGGCGGAGCTGGGTCATCACCGCTGGCGTAAGGGAACCGCCATTACGGGCTTCCAGAATCATTTGGTGGCGTTTTTGCCAATCGGTTTCAGCGGCAAATCCCTTGAGATATTTCGGCCCTAACCAACCTGCATCGGCATCAAAAAGTTTCTCCTGGAAAGGGCGACGGGCAACGATCGTAACCTGGGCTTGGCGGGCGATCGCCCCCAATGCGAGATGACCTGTGGAGAGACCACCACCAACAATGACAATTTTTTCACCCTGAAGATGTAACTTCCGTAAATCAACGCGATCACTGTGGCAAAGACGATCAGATGGATAGCTAGCTTCGATCTGTTCCAGCCAATCTGGTAGCTGTCGTTGGGTTTGGTTCGTCGCTAGAACGACCCGCTTGGCTTGCCACTGTTGGCCGTTATCGAGGGTTAAACAAAATTTGCGTTGACCTCTCTGGGGAGGGATTAACTCTGTAACTGCTGCGGCGATTAGTCGTTTGTCTAACTGAAATTCGGCGATCGCCTCTCGGCAAAAATCTTCAAAAAGTTGGGTGCTGGGTAAATCATAGGGCGGAAAAAGTTCATGGGGGCGTCCCTCAGCAAACCTGCGCAAGGCAAAGGGATCTGGGTGGGGATGATGTACCGCCGGCGATCGCAAATGGGGAATTCCTTGGGCCGCAAACTGGTGAGACCAGCGGGCCAACCAACAACCATGGGGATCAAAAACAACAATTCGCTTACGCCACTGGGGACGTTTTTTTAAAAGATGAAGCACCAAGGTCAGGGCCTGGACGCCTGCGCCAATAATTGCAATGTCACACTGCTGCATCGCCTTGACGGAAATTCTTGGGGGGATAGACATTTTCACGACTTTAAATAAAAATGATAATTATTATCAAAATATTGATAATAACAAATCACTGAACCAAGCGCTGGCTTGTCCGCTAGCAGGAAGAAAACATAATGATCGATTGGACAACAACAGCTATCGTGGCGATCGCCGGTCTGGCGGGCTCCGGAAAAACCCAATGGCTGCGGCAGCAATTCCAGGGGAAAACGGTGCCTGTTACCTATTTCGCACCGCGGACGGTGGACTGTGCCATTGATCGCCATTGTCTCGCCCTTGAATTTCCCCATTGGCAGTTTTTAGAAGAAGGGCAGGAAATTGAACTGATCCGCGCTGTAGAACAGGGGGCGATCGCCATCTTAGAGCTTGGTTTTTATGTGGCCTTAGCGTCTGGGGAAGAATTGCTAAAAGCATTGGAAGAGGCTGGTTTTCCCTGTCAGCGATTGGCCTTTGTCTCCGAGCAGATCGCCAGTTCCCCTTGGCATGATTGGGCCGATCAATTGATTGAAGTACCCCTACCGCTGCCGACGAATGAAATTCAGGTGTGGCGATCGCCCCTGAGGGGTCAGGTCTTTGATCCGGCGAGCCTCAATATTTTTTGGGATGAACTCACCGCCGGGGCCTATGGCCAGATCCAGCGGGCCAAGGGCATTGTCGAAATCATTGATGGCAGAGCTTTTTATCTCGACTATGTGGCAGGGATGGCAGATAGTCTTTATCGCGAGCTTCCCTGTGAGCTTTGGCTGGAAGGTAGACCCGAACGCTTTAGTGGCCTAGAAGTGATCGGCACTCAACTCGATGGGCGACAAATGGCTGCTACCATCCCAGATTGCTGTCTCAATGATGAATTACTGGCTTATTACCAAGGGCAAATACGGCGACAACGGCAGCAACCTGACTCAAAACAACAGTATGCCTATACCTAAAATTAAACGCCTAATTTATTTAGCCTGCTAAAACGTCTAACAAAATTAATAAAACCTTCTCAAAATCATGAAAATTGCCGTTATTTCCTGTATTCACGGGAATTATGAAGCCCTGACTACGGTGCTCAAGGACATTGATGCCCAAAATGTAGACCAGATTTATTGTTTAGGGGATTTGGTCGGCTATGGCCCCTACCCCAATGAAGTGGTGACCCTCGTGCGATCGCTGGATATTCCCACTGTCCAAGGCTGCTGGGATGAAGATATTGTCGATGGCTTAAATGCCTGCGAATGCAGTTATCCATCATTGCTCGCAGAAAAACGGGGTAAAGTTGCCCACCAATGGACAGACCAAGAAATTCACCCCGAAACCCGCACCTATCTAGCCCAGTTACCAAAAGTACTCAAGCAGGATCAACTGGCTTTTACCCACGGCAGTCCCCAAAGTCAGCATGAATATTTACTGCCAGAACTAGATGGTTTCCTCGCCCTAGAGCGGGTTTTGAGTACGGGGGCAGATATTCTGTTTTGTGGCCATACCCATGTGCCCTATGTGCGCACCCTCGATCAGCATTCTCTGAAATTTTCTGTCCGCACCAATTCCGGGAAGGCGATCGCCCCAGAGCAGGAATTTACCGCCCCCGTTAAACGGATTGTTAATGCTGGGTCTGTCGGTGAGCCGCGCCATGGCCGCCCCAATGCAACTTATGTCATTTACGATGGCGATCAGGTGACATTACGGGAAGTGGAATATGACTATCACAAAACCTGTGGGGCGATTATCGAAAAAGGATTACCGCCGATTTTTGCCTGGCGCTTAGCTCAGGGGATGGAATTCGCCGAACGGGCCGACGATCCAAGCCACCTTTGCGAACGGGGAGTATAACGATGATGCAGTGGGCAATTTTAAGCGGTATCGAAGGGAATTTAGCGGCCTATGAAGCGGTACTCCAAGATATTCGGCGACAAACCCCCAAGGTCACAGAGCTATATATTCTAGGCGATCTAATTGACGGAACCTCGGCAGGTAATGCCGTTGTAGAGCGCATCCGTCACCCGAAACCAGGCGAACTGATCCCCCAGGTCTGTAAGGGCGCTTGGGAAGAACAATGTCTCATTGTGCGGGGTTTAGCGGCAGAACCCGAAGAAAATCCTTTTCTCGCAGAAAAAGGTGGTGCCATGCTCAAGCAACTGTGGGATCATGTTCCCTTAGAAACGGTGCAATGGTTTAGACAACTCCACTTCGGCTTTGCAGAATTAGACTGTCTTTTGCTCCATGCCAGTAGCCTGACGGTGTTTGAAGCCCTCACACCGGACATTTCTCCTTTGGTTTTATTAGATCGTCTGTCCCGCACGGGGAGTAATCGTCTTTTTTGCGGGCGATCGGGCCAAACCTTCCAATATCAGGTGAGCACCGGAAAATTGGCGGCTACAGTCACTACCCTTGACCAGACTGCGATCAGTCAGAACTATACTATTGGCGACTCTGTTGGTACTGCCGCCCGTTTGATTGTTGGTGTTGGCAGTGTGGGCCGAGTCCCCAAGCAAGCCACCTACACCCTCTACAATCCCAATACAGACCAAGTGACCTTTCGGACAGTGCGTTATGGTAGAGCGGGATTTGGTTGATTTTTTGCCCTCTAATAGCAAAATTTCCCCCTTAATTTCCTTATTTTGACGATTTAGGGGGATTTTTTTAGATTCTCAGGGGAATCAATATTTTCTAGTGGAACGAAGGACGATGGCGAATTAACTCCATGAATTCTTGGCGAGTGGCGTCATTGTCAGCAAATATGCCCTGCATTGAACTGGTTACTGTCCAAGAGCCTGGTTTCTCGACCCCACGCATCACCATGCACATGTGGGTTGCCTCAACCACAACAGCGACTCCCTGGGGTTGTAATAATCCATGAAGGGCATCGGCAATTTGTTGGGTTAAGCGTTCTTGTACTTGCAAACGCCGGGCATACATTTCACAAATACGGGCAATTTTAGAGAGGCCGATCACCTTACCATTTGGAATGTAGGCCACATGGGCGCGGCCTAAAATCGGCAAAATATGGTGTTCGCAAGAGCTAAACAGATCAATATCTCGCACTAAGACCATTTCATTGGTATTTTCATGGAACACGGCCCCATTGAGGAGTTCATCAAGGGATTGATGGTAGCCAGATGTCAAAAATTTAAGGGCTTTGACCAATCGTTTCGGCGTATCGCGTAACCCTTCACGATCTGGATCTTCGCCTAAGCCGAGTAATAAAGTGCGCACGGCTGCCTGCATTTCGGCTTCTGAAACTGGTGGTTTGATTTCAGTATTAATGGTTTGTTGGCGAATATCAGTCAAGGAAATGGGTAAATTCATGGGATCAAGTTTTATCAATTAGTGGTTTGTTGGTTGTCGGAGGGCGATCGCCCTGCAAGTTTTATGCGGCAACGCGCCGAAGGATGACTGACTGGTTTTAGATGTAGGGAAGATCAGCGAATTACATTTGCTGTAAAGCTATAGCCGCTTCCTTAGCGAAATAGGTCAAAATCAAGTCAGCCCCGGCCCGTTTCATGCTGGTCAAGGTTTCTAGCATGACGGTTTGTTCATCCAGCCAACCCCGTTTGGCCGCTGCTTTGACCATGGCATATTCCCCACTGACGTTGTAGGCGGCGACGGGTAAATTTGTCCGTTGTTTGATGCGATAGATAATATCCAAATAGGCTAAGGCCGGTTTAACCATCACGATGTCAGCCCCTTCGAGAATGTCTAATTCCACTTCTTTGAGGGCTTCTTGACCATTGGCCGGGTCCATTTGGTAGGTTTTTTTGTCACCAAACTGAGGGGCCGAATCCAAGGCATCTCGAAATGGCCCATAGTAAGCGGATGCATATTTAGCGGAATAGGCGAGAATCCCTACATTAATCCAGCCTGCGGCATCGAGGGCGCGGCGAATCGCTCCTACGCGACCATCCATCATGTCTGATGGTGCCACAAAATCAGCCCCTGCTTCTGCGTGCATGAGGGCTTGTTTGACCAGGACAGCGACTGTTTCGTCATTGAGGATTTCTCCGTCTTCGACAATACCGTCGTGACCTTCACTGCTATAAGGATCGAGGGCTACATCTGTGATAACGACCATATTGGGCAGGGCTTCTTTAACCGCCCGTATAGCCCTGGGAATTAACCCGGCAGGATTATAGCTTTCGGTACCCGCATTGTCTTTTTGGTAATCAGGGATCAGCGGAAAAAGGGCGATCGCCCCAATGCCGAGGTCATAAGCTGTTGCCACTTCAGCTAATAGCAAATCCAAAGAATAACGAAAACAGCCAGGCATCGAAGGGATTTCCGCTTTTTGTCCTTCACCCTCCATGACAAATAGAGGATAAATAAAATCATTCACCGTCAAAGCCGTTTCACGCACCATGCGGCGTAAAGCAGTAGTCCGTCGTAGTCGCCGGGGCCGATATATTGCTACTTCAGCAGGAGTCGTAGCATCAGTGGTTTTAGCAGGGGTTGTGGCTTTAGTAGAAATATTTACAACAGTGGCTAAAGGAGACTCTGGGCGAGGTGGGGGTATCGACATAATAAAAAATGATAATCATTCTCGAATATTCTACACTACGGTTCAAGCATTTGGATGTCGACTTATTTTGTGGAGAGTTATTCACTCTTCTTAGGGTTGGTTTGGAATAATGCTGGCAAAGCCCCCCTTGCTCCCCCAGGCTAGGAAAATCTCCTAAATGCTAAGTCAATGCAGTCTCGTCCCCCACATGAAGAGATTTAGGGTAGTGACTCAATAGTATTTGATGCTGTTTAGGTATCCTCTCAGATTCAATGGATATATTCCTTCCGAATTAGTGCTATTCCTAGAGCTTGCTGAAATATTGGCCAATTAATTAAAACTCAGGTATCAGGAGATTCTTAATTGGCTTATTAATATCTCTGAAAAAAAGAGAGGTATATAGTTGGGATTTAGATGCAAAAAAATATTAATTTTGAGCGATTCTGAAAACAGCGTCTGGATCGACTAAAAATCTTGAATTTTGTTCCCGTAAAATAAATCCAAAAATTGGAAACAATTGATAACCAATCTAGTCAAATACCCTAACACAATCTGCAATACCTCTTCAAAAAAGAAAGCATTAATACACCATCACCAGTTAATAAATAGCTGCGTCAAATCTTTTGGCGAACTTTTGACTTTCTTGAAATCTAGAACTTTAAATCTAGAAAAACGAATTGGAAACTGCATCATTAATGAGGTAATTGAAATGAAGTTAGAACACGCTTTTTTAGGTCTATTGGCTGCTTCGGGTATAGTCACTGCGAATGTTCAAGCCGTCAAGGCAGAAGAAGGGTTTGCCTTTAAACGTGTACCAGTCATTGTAAATGGTAGTGGCTGTCCTCCTGGCAGTGCTTTTGGGATTGTGAATGGGAATTCGGTTTCAATTATTTTTAGTGAAATGTATACCGAAGCGGCCCGACGGGAATTTAAACGGGCTTCTTGCAACATTCGTATGAAGCTCGATGTTCCTAGCGGTTACACAGTACAACCAGTGAATCTCCGCTATTTAGGTTATGCCAATATTCCTAATGTATCAGGGGCACGTAGTACGTTGAATACCTTTGCGAGTTTCGGTGCAAGTGGCGGGTGGGTTGACCGTAGCAACTTTGGCCCAGGCTTTCAAAGCGATTTTGAACGTAATGTCGATATTGCCCTTTCAGCGGTTAATGCTTGCACTCGACCGGTTACAACAAACTTTGGTATTAACACTAACATTAGTGCTTGGGGACCCCGTTCCGGTGATGAAGTTACTTCTATGGGCATTGATACGGTGGATGTGACTTTAGAGGATGTCATTTACCGTATTGAGTTTGGCTTTATTCCTTGTTCTTAAGTAACATCTGGCTTTTGTTGTGCTAGTGCTTTTTGCTTACGCAATTAGGTGAAACCTAAAAGGTAATGATGGGTTTGTTGCGGTCTCTATCTCAATACACCATCAAAAATGTGGACATAGCCACTTAGTTTTCTCCAGGTGTGTATTTAATCACATTGAACTGCTGTGGAATTTTATCCATCACTAAAATTCATCATTACCCCTTTAGTACTACCCAAATGTTCTCTACCCCGCGATGGTAGATTTCATTGAGCACTGATAACCAGAATTTGGCTCCCTCGCCCCCGGTAGCATTGCCTCAGAACCTCTGCGAATCTTCTACTCTGATCTTGCTACCGTTTCCTCACTTCTTTCAATGGATAAAGTCGAGCTAAGAGAACTGTGTCGTTGAAATGACCCAGCCATAGGTTACAACTGCCAACAGGATTAACCCGTAAACAAATTCCTTTTGCTGACTAAACCACCCCTGCAGCATATTCTTGAAATTGTGTAGGCTGCGGCGTCGCTCATTTCCTAATTCTCGTATTAGTCTGGTCACCTCTGCATTAACTTCTTGTAATGAAATTTCACCCTGTTGATACCTTGCTTCCAGGGCGTCTAGCTTGCGCCAGTATTCTTGGGTTGCATTGAGGAGGTTAGGAAACATGAGTACGTAAACCAGTAGCTATCAGTAAAGGCGATCGCCGTGAATATTGAGTAAGTTTTAGTCTTCGCGGCGAAGATTGTTATCCTCGATTTTTTATGGGGCACTGACGCTATCACCTTGATTGTATTGTAACGTAATGTTAATTTTCTTGCGCTATGACTTGACAATCTGGCAAGTATACAAATTTCGCAAGCATAAATAAAAAGAAAACACGAAGAGACCGCCAAACCTACAATAAATAGTTGCTCCTGCCAAAACAGGCTCCGTAAGGATTCACTGCAACCTTTTCAAAGACTGGGCCTTGATGACCAATGGCAGTCAGGTCATTTAACAGCTTGGGCACATTATCAGAAATATTGTCTGGTCAAAAATTGCAAGATTGTTTTCCTCAGCAATCTCATAATCAATTGCTCTGAGATCACTAAGATCTAGATTTTCGAACAAAAACACGAAATAGTCGCTGTAGCGCAACTCCCAGAACCCCAACAACAATTGCTATTGCCAGGAACGGCACAAATAGTGCCAGTAAAGATAAAACTCCAGCACTAAGAGCCTCGACCGTTGACACCACTGGATTAGCAATGCCGCCAGTAGCCGTAGTTGAAGCGCCTCGCGTTACCGCCGTAAAAGTTTCAATGGTACCGGCAGTACTTCCACCTGCAAGAATTGCTAAAGTCCATTGGAGTAACGGTTCCAGTTCAGTTAGCTGCCCCAGGCTGGCAGAAGTTAAAAGAGTACCAACAGCGATCGCCAAAGGAATCTCAATCCCATCTAATAAATTGTCAACAACAGGAATGTAGTAAGCAAGTATTTCAACGATCGTCGCTATTCCAAAAGCAAAAAAGGCTGGGTAAGTTCCCAACCAGACAAAATCTTCACCGAGGGATAGATCGCCGAAGATCGCCATCCCACTGAGTATTAGCGGGGGAATGAAAATACGAAAGCCAGCAGCAGCACTGAGAGTAACGCCAATACAAAGAGCTAAAATAATATCCATGGGTAGCGAGAGCTGCGGAACACCCTTATTGTGAACGACCTAATGCCCATTACAGAGTCATGAAGTGCAGATTTTTTGATACAGCAGGATTTGAAGTTGGATCGAAAAAAATAAGTACTACTTTTTTAGGACTTCAGCAAAGGCGAAGCTTGGTGCAGCAAGAACCAACATTGTAGATGGTAGATCATGGATTCTCTCTTCAATGGAGGCATAGTAATCACAAAAATTCTCGTTCGGTTCTGCGATACCGAGGATGACTTGATCTGCATTACGCGAAGACTCAGACAAAATCTCATCAAATGATCGACCTTCTGCCACCAAGATACAAATCTCTGCATCAATGCGAAGCGTTTGCACCAGGACATTAATATTTTGTTTGGCAGTTGCTGCGGCTGATTGATCCGGCACCACTAGCTTCAAATAAATTTGAGCGCTACGCCATTCCATACTATCCCGTAGTAGCTCTGCCAAGATCATCATGAGTGCACCATTAGCGTGCAAACCTCCCCACCAAACATCAATTTGATGATGCTGCTTACTTTCGGGCTGAGATTTCTCTCGATAGATAATCACATTACGCTCAGCGCGATGCAGTGCATGGATAAGCTGACAATAGCTACTGCGATTTTCGGGGGTTTCATTATTACCAAGGAGGACTGTATCAGGCACGATGGGGCCAAGGCCATAAATTTCAACAAGCCGCTCAACGCCCACAAATGGATCTTGGGCGGTCAAGACCCTGACCAATGCCTGTATATTTCGCTCTTGCAGATAATCATTAATGCTCTTTTCCATTTGCTGCTGTTGGCGGATACTGCGAGAATCCATCGGCAAAATACTTGCAATGGTAAACAGGCCCCGATTGCGATTTAATCCATCTGCTAATTCGATTAATCCCCAACGCCGCGTTGGTGCACCGGAAAGGACTAACATATGGGGCCGCCATGTTCTCGGATCGGGGTGATGACCCAGTTGAAATAAGCTTGTTCTCAACAGCATCATCCAAATACCGCGGCGGGCATCTCCCCAAGTACTCTTTAACTCCCGTCGCTGAATCCACAAAAAGATCATCGCAACAATTAACCCAGCAACGATGGTCGCCACTGGATTAATTAAAAACATAACCGCTAAACATCCGAGAGCCCCAAGCAATGAGAAAGACCAATGTACTGCAAATAAAGGGCGAAAAGAGGGACTATCAAGAAATCCTTCAACGCCAGCGGCAATGTTGAGTACTAGGTAGGTTGTGAGAAAAAACATACTCAGCACTGGTGCGATTAAGTTTAAATCACCCACCATGACCGCTACTGTGACGATCCCTAAGGTGATCGCCGTGCCGATGCGTGGTTCGTTATTAGGACCACTGCCTTTGCCTAGGAAGCTTAGCCATCGCGGTAAGACGCGGTCCCTTGCCAAGGCTTGCAAAATCCGGGGGGCACCTAAAATGCTACCGATAGCACTCGATAATGTCGCTCCCCAAATGCCTAACAGAATTGATGGCCCCCAAAAGGCGATCTGCTGCATAATTAGGGGATTTTCAACTAACGTACTGGCATCGGCTCGAGTGGCAAGAAAAAAAGGCAGAGCCATATAGATCAAGTAACCAACGCCGACAGCTGCCAATGTACCTGTAGGAATTGCCTTTGTCGGTTCTTTAAGATCGCCGGACATATTAACCCCGGCCATAATTCCGGTCACGGCTGGGAAAAAGACGGCAAAAACTGTCCAGAAAGATTCGCCACTATCCGTACCCCAGGGTTCTAGCTGAGTTGCTTCTAGTGGTGAACCGAAAGCTAGGGAAACAAGCGATAAGGCGATGATCGCCATGATGAAGTACTGGGCTTTGATGGCAATTTCGGCTGAGGTAATTGCTAATACTGCCACAAGAATGGTGACAATTAGGGCAATGTAAGTCTGGTTGAAGCGGCCAAAGGCATTGACAACGCTTTCGGCAAATCCAATGGTATAGAGTGCAACTGACAAAGCCTGGGCAAAGTAGAGGGGAATCCCTACGGCTCCTCCGGTCTCGATGCCTAGGGAGCGGCTAATCATAAAATAAGCGCCACCAGTTCGCACGACCCGATCAGTGGCGATCGCACAAATTGATAATGTCGTCAGAAAGGTAATGCTCACAGCCATCGTGACAATCAGCCATGTGCCAAAAAGGCCG
Source organism: Synechococcus sp. BDU 130192 (assembly GCF_963876085.1). Taxonomy (NCBI): domain Bacteria; kingdom Bacillati; phylum Cyanobacteriota; class Cyanophyceae; order Synechococcales; family Synechococcaceae; genus Synechococcus; species Synechococcus sp. BDU 130192. The sequence goes on along the minus strand of NZ_CAWNNO010000003.1, from coordinate 6,843 downwards.
ACATTGCCAACCACCCAACCAAAGCGGAGGTACATAATCACCCCCAAAATAGTCAGCAGCGAAGGGGTAAAGACCCCACCGAACATACCTAGCCCTGCTTTGTCTGCTGGCGTTGTAACAGCGGTAGAGCTAGTTTTTAAAGGCATTTTAAAAAAGTTGATGAGTGTTAGTAATGGTAAAAATATACTGACTTTCAGCAATCCAAAATATGGATGGGGCTAAACGGCATTGTCAACTTAAGCCGCTTGACAAACACAAGCTCTAAAAAGCTTTCTACATGGAAAGTCCAGCAAAAACAGGAGAAAGCATTTTAGGGAAGCTACCCATATCCTAAAGGATACTGTGAACAATAACTATTTTCCCCACCATGGCTTGAAGACTGGCCTACGTCAAGCTTGCTCCTAGCCCCATCAAAGCTCTTTCACGACCTCCAGACAATTTTTTCTAGCATTCTATGCATAGGTAATCAGCATCAAACTGCTTCTCTTTACAGAGGTTGATTGGGGAGCAACTTGTTACGGTAAAGAAACGACTATTAGCCTGTAAGTGATTTGGGAGTTTATGCCGACTAATCCCTTCGATTCCAAAGCCCGCCAAAAAGATCTTCACGATTTCATTGAAACTTTCACTGCTAATACAGGGCAAAATCTGGCGGCGATCGCCAACAATCCTATTTTTAAAACAATTCAGAAAATCTTTGGCTTTGGTTGGCTAGCAGCAATTGTCGGAGATGTGGATGTGGCAATGGTTCAGGCTGAGATTCAGCGGTTAAAACAGGCTTATCCCAACGAAAATTCAACCCAACTAACCCAGCGAGTTATCCAAGCAAAAAGTCTAGAAGCTGCCAAATTAGGGTTTGTGGCCAATCTTTTACCCCCTTTGGCCCTGGCATTATTTGGCTGGGAGTTGGCAAGTATGACAAGACTCCAGGCGGAGATGGTTTATCAAATTTCTGGCCTCCATGGGCTGAATCTCCAGGATCCCCGTCGCCGGGCAGAAATTCTGGCAATTTTTGGCTTGTCCCTCGGCGGCAATGGTCTCAAAACAGGCCTAAGTTTTCTCGAAATGATTCCCCTGGTGGGTACAGTGGTCGGGGTTTCGAGCAACAGCCTGATGATGTATTCCCTAGGGTTAGCGGCCGACCAGTTTTATCGGTTTAAACAGGACGCACAAAAATATTGGTAACAATTTCTAACTTCTGCGTCCTGCCTCAAACTTCTCGTGTTTTTCTACAGGGTTACTGGTTGCCATAGGCCAGTGGTAGCAATCTCGCTAGCATAATCAGCAAAATCCTTGGGTGAACGTCCTAAGGCACGCTGAATGCCATCGGTGAGATAGGCATTGCGGCCATCAAGCACAGTGTTAAAAAGATAGTCCAGCATCCAAACCACTTCTTTGGGGGCGCCAGATTCTTTGATACCAGCCACAAAAGCATCGTGGGGAACTGGCACATAGGTAATCTCACAGCCGCTGGCATTTGACAACTCAGCCGCAATATCAGCAAAGGTCATTAAGCGAGGGCCAGTGACTTCGTAAATTTCTCCGGTATGCCCCGTTTCTGTCAGGGCAGCGACAGCAACCTCGGCAATATCATCGACATCTACAAAAGGCTCAGAAATATCACCCGCTGGGAGAGTGATTTGTCCAGCCGTGACCATTTCGAGGAACGCACCCTCTGAGAAATTTTGATTAAACCAACTGGCTCGGATGATTGTCCAATCAAGACCACTCTCTTGCACAATCTGTTCACAGGCTTGGGCTTCGATTTCGCCTCGACCCGACAGGAGTACCAAGCGTTTAACACCATGACCTTTAGCGCGATCAACAAAAGCCTGAATAGCATCCGTCGCTCCCGGCATGGCTAGATCTGGCGCATAGTTGATGTAAACTGCTGCCACATTTTTAAGACAGGCATCCCAGCTAGTTTCATGGTGCCAATCGAAGGCTGGTGTGGCTGAGCGTGAACCGATCCGGGTCGGTATGCCCTTTGCTTCTAGCGCAGTAACAATCCGTCGTCCTGTCTTGCCGGTGCCACCAAGGACAAGGGTTAATCCGTTTGAATTATAAGCTTGATGTTGAATAGTGTTCATGGTTTGCTTCCCTTTGTTGGGTGAACTGTAAGCCCACTATAAAAAGTCCAACTAGGGAATTTCTTGACAGTTGCTGCCGAAATTTTGACTGAGTGCGCCAAGTTCGGCTTAATTTGGTTTGGTCTGGAAATTGAGACGGAAAGAACGTGGTGTCTGTCCAGCCCAGCGCTTAAAAGCTCGTGTAAAAGCACTTTGCTCAGAAAAGCCCGTCATGAAAGCGATTTCTGCTAGAGAATAATCAGTCTGATGTAAAAGCCGTTCTGCCAACTGACGCCGTGACTCATCCACCAGCGTTTGGTAGGAGTAACCTAGCTCTGAGAGTCGGCGCTGTAAGGTGCGTCCGCTTATGGTGAAGTGCTCGGCAACATCAGAGATCGTTGGCACACCTTCACTCAGGCATCGAGAAACGTAAATACGCACCTGGTGTTCGAGGGAATGGGGGTCTGCTAGTTTAGAGAGTTCAGTCTCAAGATGGGTATCAAAAAATTGGGAAATACTTTTGTCGCCAAGCTGGTTGGGGGTTCGCAACGACTCATTGGAAACTAATAATGCGTCTCGGTCTGCATCGAAGTGCATTGGACAGCCAAAATAGGCTTGATGTTCTCTGATGCGTTTAGGGGCTTGGTGCTTGAAGTAAACGGCTAGCGGTGTGAAGGGCTTGGTAGAGACTTGCCGGCTAATTGAGACAATACTGGCAATTGTCGCTTCATTGGAAAGTCGCATCCCCAGACGGCGATCGCCCATTCGGTGTAAGTGTATAAATGCGCCTTGGTCTACTCGCTCAACTGTATAGGTCGAAACGCTCGTCAGCACACGAGCATAACGTTCTGCCCGTTCATAGGAGCCGCCCAGATTTGTGGCTGACTTCCAGGCCAGGCCAAAAGCACCATAATCATCACAACGCATTGCTGTCCCCGCTCGCAGTGGCAAAGTTGTACCATTACTTTCGGCTATGGCAATCTTTTCTAGAAAGGAATAGTAATCCGTATCAGAAACCATCTGGGAGGGATCAGCGGCGCTATCTGGATCAATACCGAGCGATTTCAAGAGGTCATCTTTGTCGAGGGCATCTTCAACGACTCCGACAACTTTTCTAACGAACAATGAAGTAATCTGTCCCATTCAAAAAATATATTTTTTTATAGCAAACCAACACTTTCTGCTTTTTCTTGCCACTGTTCTGGATTCACTCCCTTAATCAGCAACCACAGACATAGGGAGAGTTCTGAAATAATCGTCACCAGATAAATCGGCGCGATAGCTTCGACGAAGTCCGGAAACAAAAACCGTGTATAACTCCCGATCAAATAAGTGACACCCGCAGCCATGACTAAGTATCCAAGCACCCTGGGCATATATAGCGACTTGGCAATTAAGTAACCGAGAACGAGACAATGAACCCCAAACAAAATCAGGCCGAGATCATACCCATAGCTATGAAGATCAAGAAATAGTGATGAAAGTGAATTGAGTTGAGCGATATCGAATGCCGCAGTATAATTTGAACCTTTCAAAAGAAGTATGGCTGCGTAATAGTTGAGGAGACTAAGGGCAATTACTGCTGTCTGGGTCACGCGGAAACATAGGGCAATCAGAGCAAGTATTTTATTAACTGGCCGCAGAAGTACGAACAGTAATACAGCCACGGCCACATCACTCAGGCACATGATTGAGTCGGCTAGAAATCCAACCCGGAAAAGCGGCTCTGCTGCCATGATGTTGCTGGCAGTTGTCGCTGCATCTCCTGGAGCAATAAGTGGCGATCGCACAAATATTTCGCTAAAAAGTCCGAGAACGATGATGATCAGATACAACACCCCTACTGCCCGCGCGTAGATTTGTGGCGACGTCTTAAATGTTTGGTCTGCCATGACATATTTCCTCTCCGTGGGCTTTACTTTTTGGTTTTTATGGTTGAACTAGAGGGTACGCCGCACCTGCCACACAACAAACCAGGCTTATCAGGATATTACCGCAGACTTTCGTGATGCAACATGGCGATCGCCTCATCGGTAAATCACTTCCTCGCTATCTTCTCAGAGATCTTTGTATCTAATATGTCTGACACTTTGAATATCGATTAAGTATGGTGGAATTTATGTGTTGCACTGTACATTTCTCAATTTTGTAGCCGCTGCTATTTGTTGGCGTATTCCTGGATTAACGCTGGGTATTCCTCTGGAAGTGGGAGCTTTTTAAAACTACGCTTTGCACCTGTCGTAGCCCACTCTAGCTTCTCATCCGTATAGGTTTCCATAAATGGCTTGTAGTTTTGAGGGTGATCTAGCATCGTGGAGCGGACATTGACAAAATCATCCAAACCTTCAGGCCGTGTAAATAGCCAACTCATGCAATATCCGCAAAAGTAATGACGCGTGTTCCCATGCAGTCCACCAATAACAGGTACACCAGAGGTGACTGAAAAGGTAGCGCTCGGAAATAATGCACTCAGGCTAAACGCACTTGCAGTCATTTTCTGACACCCCACACAATGACAAGCCATTGTAATCAATGGTTCTGACGTAACCTCAAATTTCACCTGTCCACAACGGCATTGACCTGTCACCTTACGAACTGCGGTATCCACAATAATTTTTCTCCAGATTTTCTTTACTTAAGAGTCGTCTAAAAAAATAGAGACTCCATCTTTAACAATACGACAGTACTTAAGAAGTAATAATGAATTGTAATGAATGATAGATGAGAGGATTTTTACCCTCTATCGTTAGGAGATGAGTCCCAGGGATGTGTAGAGACGAGAGTTAGTTTAAATTCAGACCGCAATGACTACAGAATTTTGCACCAGGGCGGGCTAGATGGCCACATTTCGGACAAGCTGAAGGATGCTCAATAGGTGCAGCAGCCACCGCAACAACGGCACCACAATGGGGACAAAAATGACTGTTTTGGGATAAAAGATGATGACATTGGGCACAGCGTCGATTCACGCTCGTCGGGGGAATGGGATGGTTAGGGGCGATCGCCGCTGGAACTTTTTGATCAACAGATTGAGTTTGCGTCATTGTCGCCAATTCCTCCAAGGGTAAGGGGCCATCCTCAACGGTGACATGACGACGCACAAGGCCACAGTTTGGGCATCGGGGCAGATCTTCAAACCAGCGGCTACGGCATTGGGGACATTGGGGCAGTTGTTCTGTGAGCGGGGGAAAGATCAGATCCCTTGAACCATCGGTATTTGTACGCCAATAACCCCGGTGCAGAAAATAATTTAACAAAGCTTTCCCTTGGTCGGGCCGCAGACTGAGTTCTACAGCGATCAAAAAAGCACCAATGGCCTGAAACTGATAATCCCGAATTAAAGTTGCAACACTATAGCCACCTGGTAAAGGCTTAAATAAGATGGCGGGTTGTTGCTGGGAAAAATCTGGAGGCGGTGAACCTGCTTTTACATAGGCCAAGAGATCCTGGGCTAAACCCGGTACCTGGGCCATGCGTTGGGTTGCATTCCAGAGTAACGACGTTGGTTGATAGCCTAAATTGGCGATCGCCGTTGCTAAGGGTAATAACGGATGTTCTTGTGGCGTTACCATACCTCTCGCCCCCAATCATCTTTAACTTTTAAAGCACCGGATTTAACAAGGTTATAAATTTGCTGCCGTTGCTGGGGATTTGCCTTACTGACAAAATCCATGAGCGTTTTCTCCCGTACCCAGGATTTTGGTGGTTGATTTTTTGGTGCCTGTTCTGCGCCTCCCTTCAGTTGATCCCAGACATCTTTAATGCTGGCTAACTCTTTCTTGTAGGCTTCTTTACTCAGGGCATTGCCCAAACGGTTACCAAAGGATTCAGCATCATTTTCGTTATATTGACCCGCATAAATCACTGGATCGGTGTCTGAGCCTGTATATTTTTGGGCATTCGTCGTCGCGGCGTGGCGGGCCGTGGGGTTTTCCATGGGGTTATTCGGATCCCATTGTTGAGCGTGCTTCACTTCGTGGCCGATGGTGGCGATCGCCTGTTGAGGATTTTTATACATGTATGAGTCAGTGTTAAACACAACTCGCCCTGTATTTGGATCGAAGTGGGCATGAACCATATTGCCATTAGCATCCTTTAGGCCAGAACCGAAATCGACCTGTACCGGCCCTACTCCCAATTTATGGCCACATAAATTCGCAATGTATTGTAGGGTTTGCTGTTTGTCCGCATCAGAAAGCTGGTTCCAGCCCGATCTTGTCAATGGGCGGATCTCAGAATCACCCGTTAACGCCTCAAGACTATCAATGATCAAAGCCGTATCAACAATACCTTCAACATATTGATCATGATCTGCGCTTGGAACTGGGGTACTAAAAATCGTCGCCCAGTCATCCCCAGAATCTCCCGTAATTTGAGAAATCGGAATGACAAATAGCGGATTATCTTTAAGGGTGACAAATTTTCCATCGGGCGTTACTTCCCAATCATTGGAATATACTTCCCGCGACCCAATCCATTGATTTACCCGTGGGTCAAAAGGTGCATCCGGATTTACAGGAACCCAACTATTAGGATTATAAAAAGGTGCATTTGGCATCCCAGGTTGCTTCGGTACGCCTGGCCCTTGGCCCGGTGAAGCTGGAAAATTCTGTCCAGGTGGGATGTTCACATTGCGAACGGGATCATTTCTCGTACCGCTTCCAGTAATGTTTTGTTGCCATGGTGGATTCTTCGCGTCGGGATAATCGCGGAAAGGATCTTCTTTTGTACCAGTGCCGTAGATGCCCTTTTGCCACGGTGGATTATTGGCATC